>NZ_JBFODF010000018.1:0-23703 GCF_040908165.1 Aeromonas sp. R6-1
GGCGCGACCTTTCACATCCACGGGCCCTATTGGACAGAACTGGTGCTTACTTAGCGGCCAAGCGCTCCTTGGCCAACTTCGTGCCCTCAGCCAAGGCCTGTAGCTTGCGCTGAGCCACGTCACGCGGCATGGGCGCCATGCCGCAGTTCGTGCAGGGGAATAACCGCTCCTTTGGCACGAATTGCAGGGCTTGGCCGATAGCATCAGCCACTTCTTCGGGCGTTTCGACTACGTCTGTGGCCACATCGATCACGCCAACCAGCACATCCTTGCCCTCCAGTAACTTCAGCAGTTCGAGGGGCACGTGCGAGTGCATACATTCCAGACTCACCTGGTCGATGCTGCTTCTGGCCAGCGCAGGAAACACCGTCTCGTACTGGCGCCATTCATCGCCCAGGGTATTCTTCCAGTCAGTATTGGCCTGGATACCGTAGCCATAGCAGATGTGTACCACTGTCTTACAGTGCAGACCCTGCGCCGCACGCTCGAGCGCCCGAACGCCCCAATCGGCTACGTCCTTCATGTAGACATTGAAGGCTGGCTCGTCGAACTGGATAATGTCCACACCGTCGGCCTGCAGTGCCAGGGCCTCCTGGTTAAGTAATTCGGCGAAAGCAAAGGCCATCTTGGCCTTGTCTCCGTAGAAGCGGTCTGCCACCGTGTCGACGATGGTCATCGGGCCAGGCAGGGTAAACTTCAGCTTCTTCTTGGTGTGCGCTCGAGCCAGTTGGGCCTCGAAGGCATGTACGCGGCCCTTCAGGCGCAAGTCGGAAACCACCTGCGGCACCATTGCATCGTAACGGTTGTCACGGATGCCCATCTTCACTTTGTGCTCGAAGTCAATGCCCTCGACCTGTTCCAGAAAGCCATGCACGAAGTGCTGGCGCGATTGCTCTCCATCGCACACGATATCCAGCCCAGCGTCTTCCTGGGCCTTGATCCATAGCAGAGTTGCGTCGGCTTTGGCCTGCAGGAGTGCATCACCCTTAGCCGCCCATTGGGGCCAGAGCTTGTTGGTTTCAGCTAGCCAGGCCGGTTTGGGCAGGCTACCAGTGATGGAAGTTTCAAACATAATGTGTTCCTTCAAGGCAAATGCCGGTCAGATCAGTACGTGGATTCGGCGACCCATTGTTCAAGGACGTCTTGGTGCGGTTTGATGAAGTACTCTTCAGTGAACTTGCCCTGTTTGACAGCCAACTGGCTTCGTTCCTCTCGGTCATAGACGATTTGCGTCAGCGAGTAGTCCTCGGACTTCAGACTTGGTTGATAGAGCTGTCCTGCCACCGAGTTGGCGTTATAGATCTCGGGGCGGTAGATCCTCTGGAACGTTTCCATCGTGCTGATGGTTCCGATCAGTTCGAGATCGGTATAGTCGCTCAGCAGGTCGCCAAAAAAGTAGAAAGCCAATGGAGCCACGCTCTTGGGCGGCATGAAAAAGCGAACCTGCATCCCCATTTTTGCAAAGTACAGATCGGTCGATGACAGCTCGTTTTGCTGGTACTCAACGCCGAGGATAGGGTGATGATTGGTCGTGCGCTGGTAAGTTTTGCTGGTCGCTGCACTCAGGCAAATGACTGGAAGCTTGCTAAATCGTTCTTGATAGGTGCCGGAGTTGACGAAAAGCTTGAACAGCTTGCCATGCAGCACGCCGAAATCGTCGGGGATGCTGAACTCCGCCCGTGCAGCATTGTACTCAGGCAGCACGACGCTGAAGTCGTAATCGCGCACATACGACGAGAAATTGTTGCCCACGATGCCATCAATGCGCCGGTTCAACTTCGTGTCGATGATGTGGGTCTTCAGGATCTCGATCAGCGGAAACGCAGTGCTGGTCTGCATGCCACTGTACATCTCAACAGAGATGATCTCGAGTTCAACCGCGTAGCGATTACCCGTGGGATTGTCCCAATGCGCCAGGTCATTGAAACGGTTGTTGATCATCTTCAGGGTTTTGCGCAAGTTTTGTTGGCGGCCCTCTCCACGCGCCAGATTGGCGAAATTTGTGGTGAGGCGAGTTCCGTCCAATGGTTGATAGCTTTCATCGAAAGTGATGCTATTGAGGCTGAATGTGAAGTCTTGGCTCATGACGCTTCCCTGTAATGATTATTGCAATTAAGGACGATGGTTTTTCAGACTGTTAGCATGCACTCGGCTGCAGAGTGTCTGGCATTGCGCGTTAGCTCAAGCAAGGGCAAAGCCCGTTGAACCGTCAGCCTGGCCCGCTCGATCAATGCCTGGTCGCTCAGGTCGCGCTCCACGAAGTCCTTGTCGGTGGCATAGACACCTAATGGCAAAGTACGTGCCTGGAAAAAACTGAACAGTGGTCGCATCTGATGGTCGATCACCAACGCGTGGCGTTGACTGCCGCCAGTAGCGGCTAGTAACACGGGCTTGTCGATCAGGGTGTCTTGTCCTATGAGGTCGAAGAAGTGTTTGAACAGCCCTGTGTACGAGCCACGGAAAACTGGGGTGGCGACCACCAGAACATCGGCCTCCTCGACCACGGCCAGCGCCTGCTCTACGGCATCCGTCACCTGAGCGCGCCAGACTGACCCCGTGAGCTGCGGTGCTAGCAGCCCCAAATCGACCAGTTTCGGCTGACACAGCACCTGCTCGGCAATCAGGTCAAGCAGGTACTGTGCCAAACTTGCAGATTTGGAGGGGCTTTGAAGTGCACCTGAAACAGCTACTACGCGGAGTGGACGTGTTAGTTTGGTGTTCATATCAGTCGACCAGGACGACACCGCTTGGCTAGCGTCCCCGACGTTCGGGAGATTCGAATTTTTAGACGGGACCATGGCTGCTCCGACGAATACATAGAATTGATGACGGTGATTGTGCCGACCCGAGACAATGAATTAAAATGGTTTTAATTCACACATCTATGAGTAGAATTCATTGAATGCTTGAGCGCATCCATCTCAACATCGTTCAGCAGGTCGAAAAGCAAGGATCGCTGACAGCCGCCGCGGGGGTACTGAATGTCACTCAGTCAGCTTTGAGCCACAGCATGAAAAAGCTCGAGCAACAGTTGGGTACCGACGTCTGGCTGCGCGAAGGCCGAAGCCTGCGTCTGACGCAGGCAGGTCAGTACCTGCTGGCCGTGGCCAACCGTGTTCTACCCCAGTTTGATCTGGCCGAAGAGCGCCTTAGCCAGTTCGCGCAGGGCGAGCGTGGCACGCTGCGCATCGGCATGGAATGCCACCCTTGCTACCAATGGTTACTCAAGGTGGTTTCGCCCTACCTCACGGCTTGGCCGGACGTGGAGGTGGACGTGAAACAGAAGTTCCAGTTTGGCGGTATTGGCGCTCTGTTTGGCTACGAGATCGATCTGCTGGTAACCCCCGACCCGCTCTACAAACCGGGCCTTGATTACGAGTCTGTGTTCGATTATGAACAGGTGCTCGTCGTAGCCAAAGACCACTCCCTGGCTTCAGCCTCCTATGTGAAGCCCCAGCAACTGACTAGCGAAGTACTGATCAGCTACCCTGTGGACATCGAGCGCCTAGATATCTACAACCAGTTCCTGCTACCGGCGGGTGTTACGCCCAAGCGCCACAAAACCATAGAAACCACCGACATCATGGTGCAGATGGTGGCCAGCGGCCGTGGCGTGGCAGCCTTGCCACGCTGGTTGGTCGACGAGTACGCCGTTAGGATGGGGGTGGTGCCCCTACGGCTGGGGCCGCACGGCATAGCCAAACAGATCTTCTTAGGCACTCGCGAGGCTGATACCAATATCGACTATGTGCGCGCCTTCATCGAACTGGCACACCAGCCAGCCCGGGCCATAGCCGACGCCACTTTCATTGCTCATCCTCAAAAAGATCAAGAATGACCCCTCCTAATCGAACGCAAGCCGCTTCCCCTACTAGGCGGTTTGAATCAATAGACACACTCAGGCATAACGGGCTCTGCTCGCTGCTAAGGCACAGGCTGGGCAATACCTGCGATGCCGCAGATCTGGCGCAAGATATTTACCTTCAGCTCATCAGGAAAGCGCATATTCCGTCGGCGGAGGAGTGTCGTCGCCACCTGATGCAGATTGCCAAAGGCAAGCTGATCGACCTTTATCGCCGGTGCACGCTGGAGGCACACTACTTCGAGCCTGCAAACCCACCAACCCAACCCGCAAGCCCCGGCGTTTATCAGCATCAACCCGGAGGCGGGCGCTGTGACCCACCATTTTGAAAGCAAATCGGAGGTGTGAAATGGCCATCACTGGGCAAACGTGCCTTTCCTCATTCACGGGAGGGATATAGGGACGTCGCTCACGCACATCCCAAGTTGCTACCGGATAGCACTGCTCAGCGGCTGGCTCACCGCTCGTTATGCAATACCTGAAAATAAGCCCAGCAGAACAGCCTGTGCCCAGATGGCCATAGACCGGCTGGTGGCCCAATACGGCTCGCTGCACCAGTTGGACCGTCTCAATTGCAAGCCGGTTATCAATGAGACAGCTGACTGCGCTCGTTGACGCCCCACCGTCTCGCTCATCCACAAACAGCATAAAGGGCCAACCCTTCCAGGCTAGCCAACTATGCAGCCAAGAAGGCGCCTGCCACTGGCGGCGTCGTTGACTTGCGTGACGCGCTGCGCTTGGGGGCCAAGTGGTGGCACAAGACATTAACAACGTGGCTGACTTTGTGGCTAACGATGCCAAGGGGTTACGCGCCCAATACTGCGTGGTGATCGAGCAGATCGTACAGGAGCTACGTGGTTTGCCTTGCGCAGAGCTGACCGTTGAACCGGTGGCGAAGCAGCAGATCCTCTCGATCCGTTCCTTTGGGGAGCGCGTGACTGACCGCAGGGAAATGGTTCAAGCGTTGTCAGAATTTATGGCTCGCGCAGCCGATAAGCTGCGTGCCGAGGGGATGTGTTGCCAGCGGGTGCACCTGTTAGTGCGAACCAGCCCGTTTGACGAACGAGCGCCTTACTACAGTGAGCAGGCTGGCGTTCGGCTAGTCAGCCCTAGCGATGACACCCCGTTGTTGCTGCAACAAGTGGGTGTGTTGCTACCGCAGATTTGGCGCGACGGTTACCGTTATCAGAAAGGCGGGGTCATGCTGAGTGAGTTCACTCCCAAGGGGCAGCAACAGGCCGATCTGTTTGCTCCGTCTTCCGCTCAATCTGATGCGCTGATGGCTGTGATGGACCAGATCAAAGCCAAGGGATTGGGACGCGTAGGCTTGGCCAGTCAAGGCACGGGGTCCACCGATTGGATGATGCGCCAAGAGCACCTGAGCCCCTGTTACATCTCCCGCTGGGAGGACCTGCCAGTGGCTAGGTAAGTGGATACAGTTATGTTTCTGCTGTTTGCTCGATGTGGTACCACAAGCCCAAAAGCACAAAGGGGTAGCCTCGTAATGAAGCTAACTTTTTGTTTTATTTGGTGCCGGTAATAGGAGTCGAACCTACGACCTTCGCATTACGAATGCGCTGCTCTACCAACTGAGCTATACCGGCGGCTTGATGTTCAGAGTCGTGAAAAAAGCCGGACAAGTCAATTGAGCCAACTCGATTTTATGAGTTGGCTCATGATGTTAAGGCATATCAGAGGTCAATGAACTCCGGGATGTGAGCACGGCCGCGGCTCTCGAGAAAATCGAGCAGTGCGCGGGGGGAGCGGGCCAGGATCCGCTCATGTGGGAAGTTGGCTTCGGTGACCAGCCGATGGCAGTGATCAAAGTCGCCGAGGCTGAATGCCACGTGGGAGTCGGAGCCGAAAGTGAGGTAGGCACCCAGATCGCGCGCCGCCTCGACGATGGCGCGGCAGTTGCTTTCACTGCCTGCACGGGAGTGACTGAACGAGGAGTTGTTGACCTCCAGCGCCACTCGATACTCTGCCGCTGCCTTGACCACCGCCTGGATATCGATGGGGAAGGCGGGGTTGCCGGGGTGGCTTATCATGTCGACCCGACCGCTTCGAATGGCGTTGATCATGGCCTGGGTGTGGGTCGCCTGATCGCAGGGGGGAAACACCGGTTCGTGAAAGCCCGCCATGATCATGTCGAGCCGCGACTCGTAGCGCTCGGGGAAGTCTATTTCACCGTCGATGTTCTTGATGTTGGCTTCGATGCCGCGCAGGATGCCGACCCCGTCCACGACCCTGGGCAACACGTGCAGATTGACGAAATGCCAGTAATGCGGGGCATCTGCCATGTCCGGGCCATGGTCCGTGGTGGCGAACAGCTTGATCCCCTTGGCTTTGGCGATGGGCAGGTAATCGTGAATGGTGCTGTAGGCGTGGGTGCTGGCGACGGTGTGCGTGTGGGTATCGACCGTATACTTCATCTTCTCTCCCCTCTGGCATGAGGCGACAGCATAGCAAGATTGGCGAAGCCGGGCCATGTGGCTGGTTGCCATACTTTGTCACAATTTGGGTCTGTGCTGACAAAGTCTGATGACGTTTCACTGCGAGGATGGCGACATCGATGCAAGCCTGAACACCCATCGATGGGTCGACACTGGATGGTCAGACCCGTTTTCCCCGCCGTCGCCCCTGCGACGGTTTTTTTTGGTTCTCTGTCGGCGCGTCGGGTGACGGCAGGGCAAAAAAATGCCCAACTAGCATGACGCAGGTTGGGCGAGACTTAATGTTTAATTGCAGTGGCATAGATATAGAGTGCCGTCTCGCCGCGAAGTTCCCGCCATCTTCCCTCTTTTTTGATTAAAAACATTTAGCCAACACTTGTTCACATTCTCTTGACATGGGTGGGCGTGAAACGTACTTTTTAAACATTCGTTTAAGTGAGGTGTCCAGTGAGTAAAATCGATACCAAGAACCGTATTCTCGATGCCGCCGAGGTGCTGTTTGCCGAGCGGGGGTTCGCCGATACCTCGTTGCGTCTGATCACCAGCGAGGCCGATGTGAACCTGGCTTCGGTCAATTATCACTTCGGCTCCAAGAAGGAGCTTATCCAGGCGGTGCTCGACCGCTATCTGAGCCTCTTCATGCCGGCACTGGACGGGCGGTTGCAGACGTTGATGGCGCAGGATCAGCTGACCCTGTTGCAGGTGTTCGAGAGCTTTGTCGAACCCCTGATGAAACTGTCGGCCGTCAGGGCGAATGGCCCGGCGCTCTTCATGCAGTTGCTGGGGCGCGGCTATATCGACAGTCAGGGCCACCTGCGCCGCTTTATTACCACCCATTATGGGGCGACCTTGCACGGGATCACCCAGGCCATCTCCAAGGCCAATCCGGATTTGTCGCCAGCGGATCTCTTCTGGCGCCTGCACTTCACCCTGGGCACCGTCGTCTTCACCATGGCCTCTGCGGATGCCCTGCGTGACATCGCCCAGGCCGATTTTGGCCAGCAGCTCGATGTGGAAGGGCTGGTGCGCAACGTCATTCCTTATCTGGCGTCCGGTGTCGGGGCGCCCGTGGAGTCGACCAGGCTCTCCCTGGCCGTGTAACACCTAACAATAATCAACGGAAACAGTGAAATAGAAGGAACTTCGGTATGATCACATTGCTTGTCCTGCTGGTGCTGGCGATAGCCGTGGTGCTCGGTGTCCCCGCCATCCGTAAAAAGGTGGTGACCCGCCCCGTGTTCGGCATCTTCAAGAAGATATTGCCGCCCCTGTCGGCCACCGAGCGGGAGGCCATGGAGGCCGGCTCCGTCTGGTGGGACGGGGAGCTGTTTCGCGGCAACCCGGACTGGAAGAAACTGCACGGCTACGGCAAGGCCGAGCTGAGCGCAGAAGAGCAGGCCTTTATCGACAACCAGGTCGAAACCCTGCTCGCCATGGTGGACGACTTCAAGATCGTCAACGAGACCAAGGACCTGCCGGAGCCGGTGTGGGACTATCTGAAGAAGGAAGGCTTCTTCTCCTTGATCATCCCGAAATCCTACGGCGGCCGCGAGTTCTCGGCGATTGCCAACTCCACCATCGTCACCCGTATCGCCACCAAGAGCCTGAGCGTCGCGGTCACCGTCATGGTGCCCAACTCCCTCGGCCCGGGTGAGCTGCTGATGCACTACGGCACCCAGGCCCAGAAAGATTTCTGGCTGCCGGGGCTGGCCAACGGCAAGGAGGTGCCCTGCTTCGCCCTGACCGGGCCGGAAGCGGGCTCCGATGCGGGCGCCATCCCGGACAAGGGGATCGTCTGCAAGGGGATGCACAAGGGGGAAGAGGTGCTGGGCATTCGCCTGAACTGGAACAAGCGCTACATCACCCTGGCGCCGCGCGCCACCGTGCTGGGGCTGGCGTTCAAGCTCTATGACCCGGAAAAACTGCTGGGTGACAAGGAAGAGATCGGCATCACCTGTGCGCTGATCCCGACAAGTCACCCTGGCGTGCGCGTCGGCGATCGCCACTACCCCATGGGGTTGGCGTTCCTGAATGGCCCGACCTTCGGTAAGGATGTGTTCATTCCGCTCGACTGGATCATCGGTGGCCCAGATTACGCCGGCCGCGGCTGGCGCATGCTGGTGGAGTGCCTCTCCGCCGGTCGCGGCATCTCGCTGCCAGCCCTTGGCACCGCCTGCGGTCACATGGCGAGCCGCACCGTGGGCGCCTACTCCTATGTGCGCAAGCAGTTCGGCATGTCCATCGGCAAGTTTGAAGGGGTGCAAGAAGCGCTGGCCCGCATTGGCGGCCTCACCTATCAGCTGGAAGGGGCTCGTCGCATGACCGCAGGTTCCCTGGATTTGGGTCAGGCACCGGCCATCGTCACCGCGATCTCCAAGTACCACATGACCGAGATGGCCCGCCAGGTGATGGATGACTCCATGGACATCCACGCCGGTCGTGCCATCCAGCTGGGCCCGAAAAACTACACCGGCTACGCCTACATGGGCATTCCGGTGGCCATCACGGTGGAAGGGGCCAACATCCTGACCCGCAACCTGATGATCTTCGGGCAAGGGGCCACCCGCTGCCATCCGTATGTGTTTGCAGAGCTGGAAGCGGCGGCCGACACCGATGTGGAGCGCGGTCTCGAGAAGTTTGACGCCCTGTTGATGAAACACATCGCCTTCGGTACCGGCAACTTCTTCGGTGCCCTGTTCCAGGGGCTGACCCTGGGCCAGTTCAACAGCGCCCCGGTGGCTGGCGAAACCGCCCGCTACTACAAGCAGCTCTCTCGCATGAGCAAGGGGCTTGCCCTGTGCGCCGACGTCTCCATGCTGATGCTGGGTGGCGATCTCAAGCGCAAGGAGATGATCTCCGCCCGTCTGGGTGACGTACTGAGCCACCTCTACCTGGCCTCCGCCACCCTCAAGCATTACGAGGATCAGGGCCGCATGGTCTCTGACCTGCCGTTCGTCCAGTACGCGGTGGAGCGCAACCTCTACCTGATTGGCAAGGCGTTCGAGGGCTTCTTCCAGAACTTCCCGAACAAGGTGGTGGGTGCCGTACTCAAGCGGGTGGTGTTCCCGTTCGGCGTCGGTTACAAGATGCCGGCGGACGATCGCTGCCATGCAATCTGTCTGGCCATGATGACGCCGGGCGAGTTCCGGGATCGTCTGACCGCGCTCTGCTATGTGGGCAAGGACGAGGCGGATCCGGTGGGGCTGATGGAGCGTGCCTTCCAGGCCATGGTCTCGGTGCAGCCCATCGAGAAGAAGCTGGTGCAGGCCCAGAAAGAGGGCAGACTGCCCCGCAAGCTGGCGCTGCCTGAGCTGGTGGCTGCGGCCCTGTCCCAGTCCATCCTCGGCAAGGAGGAGGCGGACAAGCTGCTGGCCGCCGATGCCTTGCGCTACGAGGCTATCCAGGTGGACAACTTCGCTCCTGGCGAGTTGGAAGGATTGTCTCAACCGAACCCGATCGAGCATGCAGCCTGACCCCGAGCGTAAACCGACAACCGGCCCTAGTGGCCGGTTTTTTGTTGTTTAACCAGGCATTTACAAGGTCGATTAATTCCAGTTTAATGCAATGGCCCCCACCCTTGGGGCAGGAAGCAAGGCCATCGGAATGGCCGATAACAACAACTCAGGAAGAGTGAATGAACCTCGCCAAAACGGCGATCGAACGCCCCATCTGGGTGGCGGTCTCGGTCGTGCTGATTTTTTTGCTGGGCCTGCTCAGCATCCGGGGACTGCCCGTCCAGCTGTTTCCCGACATAGACCGTCCTCACCTCAACATCACGGTGGACTGGCGCTCGGCCTCGCCCCAGGAGATGGAGTCGGAGATAACCGATCCCATCGAGCAGGAGATGCAGGGGGTACAGGGGCTCAAGAGTCTCAGCAGCAACAGCTACCCCGGCTTCACCGAAATCGACATGGAGTTTGCTCTCGGCACCGACATGCAGCGGGCCCAGCTTGACGTCATCTCCCGCCTGAACCGGGTCTCGGGGCTGCCGGACAACATCGGTGGTCCTTACGTCAACAACTACAGCAGCAACGACACCCTGACCTTCTTCTTCATCCAGCAACTGCCCGGCGCCAAGGGGGAGATAGACGATCACCAGGCGCTGATCGAGGCGAGGGTCAAGCCCGAGCTGGAGCGGATCCCCGGGGTGTCCACGGTCGACATCGAGGGGATCAACGAGCGCCAGATCCAGATCCACTTCGACCCTTACCGCGCCGCCGAGCTTGGGGTGGAGATCCCGGTGCTCGCCAGCCGGGCAACGACGGGCTGGGATGTGTCGGCCGGGACCCTCGACATCGGACGCTGGGAGTACAAGCTGCGCTTTGCCGGTCGCTATGACGTGGCGGCCCTGGGGGACAAGGTGGTGGACTGGCGTGACGGCCTGCCCATCTATCTGCGGGACGTTGCCGAGATCAGAGTGGCCCGGGAGGAGAACCCGGTGCTGCGCATCCAGAACGGCAACACCGCCATTGCGGCGCAGATCTTCAAGGAGAGCGGTGCCAATGCCCTGGCAGCGCTCGAGGGGATCAAGGCCAAGGTCGGGGAGCTCAACCGGGAGGTGCTGGAGCCGGTTGGCCTGCACATGGAGCAGTCGTTTGACGCTTCCCTCTACATCAACCGGGCGGTGAGCATGGTGACCGCCAACCTGGGGCTCGGGGTGCTGCTCTCCTGCGCCATCCTCTGGGTCTTTCTGCGCCAGCTCAAGGCGACCCTGATGATCGCGATCGCCATCCCCATCAGCATCATGCTCACCTTCTGCCTGCTCAAGGTGATGGGGCGGACCCTCAATATCATCTCCCTGGCGGGCATTGCGTTTGCGGTCGGCATGGTGCTCGACGCCGCCATCGTTGTGCTGGAGAGCATCTACCGGCGCCATGAGCGGGGTGACATCAGCAAGGGAGAGGCGGCGCTGGAGGGCACCCGCCGGGTGTGGACCGCTCTGGTGGCGTCCACCCTGACCACGGTCGCCATCTTCCTGCCGGTGCTCCTGCTCAACGACGTGGAAGGGCAGTTGTTTGCCGATCTTGCGCTCACCATCGCCTGCGCGGTGACGGTCTCCATGGTGGTGGCGGTCACGGTGTTGCCTGCGGTGGCGGCGCGCTGGATGGGGCACGAGCGGCTGATTGATCCCTTTGAGCGCCTGTGGTGCCGCGCCACCCGCCATGTGATCCGCTGGACGGCCACCGCCCCCAGGCGCTGGGCCATCATCGTCCTGATGATGACGGGGCCTGTGCTGGCGAGCTGGTTGATGTTGCCCAAGATGAACTACCTGCCGGATGTGAAGCGGGACGCCATCGATGTCTGGATGAGTTTCACCCCGGGGGTCAATCTCAAGGCCCAGCGGGAGGAGGTGATCGATACCCTGATTGCCCGCCTCGACCCCTATATGAAAGGGGAGAAGGATCCTGTCCTCAAGAACTACTACATCCTGCGCTATCCGGGCGGTGCCCAGATCGGGGTGCGGCCAAAGGAGGAGAGCCAGATCAAGGTGCTGGAGCAACTCTTGATGAAGCAGTTGCTGGTGGGCATTCCCGACACCCGGGTGTTTGGCGGTCAGGGGTCCCTGTTTGGCGGTTTTGACAGTGAAAACAGCATCTCCCTGCTGATCCAGGGGGGTGGGCTGCCCGAACTCTATCAGGCGGCCAGGGAAAGCATGACCATAGTACAGCGGGACTTGCCCGGCGCCCAGGTCAGGCCAGAACCCGGACTCGATTTCACCGCTCCCGAGCTTCGGCTGGTGCCCCAGGACAGGCGCCTGGCCGAGGTGGGCTGGGATCGCTCCCCCATGCCCGCCATCATCCAGACCTTTGGCGATGGCCTGCGGGTCGGCGAATATTTCGACGGGGATGAGCGGCTCGACATCCTGCTGATGGGGCAGGCCTCCGCCAACCCGGACGAGCTCAAGGCGGTGCCGCTTGCTACCCCGTCCGGGCGCATCGTTCCCCTTGGGGAACTGCTGCGGGTGGAGCCGCAACTCGGGCCTGAGAGCATCTTCCGATCCGATGGGCGGCGCAGCATCAGCCTGCAGATATCGCCCCCGGCGGGGATGAGCATGGAGCAGGTGCTCGACACCCTGCAGCACAAGAGCTTTGCCGCCATCCGGCTGTTGCTGCCGGCCGGGGGGGAGCTGCGGGTCGCCGGCAATGCCGACAGCCTGCAGCAGGCGCTCGGCAACCTCGGCAGCATCTTCCTGTTCGCCGTGATGATACTGCTCATTCTGTTGTGGGGGGTCTTCGCCTCCCTCAAGGATGCCGTGCTGGTGCTGCTCACCTTGCCGCTCGCCACCGTAGGCGGCGTGCTGGCGCTGCACCTGAGCGGTCTGGTGGCGCCGCTGCCGATGGACTTGCTCACCATCATCGGCTTCGTCATCCTGCTCGGGTTGGTGGTCAACAACGCCATTCTGCTGGTGCACCAGACCAGGATGGCCGAGCGGGAGGGGATGAGCCGACAGTCGGCAGTCACCGATGCTCTGCAAAGCCGGATGCGTCCCATCGCCATGACCAGCCTCACCAGCATTTTCGGCATGCTGCCTCTGATGTTGAGTCCGAGCGAGGGGAGCGAAATCTACCGGGGGCTGGCCACCGTCATCGTCGGCGGCATGAGTTGCAGCACCCTCTTCACCCTGATCCTGTTGCCCGCCTTCCTGCGGTTGGGGGAGCAGACCGACATACCGCACGCCCTTCGGCAGCGTGCCTGAGCAAGGAGCTCATCGATGACACAAGGTTTCACAAGGATAGTGGTGGGGGCTCTGCTGCTGGCTGGCGGGCTGCCTGCGCTTGCACAAAGCAAGATGGTGACGCTGGCGGAGGTGGCCCAGGGAGAGGCGGGGGCCAGCATCTGGGTCAGCGGCACGGTGGCGAGCCGCCAGCAGGCGGCACTCAGCGCCGAAGTGAGCGGTCGGGTGGAGTGGATAGCCGAGTTTGGCAGCCGGGTGAAGGCGGGGGACGAGTTGCTGCGCCTGGACAGCGCGACTCTGCGCCTCTCGCTGGAGCAGGCGAGGGCGGAACAAGCCAGAGAGGGGAGCAACCTGCGTTACGCTCGCGCCGAGTTCCAGCGCCTGGATCGTTTGCACCAGCAAAAGAGTGCCTCCCAGAGCCAGTATGACAAGGCGCGCTATGACGTGGAGCAGGCTGAGCTGGCCGAGCAGCTGGCGCGGGTGCAGGTGCGCCAGATTGAGGAGCAGCTGCGCAGAAGCCGCATCTTTGCCCCGTTTGACGGAGTGGTGAATGAACACTTCATCCAGCCGGGGGAGCATGTGGATGCGGGCGAACAGGCGCTTGAGCTGGTCAATCCGGACCAGCCGGACATCCGGTTGCGTGCGCCTATCGCCTGGGCCCGGCAACTGGTCACCCAGACCCGGTTGCGGGTGGAAGGGGAGCAGCTCAGCAGCCACGCCATCTATTACCAGCGGGCGGCGAGCGCCGATCCCAAGTCCCGGCTCATCGAGCTGCGCCTCAAGCCGGAAGTAGGCACCTTCATCATCGGCTCGCCGGTGCGGGTGGCGCTGCCGATGGGAGAGCAGCACACCATGCTGCTGCCACGGGATGCCCTGGTGCTCGGCACCGAGGGAAGCGTGGTCTATCAGGTGGAGCAGCGCGGCGAGGCGCTCACGGTGAACCGGGTGCCGGTCACCGTGCTCTTTGGGGACAGCCGGTCAGTGGCGGTGAGCGGCGCTCTCAAGCAGGGAGACAAGGTGGTGGTGCGCGGCGCCGGCAGCCTGCAGGATGGAGACAAGGTGGAGCTGTTTCGCGGTTGAACCTGGGCAGATCCCATAAAAAAACGGCTCCCGCGGGAGCCGTTTTTGTTGCAGGGAGAAGGGGCGATTACTCGACCATCATCACCTTGCAGGTGTTGGTGCTGCCGACGGTCTCCATCTTGTCGCCGTGGGTGAGCAATACCATGTCGCCGCTTTGCAGCAGTCCCTTGGCCTTGAGCACGTCCAGCGCGTCGCGGCACACCTCGTAGACCGGCTTGGTCTCGTCGCCATCAAACAGCACGGGAGTGACGCCGCGGTAGAGGTTGGCCCAGGCCAGGGTCTTGTTGTGAGGAGACATGGCGAAGATGGGCAGGCCGGAGCTGATGCGGGACATCAGCAGCGGGGTGGTGCCCGACTCGGTCAGCGCCACGATCGCCTTGACCCCTTCCAGGTGGTTGGCCGCATACATGGTGGACATGGCCACCGCCTCTTCCACCGAGGTGAAGGTGTAGTTCATGCGGTGGTTGGAGACGTTCAGGCTCGGGTGCTTCTCGGCGCCCACACAGACGCTGGCCATGGAGGTCACGGTCTCGATGGGGAACTGGCCGGCGGCGGTCTCGGCGGAGAGCATCACCGCATCGGTACCATCCAGCACGGCGTTGGCCACGTCCATGACTTCGGCACGGGTCGGGAGCGGCGCGTTGATCATGGACTCCATCATCTGGGTCGCGGTGATGACCACGCGATTCAGGCGGCGGGAGTGGCGAATGAGCTTCTTCTGCACACCCACCAGTTCGGGGTCGCCGATTTCGACGCCGAGATCGCCACGGGCCACCATGACGGCATCGGAGCCGAGGATGATGTCTTCCATCGCCTCGTCGCTGGCGACGGTCTCGGCGCGCTCGACCTTGGCCACGATCTTGGCGTTGGAGCCAGCTTCGCGGGCCAGCTCGCGGGCGTAGCGCAAATCATCGCCGCTGCGGGGGAAGGAGACCGCCAGGTAGTCCACGTTCATGCGGGCGGCGGTCTTGATGTCTTCCTTGTCCTTCTCGGTCAGTGCCGGGGCAGAGAGGCCGCCACCCTTCTTGTTGATGCCCTTGTTGTTGGAGAGAGGGCCGGCCACGGTCACCGTGGTGTGGATGCGGGTGCCTTCGACCTGCTCGACCTTCAGTTGCACGCGGCCATCGTCCAGCAGCAGGATGTCACCGGATACCACGTCCTGCGGCAGGCTCTTGTAGTCGATGCCAACCTGTTCCTGGCAGCCTTCTCCCTTGCCGAGGGCGGCGTCGAGAATGAACTTGTCACCGATGGCGAGGTAGATCTTGCCATCCTTGAAGGTGGAGACGCGGATCTTGGGGCCTTGCAGATCGCCCATGATGGCCACGTGGCGACCCAGCTTGGCGGCGATGTCACGCACCTGGTTGGCGCGCTGGATATGATCTTCAGGAGTGCCGTGGGAGAAGTTCATCCGCACCATGTCGGCACCGGCGCGAATGATCCCCTCGAGAATGCCGTCGCGATCGGTCGCCGGACCGAGTGTGGTAACAATCTTTGTACGTCTTGGCATGAAAGACTCCAATGTGAAGTTGATATGACTTGAAATACTGCCCCGTCAAGCATGTGGCATGGCGCCAACTGGCAGGCCATCTGGGTGGCCTTGTTTGATTGAATTTCGATACTACACCAAGCCCGTTGGCATAGACAGTCGGGGGCGGACCCCCGAATGATCAGGAGGAGTGCGGGGTATCAAAGCGGGATTCGCGCAAACCTTCTTTGACTTTCTTCAGGTTTTCGCGAAATTTCATGCCACGGCGCAGGGTGAAACCGGTGGCCAGCACGTCCACCAGGGCGAGCTGGGCGATGCGCGAGGCCATGGGCATGTAGACGTCGGTGTCTTCCGGCACGTCCATGGAGAGCACCAGGTTGCATTCGCGGGCCAGGGGAGAGTCCTTGGCGGTCATGCCGATGACGGTGGCATCGTTTTCCCGGGCCAGCGCGGCAATTTCCACCAGGGCCTTGGTGCGGCCGGTGTGGGAGATGAGGACCACCACGTCCCCTTCGCTGCTGTTGATGCAGCTCATGCGCATCATGACGATGTCATCGAAGCTCACCACGGGGATATTGAAGCGGAAGAACTTGTTCTGGGCATCCCGGGCGACGGCGGAGGAGGCGCCCAGACCAAAGAAGCTGATCTTCTTGGACTGGGTCAGAATATCGACGCAGCGGTTGATGGCCGAGATGTCCAGGCTGTTCTTGGCGGCATCGAGGCAGGCCATGGTGGATTCGAAGATCTTGGCGGTATAGGTATCCGGGCCGTCTTCCGCTTCCACATGGCGGTTCACATAAGGGGTGCCGTTGGCCAGGCTCTGGGCCAGGTGCAGCTTGAAATCGGGAAAACCCTTGGTATCGAGGCGACGGCAGAAACGGTTGACGGTCGGTTCGCTCACATCGGCCAGCTTGGCCAGGGTAGCAATGCTGGAGTGAATGGCGGTCTGGGGTGAGGCCAAGATCACTTCAGCCACCTTACGCTCTGATTTACTGAAACTTTCCAGATTGTTCGTAATTTTATCGAGGGTATTCATCATTACCACCAGGCATTTTTGTAATTTAACTTCAGTGTCTGTGCACTAAATTCACAGCTCAAGCAGGTTTCCAGTCTCCGCGATGACTATACAAGACAAGCGCTTATCGGAACTAATCTCGGCCCTGCAAAGTATGACTCATGTCTAATTATTTCGTGTTTTTAGTTGCAAACTTCCATTTGCGTCTTGAAAACGCTTACAAATGTTGCAAAGCAACAACACTGTGAGCGGGCGCACACTTGTCTGCATAAATCGCGCAGCCCGGCTGCGGGCTCGAGTAGTATTGCAGCCAAATAATAATGTCGGGACGGTAAGGGCCGCCCCGAGTCGGTAACGAAGGAGTTTGTTATGCAGCATACCCATGCGCTGGTGGGCGACGTTGGCGGTACCAATGCCCGGCTGGCCCTCTGCGAACTGGCGACGGGCGCCATTTCCCAGGCAAAAACCTATTCGGGGCTGGCCCATCCCAGCCTGGAGGCCGTGGTGCGCCTCTATCTCGAAGAGCACGATGCCACCGTGGGCGAGGCGTGCATCGCCATCGCCTGTCCCATCAATGGTGACTGGGTCGCCATGACCAACCACAGCTGGGAGTTCTCCATCCGCGAGATGCAGGCCAACCTCGGCCTGGCACGCCTGCAGGTGATCAACGATTTCACTGCCGTCTCCATGGCGGTGCCCGTGCTCGGCGAGAGCGATCGCATCCAGCTCGGGGGCGCGGCTCCGGTAGCCGGCAAGCCCATCGCCATCTATGGCGCAGGGACCGGCCTTGGCGTTGCCCACCTGGTGCAGGCCGGTGAGCAGTGGCTGAGCCTGCCGGGTGAGGGCGGTCACGTGGACTTCGCCGCCAACACGGAAGAGGAAGATGCGGTGCTGCAGGTGATGCGCGGCGAGCTGGGCCATGTGTCGGCGGAGCGTTTCCTCTCGGGCCCCGGGCTCGTCAATCTCTATCGCGGCCTGGTCAAATCCGATGGCCGCGAGCCCGAACCCTTTGCCCCCAAGGACATCACCGAGCGCGCGCTGGCGGGGGATTGCCTCGATTGCCGTCGCACCTTGAGCCTGTTCTGCGTGCTCATGGGCCGCTTTGCCGGCAACCTGGCCCTCAACATGGGCACCTTCGGTGGTGTCTACATCGCCGGTGGCATAGTGCCGCGCTTTCAGGAGTTCTTCATCGGATCGGGCTTTCGGGTCGCCTTCGAGGACAAGGGGCGCTTCAAGCCTTATCTCAAAGACATTCCGGTCTTCCTCATCACCCATGAAGGGCCGGGGCTGCTCGGGGCGGGAGCTTATCTGCGCCAGTCCCTCGGGATCCGTCTCTGAGCCTTGCCAGGGTGAACATGGTTCAGTCCCGATTCAGTGACCGGGGCGTAAAGTGAACCTACGTACTCAAGAGGACGGGGCTTCATAGGGAATTGAAACCGGTCTTCATCCGCTGGGTGCGCATTGTCACCTGACAAGCCTGAACTGTTTTACCGGCCCTCGCGGCCGGTTTTTTTATGCCTGCCGTTTCTGCGCGAGCATGGGGGCTGAGGGGAGCGGCAGGCCAGCTTCTGATGGGGGCGCAAGCTCGTCAGCCTCGCTGCCATGTGCTTGGCCTGGTCGAGGCATAAGGAGTGAGGTGTGAGACAGGGCCAGCACCGGGATGGCAATGCCCGAATGCGGCAGGGGCCAGTACTTGGCCCCTGCGCTGTCAGGGGAGGGTGATGTGGAATCTCGCGCCGCCGAGCGGGGAGTCATCCACCCGGATCTCGCCGCCGTAGCTGTGCACGATTTCGGTCACCACGGCGAGGCCAATCCCCTGGCCGGGGGAGCTGTCAGCCCGCACGCCGCGCTGGAAGATCTGCTGCGATTTGCCGGGGGCGATGCCGGGGCCGTCGTCTTCCACCACGATGAGCAGGCCGCTCTCCCGGTGGCGGACATGAACCCGGATCTCGCTGATGGCGAACTTGCAGGCGTTGTCCAGCAGGTTGCCCATCAGCTCCATCAGATCGCCCTGCTCGCCGTGGAAGAAGACATCGTCGTCAAACTGGAAGCCGGTCTGCAGCTTCTTGTGGCGATAGACCTTGGCGAGACTGGCCAGCAGCTTCTCGATGAGGGGAACCGGCTCGGTGCCCTTGCTCGCGAGGCGCTTTCGTCCGGTGACGGCGCGGCGCAACTGGTACTGGATGATCTGATCCATGGTGGTGATCTGTTCATTGATGTTGTCATGGATGTCGTGGCCGAGCTTGAGCTCCTGGGCGGTGATCTGGATGAGCGCCAGCCGGGTTTTCAGGCTGTGAGCGAGATCGTTGAGGGCGTGTGAGTAGCGCTGGGTCTGCTGGCGTTCGTTCTCCAGCAACTGGTTGACCGAGCTTGTCAGGGGAGTCAGTTCGCGCTCGTAGTCGTTTGACAATGCCTCTCGCGTACCGGCGCGGATCTCGTCAATCTGGCGTGCCATGGTACGCAGGGAGGAGAGGCTCCAAAAACTGGTGAGCAGCAACAGGGCGCCCAGCAGACAGTAGGCGAGCAGCGCCTGGCGAATGCAGCGGTAGAGGTAATCGCGGGTCTGGGCCTGATAGCGCCGGGCGGAATCGACCATCACCACGTAGTAGGTGGTGGGGCCGGCGCCATGATTGCGCAGGAAACGCAGGCTGTAGATGAAGTAGCTCTCGCCGTTCTTGATGGTATGCAGCTTGAAGAAATAGTCCTGATCCAATCCCCCCAGGTATCTCATCAGATCCCGGCAGATGGTCTCCTTGATGGAGACCACCTCCGGCATGTGCAGGCTGGACCAGCTCAGCGCCCCGTCGGCGCGGCAGATCAGGGTGTCGAGATTGGGGTCGATGGCATCCGGGGTGAGCTTGCCAAGATCCGTCATTGCGTGGGGCTCCGGCTGCTTGGACGAGAACAGCTTGGAGAGGTTCTCCTGCATGCGGACACTGGCTTTCTGGGCCTGCTCCTCGGCATGGCCGAGGTAAAGGATGTAGACGGAGAAGGCCATGATGAGCGCGATGACCAGCATGGCACTCAGCATCAGCTTGAGGTGCAGGGAGCGGCGGATCAGGGCCAAGGGATGCAACATGGCAAGGCGCATCAGCTACAGGCGAGGTTGAAGATGTAGCCCTGGCGGCGGATGGTGGAGATGGGCTGGATGCTCCCTTCCGGATCCAGTTTTTTGCGAAGCCGGCTCACCATCACCTCGATGGTGTTGGGATCCCCTTCACCATCCCCATAGAGCTGATCCAGCAACTGCTGTTTGGAGACCACCTGACGGGCATTTCGCATCAGGTATTCCAGGATCAGATATTCGAAACTGGTCAACACGGTGACCTCGCCGGCGATGGTCAGCTCCTTGCGGGAGAGATCCAGCTCGTAGTCACCCGCCTTCACTCTGGGGGAGATGAAGCCGGCGCTGCGGCGTACCAGCGCATTGAGGCGGGCCAGCAGCTCGTCCTTCTGGAAGGGTTTGACCAGGTAGTCGTCCGCCCCGGCCTCCAGTCCTTCCACCTTGTCCTGCCAGTTGCCTCTGGCCGTCAGCACAATGATGGGAAAGGGGATCTGCTGCTCGCGCAGGCGTGTGATGAGTTGAAGGCCATCCATGTCAGGCAGGCCCAGATCGATGATGGCGACATCGATGGGGTAGTCGGCCGCATAGTGCAGTGCCACCTGGGCTTTGTCCGTGCTGTAAACCTGGTTCTGGGCCTCGGTCAACAGGGTGGAGAGGTGGTGATTGAGCAGCTTGTCGTCTTCAACTAGTAGGATTTTCATAAGATGCATGATGATGAGGGTCCAGGCTGCCAATTAGAGGGTCAACAAGGGGGAGAGTCAATCCGGATCCTACCTGACCCCGCTGTATCGGAACTGAATCATCCCAGACTGAACTCCTCAATAGAGTGTTTAATAAGATGTCAAAACTCTGTGACACGAAGCGATTTACATACGGTCACAGCAGAATGCGACCGTTATGATCGCAGTGGAGGGGCAGTAAGGTACGTGAATGGGTCAACAGAAGAGCACACTCTTGATCTCTTGGCGCTATCCTAACAATCTGATGCCCACGAATGAGGTGATAAGAGCACACTGACAGACATATTTTTTCTATTCTTCATCGAAAGGTGTCACTAGAGGATTATCAGTAAAAATACTGGTGACATTGAAGTCAGTAGGTTAATGGAAATGCTGTTGAATCCTTACCCTATCGAGGGCCTTTTGCACCTTTTGACTATTCACCCTTGGGTTAAACAAGATAGAATCTGACCCGCGATCGGGTTTAGGGCGCAAAAAGCCCAAGATGTGAGCAATGTAGGTTCCGGACAGCCTAGTAAGGTAATGGAATGCTTAAGAATTGTTAAACATCAATCAAAACAAGAAGCTGGAGGATCTGATGGCCAACAGCACGGACAAGAAGGTTAAAATCAGCATATTGGGAGCTGTAACTCAAGGGCGGTAGCGTTTCACTTTGTTGACTATGTCATCTTTTTCATAATTACCCTCCCCACCAAGTTTATCAAATAAGAATTATTTACAAGTCGTATCGCTAGAATTTATGCAGAAAAATTAACCAAGCTTAGTTTCAGTGATATATCTGTGTGCTAGACGATTTAGTCATCAGTGTAGGCGCTTCGCAAACCTACCGTGAAAATCTTCTACGCAAGCGTCAAACAATGTCTTGTCATTTCGTTATCTTGAAATCGGGAACCTTTCAATGAAGATCCTTGTGACTGGTGGTGCCGGCTTTATCGGTTCAGCCGTTGTTCGCCATATCATCCAGCATACCCAAGACTCAGTTGTCAACCTCGACAAGCTGACCTATGCAGGCAACCTGGAATCCCTGGCTGAGGTCTCGGGCAGCGATCGTTACGCGTTCGAGCAGGTCGACATCTGCAGCCGCGTCGAACTGGATCGGGTGTTTGCTACCCATCAACCGGATGCCGTGATGCACTTGGCCGCCGAGAGTCACGTTGATCGCTCTATCACAGGCCCCGCCGACTTCATCGAGACCAATATCGTCGGCACCTATATGATGCTGGAAGCGGCCCGCGCCTATTGGAACGGTCTGGACGAGGCGCGCAAGACGGCCTTCCGCTTCCACCATATTTCCACCGACGAGGTGTATGGCGATCTGCCACATCCGGATGAAGCGTCTGCTGGTGAACCCTTGCCACTCTTCACTGAAACGACGTCCTACGCCCCCAGCAGCCCCTATTCTGCCTCCAAGGCTTCCAGTGACCATCTGGTGCGCGCCTGGCGCCGTACCTACGGCATGCCCACCATCGTCACCAACTGCTCGAACAACTACGGCCCGTACCACTTCCCCGAGAAACTGATCCCGTTGGTGATCCTCAATGCGTTGGATGGCAAGCCGCTGCCGGTCTATGGCAAGGGCGACCAAATTCGCGATTGGCTCTATGTGGAAGACCACGCACGCGCGCTCTACAAGGTGGTGACCACGGGCTTGGTCGGGGAGACCTACAACATCGGCGGTCATAACGAGAAGCAGAATCTGGAGGTGGTACACACCATCTGCGATCTGCTGGACGAGATGGTGCCGAAGGCGGGCTCTTATCGTGAGCAAATCACCTATGTGGCGGATCGCCCTGGCCATGATCGCCGTTATGCCATCGATGCCAGCAAGATGAGCAGTGAGCTCGCATGGCAGCCGCAAGAAACTTTCGAATCTGGCATTCGCAAAACTGTGCAGTGGTATCTGGATAACCAACAGTGGGTCAACAACGTCAAGAGCGGTGCCTACCAATCCTGGATTGAGCAGAATTACGGGGAGCGTGCCTGATGCATATTCTGCTGTTTGGCAAAAACGGTCAGGTCGGTTGGGAGCTGCAGCGTGCACTCGCACCGCTGGGCCACATCACTGCCGTTGATTTTGACTCCACCGATTATTGTGGCGATTTCAGCAACCCGGCAGGGGTGGCCGACACGGTACGTCTTGTCAAGCCGGACGTGATTGTCAACGCCGCAGCCCACACCGCAGTCGACAAGGCGGAGAGTGAGCGGGAATTTGCCGAGCTGCTCAACGCGACCAGTGTGGCGGCGATCGCCAAAGAAGCGGAAGCATTGGGTGCCTGGCTGGTGCATTACTCCACCGACTATGTGTTCGATGGCAGCGGTGAGCGCCCCTGGGTGGAAACCGATGCAACTGCACCGCTCAACGTCTACGGTGAAACCAAGTTGGCAGGGGAACAGGGGGCGGCTCTCTGCGCTCGTCACCTGATCTTCCGCACCAGCTGGGTCTACGCCGCCCGTGGAGCCAACTTTGCCAAGACAATGCTGCGCTTTGGCAAAGAGCGTAGCGAGATGTCAGTCATCAATGACCAGTTCGGCGCTCCGACCGGTGCCGAGTTGCTGGCCGATTGCACTGCCCATGCTCTCCGCGTGGCGCAGTGCAAACCCGAGGTCGCCGGGCTGTACCATCTGATTGCCTCTGGTACAACAACATGGTTTGACTACGCCCAGCTGGTGTTTGCCAAAGCCAGAGAAGCCGGCGTTGAACTGGCTGTGACACAGCTCAATGCGGTGCCGACCAGTGCCTTCCCGACCCCGGCCAAACGCCCCCATAACTCCCGCCTTGATACTGGTAAATTCCAGCGCACCTTCGATCTGGTGCTGCCGGACTGGACAGTCGGTGTGGAGCGGATGTTGACCGAGATCCTCGGCAAGTAAATCACTGGCCAGAGATGTAGTGACTGCCTCCCTGGCTGGCAGGGATAAAACAGGAAGGTGTGGCCGCAAGCCACCTTTTTCTTTTGCAATTTAAAAATAAGAAACAAGCATCATGACCAAACGTAAAGGCATTATTCTGGCCGGTGGTTCTGGCACCCGTCTCTATCCGGTGACCATGGCGGTGAGCAAGCAGCTGCTGCCCATCTATGATAAGCCGATGATCTACTACCCGCTCAGCACCCTGATGCTGGCGGGGATTCGCGATATTTTGATCATCAGCACGCCGCAAGATACTCCCCGCTTTGAGCAACTACTGGGTGACGGTAGCCAGTGGGGCCTGAATTTGCAGTATAAGGTGCAGCCAAGTCCGGACGGGTTGGCACAAGCCTTTATTCTGGGTGAAGAGTTTATCGGGTCAGACCCCTGTGCGCTGGTGCTGGGGGACAACATCTTCTA
>NZ_JBFODF010000019.1:0-35618 GCF_040908165.1 Aeromonas sp. R6-1
GCGGTAGTTCAGTCGGTTAGAATACCGGCCTGTCACGCCGGGGGTCGCGGGTTCGAGTCCCGTCCGCTCCGCCACTAAATTGAAAGGCCTTCCCTATCGGGAAGGCCTTTTTGCTATCTGACATTTACCCAGTCTCTCATCCTCAGTAGCAGGCCGCTTGGTTGGGTTATCACCCCTCCTACGACAATCTCCGCCCTATAGAATGGCATTCATGCTTCATTCGTGGTCACACATATAGACAGTTCAGGGATGACTCAACAATCTGCCTGGCTGAGCAGAAGTCAGTGGCCATCGTTACCTGGAGTTAGTCGCCAGGAAATATCCTGGCTGGTTGGTTGCGGCTGATCTGCTGCGTTCTGAGGGCCTAGTGGATGTCGCTGAGCATAGACGAGGGAGGGCGCAGGAAAGGTAAGGTGCGCTACTGTGGCTGAGTCTGATGGGGTTATCCAGGATGCAGGTGATATCTGGTAAAAGCGTGATGTTGTAGGACCGCTCAGGCTGATTCCATTTTCTGTTGTGTCGTGGGCATGGGGTGCACAAAAGAAAAGGGGACAGCAGATGCTGTCCCCTCAAGTCATTTCGTCCATTCCCTGAACTGCCATGCTCCCTGCAATCCTTGACGCTATCCTTTCCTTTGGAAATTCCCCTTCCCAATCCGTTGGGGTGTCCTGTGGCCTTCCTAGCCTGGCAATCTGTCCTGATTGCTTCACCCTCTCCTTCCTGGAGGTGTCCATTACCACATCCCGTGGTGTTCCTGCGTCATCCTGACTGATAACCATCCTGGCTATCACGCTTCATCTTGAAGCTGTTCCTGACCGCGTCTTGCGGTGTCCTTTCATCCTTGATGAGCGACAATCCGTGCCACTCAACCTCATCCCGAGGTCTCCAACTACCGCATCCTGCGGTTGTCCTGTCGATCCTTGTGATAACCATCCTGGCTATCAACCCCATCCCGAGGTGTTCCTTGCCCACATCCTGCAGGCTATTCCTTGTTTATGCGCTGTTTCTGCATCCTGCCGAATCAGCTCGTCCTTGTGAGACCCATACTAAGGCAATTACGGGCTCGAACAAGGTGTGCATTCGGCTTGGGTTCCGTGACATCCGGTGCAGAAATGGGCTTGTGTGGAATATTATCTAAGTTTATCAGTTACTTAGATAGTTTCCATGGAAAGCATACCCAGTGCGGGATGGCTTCACGTACGGTTCAACACTGAGGGGTCTTACAGGGGGAATGGCAGATCTCTTACAAGCAGAAATCGGTAGGAAAACGATGGTACAGCCGCTTCAATCAGGGGTGTAAGAGTTCAAAATTAATTGAATACTTATGCTTTAAAAGTAGACAAAAGCCGAGATAAATCTCGGCTTTGTATTGTCTGCTGGTTTCTTTAGCTGACCCTTGTCCCAGGAGTCGGGTAGGCCTTGCGCAGTGATTCGGGTGCAAGTACCTCCAGGTTGCCGCTCATGTTGTTCAGCCAGGAGCGGAACTCGGGCGTATCTTGCACTTCGGTCTCCACCACCACGCTGCGCTTGTCGTAACGGGTCATACGCGGGTTATGTCCCGGGATTTGTCCATCGATCAGTGTCGGGCAGTTGGCATCGATGCGCCCGACGAAGCGGATCGGACCGCTGACGTCCTGATAACCCTGGTCGCGGATCAGCTTCTGGATATTGAAGTCCTTCGGCTGGGTCGCGCTGAAGTTGGTCAACTCCACGTTCTTGATGTGATCGAACGGAATGCCGTAGACCTTGGGATCCAGCTCGGAGAGGGTACAGAGCAGGATGGGGCCATCGGGCTGGTTCAGGATGCCGAGGGGATTGATGCGGTCATAGCAGAGCCAGACAGTACGCTCCTTGATGACACGCTGGATCTCGGCGCTGAACTTGCGGCCACGCCAGAGGGCGTCGCGGATCAGGGTGCTGCGGCGGATCTCCGGATTGCCGGCGAAGGGGCGAGGTGACTGGTGCACGCTCTCCAGCCAGCGCTCGGCCAGTTCGCTCTGGCTGTCGCGGATCACCTGACCAGCCTTGTCGATCAGCGGGTTCAATTCGGTCAGCACGCTTGCCGGCAACAGTTGGCTTGCCTGGTCGCTCCAGGTTTTCAGGGCCACTGCCAGCGAGAGCGGCATGATGTTGGCAAAGTCATTGAGACCATGGCGCTCGAAGCACCAGCCATGAGGCTTGCTGCGCTCATCGGAGGTGAGGTCGAACAGTCCCATGCCGGACATCTCTTCCAGGTCCCGTTGCACGGTACGGAGACTGACGTGAATGCCTTCCTCTTCCAGTTTTACCTGGAGTTGGCTGGCGGTCAGCTTGTAAGGGCGGTGCGGGATGCAACGCGCCAAGGTCAGTTGTCGTAACAGCTTCTTACTCATGGTGCATGCCTTCACTGGTTTAGCGTTGAGTGTATCCTAGCCATGGCCTGCGACAGTCTATGTCGCAAGTTTTGCTGCGACAACTGTCGCCATTTTCATACATGAAGAAACAAAGCATTGATAAATAAAACAAAATAACAATAGAAAGGGGTTGTTTGAGCCCTTTTTTTATTGAAAACAAGCCTTGCGAGAATGCTTGCGACCAGGGTGACTGGAAGGAAATGGAAGCAATATGGAGGGGGAGGTGGGAAGGAGGTGAGGGACGGGCCCCCACCTCGACACGTCGTTATGCCAGCCAGGACCAGGCTGATTTGGTGATGGCTGCGCCCACCATGTAGCCGAATACTGCGAGAGCGGCCACTCCGGCCACCAGCTTCTGGCCGCGGGCAGGACGCTTGAGCGCCATGACGCCCAGGCCGATGTAGATCACCAGGGCAATCAGCTTGGCCATCAACCAGGGCTGCTGGCCAGGGCTCATCTGCAGGGTCACCGCCAGCAGCACACCAAACAGCAGCAGGAAGGTGTCGTTGATGTGGGGTAGCACCTTCAGCCATTTCTGTTGCAGCCGCCCGCTGCCCGCCAGCGCCAGGCTCCAGCGGTAGAGGAAGAGCAGCAGGCTGACCAGGGCCAGGGTCATGTGAAGGTGTTTGAGCATGGGGTAATAGGCAATCATGTTGCTTCCTTGTCGTTGTCGGGCAGACCGCTGTTCCATTGATGGGCGTGGGTACGCTCCTGTCCTTCCTGATCGTCTTGCAGCAGGTCGGAGAGGATGTCGCGGTATTGCAGGCTCTTGTTGATATAGGTGTGCTCGTCGTCCAGGTAGTTGACCTGTTCCCGCAGCAGCCGGTTGTCATACTGCTTGAACATCTGCCCCGCACGCCAGGCCTGATTGGCCCTGAATCCCAAGAGGGTGAGTGCTTCTACCCCAAGATCCACGGCCGACCCCAGGGTTTCGCGGTGCACGCTGTCTATCCCGTGGCGCAGGATCTCGTGGGCATGGGGTCTATCCTGGGCACGGGCCAGTATTCTGAGGTGCGGGAAGTGCTTTTTCACCATCTCGATCACTTCGAGGGAGGTGGCCGGGTCATTGAGGGAGAGCACCAGCAGTTTGGCCTTGTGGGCGCCGGCCGCGTGCAGCAGGTCGAGTCGGCTGGCATCCCCATAAAACACCTGGTAGCCGTACTTTCTCAGCATCTCTATCTGGCTGGCATCCTGCTCCAGGATGGTGGTGCCAATACCATGGCCGTGGAGCAGGCGCCCCACTATCTGACCGAAGCGACCGAAGCCGGCGATGATGACCGGGTGTTCCACCAGCTCGGGCTGTTCATGTTCGGGGGTGTCACTCTGGTTGCGGTAGTCGAACCAGGGCTGGATCACCCGATCGTTGAGGATAAGCAGCAGCGGTGTCAGCGCCATGGAGAGGGCGACGACCAGAGTCAGCAGTGAGATGGTGCTGCCCGGCAGTACCTTGTTCTGGGCGGCGAACGAGAACAGCACGAAGGCGAACTCCCCGCCCTGGGCCAGGGCCAGGGCGAAGGTCCAGCGCTGGTTCGGGGAGAGGCGAATGACAAAGCCGAGCCCCATCAGCACCAGCCACTTGAGCACCATCAGACCGATCACCAGTGCCGGGATCAACAGGGGATGGGCGGCAAAGAGGCTGAAGTCGATGCCGGCACCCACCGACATGAAGAAGAGGCCGAGCAGCAGCCCCTTGAACGGCTCTATGTCTGCTTCCAGCTCGTGGCGGTATTCGCTGTCCGCCAGCACCACGCCGGCGAGGAAGGAGCCGAGGGCGGGGGAGAGACCGACGGATTCCATCAGCACGGCGATGGCGATCACCAGCAGCAGGGCGGCAGCGACGAAGATCTCCCGCATGTGGGACTGGGCGATGGCGCGAAACACCGGCCGCATAAGGTAATGGCCACCCAGCACGATGCCGGCGATGGCGGCCACCACCAGCAGGCCGTGCTGCCAGCCTGCCAGCTCCGAGCTGCCGCTGCTGGCGACCGGCGCGATGGCCAGCAGCGGCAGGATCGCCAGGATGGGGATGACGGCGATGTCCTGGAACAGCAGCACGGCGAAAGCGGAGCGGCCGCTCTCGCTCTGCATCAGTTTGCGCTCCTGCAGGCTCTGCAACACGATGGCGGTGGAGGAGAGCGCAAGAATGAGACCGATGGCGAGCCCCTGCTGCCAGGGCAGACCCAAAAGATAACCCACTCCGGTCAGGGCGACACTGGTGAGCAGCACCTGCAGACCCCCGGTGCCGAGGATGGGCCCTTTCAGTTGCCACAACAGGGCCGGGCGCAGCTCCAGACCGACCAGAAACAGCATCAGCACCACCCCGAACTCGGCGAAGTGCATCACGTCTTTCTGCTCGCCCACCAGACCAAGCAGGAAGGGACCTATGATGATCCCCGCCAGCAGGTAGCCAAGGACGGAGCCCAGCCCCCACCGCTTGGCCAGCGGGACGGCGATCACCGCCGCCGAGAGGTAGATCAGGGCGTCAAACAGCAATCCATGTCCCATCAGCGGCTCCTCCTTAACATGATGAATGCCGGTGAGGGCTGGCCGGGCCTGAGCCCGGATCGAGTGCGTGTCATGGGAGTACTCCCAGCAGATCGCGCAGATAGGGGCTCTCGGCCAGTTGGGCCGGGGTCAGCTGCTCGTCACGCAGGGCGCACAGCAGTTGGCGATAGTCCTGGCCGCAGCGGCGCAGCGCCTCGGGATCCTCGAGCTTGTGGAAGGAGTGCAGCACGAAAGGGGGCAGCCAGCGCATGCCGCACAGCTGTGCGGTCTGCTGGAAGGGAAGCAGGAAGTCGAGCAGCGGGCGCTGGTTGTAGCCGGCGCGGCAGTAGGATTCGGGGCCGCCCCCCGTGGTGATGGCGCTGAGCCACTGCTTGCCGTTGAGGGCGTGGGCCTCGGGGCCGTAGGCATAGCCGTACTCCAGCACCAGGTCCATCCACTCTTTCATGATGGCCGGGCAGGAGTACCAGTAGAAGGGGTGCTGGAAGACGATGATGTCGTGCTCCGCCAGCAGGGCCTGTTCCCGCTTCACGTTGATGAACATGTCCGGATAGCGCTGGTAGAGATCGTGCAGGGTGATCCCCTCCAGCCCCTCGATGGCGTGCAGCAGTTGCTTGTTGGCCCGGGAACTCTGCAGTGCCGGGTGTGAAAAGATGACCAGAATGCGTTTCATGGGATTCCTGAAGAGGGTCTGCTGCCGGCACATGCGACAGATTGTGAGCTGAAACGTTATCAAGAAGCTCCCTGGCCCGCCAGTTCCGGGATCAGTGCGCGCAGCGCCGGATTCAGGGTCTGGTGGGCGGGGTAGCAGAGGCCGATGCGGCGGAACATCCGGGGGCCGCTCACGGGCAGGGTGCACAGGCCCGCTTCGTCCTCCACCAGCCCGTCGGGCAGGAAGCTGATGCCCACCCCGGCCAGCACCAGCGCCATCACCAGCCCCTTGCTCTCGGCCTTGGCCACCAGATTGAGGGTGAGCCGGTCACAGGCCAGCAGGCCTATGGTTTGCTGATGGGCTTCGCAGGGTGGGCACTCAATGAAATCATAATGTTGCAACTCAGCCAGCTCGATACGCGCCCTGCCCGTAAGAGGGTGTCCCCTGGGAACGCACAGCACGTACTCCTCTTCCCAGAGCGGCAGGAAGATCTCGTCCTCCCGGCGCAGGGCATCCAGGGTCAGTCGGCAGTCGGCCGGAGTGCCGTAATCGGAGAGGGTGAGATCCAGCTCGGGCAGCACCCCCTGCACCCGCCGAAGCAATCCCGCCAGCCGACGTCGGCTGAGGTCGGGCATGATGGCCATGTTGAGTCTCGCACGCGTCGCCTTCTGGCGAAACAGGGTCGGCAGGCGACGCGCCTCTTCCACCAGCTTGACGGCGTGGGGATAGAGATAGTGGGCCGGATCCTTCGCTTCCACCCCCTTCTTGCCCCGGATGAAGAGGCTGTCCCCCAGGCTCTCTTCGAGCTGGCGAAGGCCGGCGGAGAGGGAGGGTTGGCTCACGTGGCAGCGGGCTGCCGCCGCCGTGATGTTCTTCTCTTCATAGATGGCGATGAAGAAGCGCAGCAATCTCAGGTCCAGCATGGGGATACCATAGTTAATTCAGATGATAACCAGCGGAAAACTATATTTATCGCCGATGGATGTAGCGACTATAGTGACTGGGTCCCGTGCTGGCCAGCCCTTGTTTGACGCCCATTTCAACGCATCAGAAGGAAAACTCCATGTCCAAGTCCCTCGTGGTGATCACCGGCGCGTCCGCCGGGATCGGTGCCGCCATTGCCCGCGCCTTCTCCGCCGCCGGCCATCCGCTGCTGTTGCTGGCCCGCCGGGTCGAGCCCATGCAGGCGCTGAACCTGCCCGATACCCTCTGCATCGGGGTCGATGTCACCGACACCGCCGCCATGAAGGCCGCCGTGGCGCAGGCGGAGGCGCAATTCGGCCCGGTGGGATGTCTGGTCAACAATGCCGGCGTCATGCTGCTGGGACAGGCCGACGTGCAGGATCCCGCCGAGTGGCAGCAGATGCTCAACATCAACGTGATGGGGGTTCTGAATGGCGTGCATGCGGTACTGGCCGGCATGAAGGCCCGCCGCAGCGGCACCATCATCAACATCAGCTCCATCGCCGGTCGCAAGACCTTCCCGAACCATGCCGCTTACTGCGCCACCAAGTTCGCCGTTCACGCCCTGACCGAAAATATCCGGGAAGAGGTGGCCGATGTGGGCGTGCGGATGGTGACCATCGCTCCGGGCGCGGTGGAGACCGAGCTGCTCAGCCACACCACGGACGAGCGCATCAAGGCGGGCTATCACGACTGGAAGGATCAGATGGGAGGCGTCATTGCCCCCGAGGTGATCGCCGACGCCGTGCTCTACGCCTGGCACCAGCCGGCCAACGTCTGCGTGCGGGAGATCGTGCTGGCGGCCACCCGTCAGCAACCCTGATGCAGACGGGGGAGGGGTTGACCCTCCCCCTGGGCCAAGGGTTACCATAGGCCCTCTTTCGTCAATGAGTCGTCTCATGGTCCTGACCCGTCGCCAACTCGCTCGCGCCCGCCGCTGGCTCCCCCTGTGGAGTCTGGTGCTGGTGCTGATGTCGTTTGGCAGCCGTGCGGCCACCGATCTCTGTACCCTGACGCCCCATTGCAGCCAGAGCGAGCGTACCCTGGAAAAAGCCATGCCCTGCGGCAGCTTCACCTCGGCGCTCGCCATGACGGTGCTCACCAGCGACAGCCTGACGGTTGCCCGGCTTGAGCCCGACAGGCCGACATTCCTCTCTCCCTCTCTGTTCATGCCGGAGGCGCCCCTGGAGCGTCTCGAGCGTCCGCCCCGTCACCACGGCTGAGTCGAGTTTCCCTTTCCGGGCATTTCTTCTTAACCGAGGTGAGATATGTACAAGTCCCTGTTACTGGCCGTGCTGGCCGGTACCGTCAGTTTTTCTGCTCTGGCAACCGGGCAGATGACCGTCTACAAGTCCCAGTATTGCGGTTGCTGCAAGACCTGGATCAAGCACATGGAAGAGAACGGCTTTGAGGTCAAGGTCGTGGAAACCGAGCAGCTTGACCCGATCAAGCAGCAGCATGGCATCACCCCGCAGCTGGCCTCCTGCCACACCGGGGTGGTGAATGGCTATGTGGTGGAGGGGCATGTGCCCGCTGCCGACGTGCAGAAGCTGCTCAAGGAAAAACCGGAGATCCGCGGTCTGACCATTCCGGGGATGCCCCAGAGTGCGCCGGGTATGGATATTCCGGGGCAGCCCTATCAGGTGCTGAGCATCAGTGACGAGGGCGCGACCAAAGTCTGGTCGAGCTACCCCGGCTGATGGATGCTGACCGTGAGCAGACACATTTCCATCATGTGAGGCACACCTGAGCGAACCCGTGTCGCTCACGGTCAGGGAGGAGGGCCGCCATCGCGAGATGGCGGCCCTTTTTCGTCGATTTGGGGGGGAATGTCCGGGGAGCCCTTGCAACCCCGGGCGACAAGGGGCAGATTGATCGCCAATTTTTATTTTCTCAGGGACGCTTTTCCCACTGCCTGCCGGTGTGCCGTCTGGATGCGTGCAGCACCAGCGGGAGGGGCGGCCCTGTGACAGCGCAAAGGATGCGACATGTTCACCTTTTCCCGGGGGTTGCTGCTGGCTTGCCTGCTTGCTGCACCCTGTTCCCATGCCAACGAAGAGTCCGCCATGCCTACAAGCGATACTTCCACCCAGCCTGTCATTGTCCCCCCGGTGGCTGCCAAGCACCCCCATACCCTGAAAAAACACGGGGACACGCGCGTCGACAACTACTATTGGCTGCGCGATGACGAGCGGCAGAAGCCCGAGGTGCTGGACTATCTCAAGGCCGAGAATGCCTACACCGAGGCCATGCTCGCACCGATCAAGCCGCTGCGCGAGCAGCTCTACAAGGAGATGGTGGCCCGTATTCCCCAGCAGGACGAGTCTGTCCCCTATGTGAAGAACGGCTACCGCTATCAGACCCGTTACGAGCCGGGCAAGGAGTACGCCATCTACTCCCGCAGCAAGGTGGAAGGGGACGGGGCGCCCGCCCTGCTGCTGGATGGCAACCAGCGCGCCGAAGGCCACGAGTTCTATGCCCTGGGGGCGCTCGAGGTGAGCCGCAACAACCGCTGGCTGGCGGTGGCGGAAGATTATCTCTCCCGCCGTCAATACAGGATCCAGTTCCTCGATCTGGAGAGCGGCGCCTGGGCCGCCGACACCCTCGAGAACACCTCCGGCAACCTGGTGTGGGCCAACGACAGCAAGACGGTCTTCTACGTGCGCAAGCACCCCAAGACCCTGCTGCCCTACCAGGTCTATCGCCACGAGCTGGGCACGGACCCCGCGAAGGATATCCTGGTCTACGAGGAGAAGGACGACTCCTTCTATGTGAGCCTCTACGCCACCACCTCGGAAGATTTCATCGTCATCTCCCTCTCCAGCACCACCACCAGCGAGGCGCGCCTCATTGATGCCAATGTGCCGGGCCAGACGCCACGCCTGTTCCTGCCCCGTCAGGTGGATCACGAATACAGCCTGGATCACTACCGTGGTCGCTTCTATGTGCGCTCCAACAAGGACGGCAAGAACTTCGGCCTCTATGAGACCAAGGAGAGCCCGGTGGATCGCTGGAAGGCGGTGATCGCCCCCAATCCGGACGTGCTGCTGGAGAGCTATGCCCTGTTCAGGGACTGGCTGGTGCTGGAGGAGCGCAGCCAGGGGTTGACCCGGTTGCGTCAGGTCAACTGGCAGAGCGGCGAACAGAAGGAGATCGCCTTCGACGATCCCGCCTATGTCACCTGGCTTGCCTACAACCCGGAGCCGGACACCAGCGCCCTGCGCTATGGCTACTCCTCCATGACCACGCCGTCCTCCACCTACGAGCTGGACATGGACAGCGGCAAGCGGACCCTGCTCAAGCAGCAGCCGGTGGCGGGCTTCGTGCCTGCGCAATATGCCAGCGAGCGGCTCTGGATCACCGCCCGTGACGGCGTGGCCGTGCCGGTGTCGCTGGTCTATCGCAAGGACAAGTTCAAGAAGGCAGGGGGTGGTGCAGGCACCAATCCCCTGCTGGTCTACGGCTATGGCTCCTACGGCGCCAGCATGGACCCGGACTTCAGCAGCTCACGCCTGAGCCTGCTGGACCGGGGTTTCGTCTACGCCATCGCCCATATCCGGGGTGGCGAGGAGCTGGGCCGCACCTGGTATGAAGAGGGCAAGCTGCTCAAGAAGCAGAACACCTTCAACGACTTCATCGACGTGACCGAGGCGTTGGTGGCGCAAGGCTACGGCGCCAGGGATCAGGTCTATGCCATGGGAGGCAGCGCCGGCGGCCTGCTGATGGGGGCCGTCATCAACCAGGCGCCTCAGCTCTATCGCGGCGTGGTGGCCCAGGTGCCCTTCGTCGATGTGGTCACCACCATGCTGGACGAGTCCATTCCCCTCACCACAGGGGAGTATGACGAGTGGGGCAACCCGAACCAGAAGCGCTACTACGACTACATGAAGGCCTACAGCCCCTACGATCAGGTCAAGGCCCAGGCCTACCCGAATCTGCTGGTGACCACGGGGTTGCACGACTCCCAGGTGCAATACTGGGAGCCAGCCAAGTGGGTGGCCAAGCTGCGTGAGCTGAAGACGGACGACAACCAGCTGTTGCTCAGTACCGACATGGAGGCCGGTCACGGCGGCAAGTCGGGCCGTTTCAAGGCCTATGAGGACATCGCCCTGGAGTTCGCCTTCATTCTGGAGCTGGCTGGCAGCAAGGCGTGATGGCCGGGCCCAAATGAAATCAGCTTGTTACCAAACCCCGTTCCGGCAGCCCCGGATCGGGGTTTTTGCATCTTGGCGACAAAAGCGTCATTAACGTCGTGTTTATGCTGTTCAGTAAGCACTTCGCAATATAACGGACCAGGTTTCTAATCCTTGCCAGTCAAGGGTTGCGAAAGAATCTGGGCGTGCTTTTTATTGCTTCCCTTTGATAGTTCATGTAATTAATCTGCCCTTGAGAAATTAATGATCCGCTTCAAACTTCTCGCTATTTAAATCCGCCATTTTGCTGTTTTGTTTGATTTATGTTGGTGTTATGTGCTTAATCGGGGCGTTAATGCTTTTGAACTGACCCGTTTCTGGTCAGATCACCTCCGATCGGCATGACGCTGATTATCTCACTGCAGGATGATGGTGGCTTCTGGAAGGGCGCGTGCCGCTCGACCATTTCCTCGTACGAGGTCGTATAGGCGAACCCAGTCTTGGTGCGGGTCTGTCTCATATTCTCCCGGGAAACGGGTGAAATAAATCAATGAAAAGGATGAAGAACATGAAAGGATTATCCTTGGCGTGCGCCTTGTCGGCGGCTCTGGTCGGTGTGTCGTTTGGTGGTCCGGTGCAAGCGCAGGAGCGCTTCGTGACCATAGGCACCGGCGGTCAGACCGGCGTCTACTACGTGGCGGGCCAGTCCATCTGCCGCTTCCTCAACCGCGGCGCCGCCGATCACCAGATCAAGTGCAACGCCCCGGCCAGTGGCGGTGGTGTTGCCAACGTCAACGGCATCCGCTCCGGCGAATTCAACTTCGGCATCATGCAGTCCGACCACCAGTACAAGGCGATGAAGGGCGTCGAGCCGTTCAAGGCCGAAGGTCCGATGGATGACATCCGCGCCGTCTTCTCCCTGCAGAGCGAAGTGTTCACCATCCTGGCCCGCAAGGACGCCAAGGTAGCCAGCTTCGACGACCTGAAGGGCAAGCGCGTCAACATCGGCAACCCGGGTTCCGGTCAGCGTGACACCTTTGAAGAGATCATGACCGTGAAGGGCTGGGACAAATCCGCCTTCAGCCTGGTCTCCGAACTGAAACCCGCCGAGCAGGCCTCTGCCCTGGGTGACAACAACATCGACGCCATGAGCTACTTCGTCGGCCACCCGAACGGCGCCATCCAGGAAGCCTCCACCACCACGGACACCGTGCTGGTGCCGGTCACCGGCCCCGAGATCGACAAGCTGCTGGCCGAGAAGAGCTACTACAGCAAGGCCGAGATCCCGGGTGGTCTCTACAAAGGCAGCCCGAACCCGACCCCGTCCATCGGTGGCAAGGCGGTGCTCTCCACCAGCGCCAAGGCCGATCCGGAAGTGGTCTACCAGCTGGTCAAGTCCGTGTTCGACAACCTGGACCGCTTCAAGCGCCTGCACCCGGCCTTCGCGGATCTGAAGGAAGCCGACATGATCAAGGTGGGTCTCTCCGCTCCGCTGCATGAAGGCGCTGTGCGTTACTACAAGGAACGTGGCTGGATGTAATCCGGCTGCGTCTTCGGATGTGCCCCGGACTCGCTCCTCCTTCGGGGGAGCGAGTCTCATTTATTGCAGTACCTACAGAGTCACACTATGCAGCAAACACAACAACAAGAGGCGCTCTCGGCCGAGGAGCTGATCGCCCAGGACGTCGGCGCCAGGCTGCCCGTCGGCCCCATGAGCTGGATCATCGCGGGTCTTGCGCTGATCTGGTCCCTGTTCCAGCTCTGGATAGCCTCGCCGCTGCCCTTCTCCCTCGGCATCGGCGTCCTCAACGACACTGAAACACGCTCGATTCACCTGGCCTTCGCCATCCTGCTCGCCTACCTGGTGTTCCCCGCCATGCGCAGCTCACCGCGAGACAGGGTTCCCCTTGCCGACATCGCCCTCGGCCTCGTCGGTGCCGCTGTCGCCAGCTATCTGTTCGTGATGTACCAGGAGCTTGCCCAGCGTCCCGGCAACCTGACCACCATGGACTTCGCGGTGGCCTGCGTCGGCATCCCGCTCCTGCTGGAAGCGGCCCGCCGCGCCCTGGGCCCGGCCCTGGCGGTCATCGCCATCGTCTTCCTGGCCTACAGCCTGGCCGGTCCCTGGATGCCTTCCCTGCTGGCCCACCGCGGGGTGAGCCTGCATGCGCTGGCCAACCACCAGTGGATCACCACCGAAGGGGTGTTCGGCATCGCCCTTGGGGTCTCCACCAGCTTCGTCTTCCTGTTCGTGCTGTTTGGCGCCCTGCTCGAGCGTGCCGGTGCGGGCCACTACTTCATCCAGCTCGCCTTCAGCCTGCTGGGTCACCTGCGCGGCGGCCCGGCCAAGGCGGCTGTGGTCGCCTCGGCCCTGACCGGCGTCATCTCCGGCTCCTCCATCGCCAACGTGGTGACCACGGGCACCTTCACCATCCCCATGATGAAACGGGTCGGCTTCTCCAAGGAGAAGGCCGGCGCGGTGGAAGTGGCCTCTTCGGTCAACGGCCAGATCATGCCGCCGGTCATGGGGGCTGCGGCCTTCCTGATGGTGGAGTACGTGGGCATCCCCTATGTGGAGATCATCAAGCACGCCTTCCTGCCGGCGGCCATCTCCTACATCGCCCTGCTCTACATCGTGCACCTCGAGGCGCTCAAGCTCGGGATGCAGCCCATCGGCAACCGTCAGCCGCGCCCCTGGCTGCGTCGCCTGACCGGCTTCGCCTTCGGTGCCGCCCTCATCAGCGGCCTCTCCATGGCGGTCTACTACGGTCTGGGCTGGCTCAAGCCGGTACTGGGTGACTATGCCCTGCCGGGGATCAGCGTGCTGCTGGCCGTCGCCTACCTGGGACTGCTGAAGATCGCCGCGAGCAACGCGCCGCTGCCGGCGGAAGACCCGGACAAGCCACTGGACGAGCTGCCCGAGACCCGCGCCGTGCTGCTCTCCGGCCTGCACTTCCTGCTGCCCGTGGTGGTGCTGGTGTGGTGTCTGATGGTGGAGCGCCTCTCCCCCGGCCTGTCGGCCTTCTGGGGTTCGGTGATGCTCATCATCATCCTGCTGACCCAGCGACCGCTGCTGAACTGGCTGCGCACCGACGGCAAGCATGACTACGGCTCCTTCACCGATGGCGTGGTGGACCTGCGCGAGGGGCTGATTGCCGGTGCCCGCAACATGATCGGCATCGGCATTGCCACCGCCACTGCCGGCATCATCGTCGGTGCCGTCTCCCAGACCGGCGTTGGCCTGGTACTGGCGGATCTGGTGGAGTTCCTCTCCATGGGCAACCTGCTGCTCATGCTGATCCTCACCGCCCTGCTGAGCCTCATCCTCGGCATGGGGCTGCCGACCACTGCCAACTACATCGTTGTATCGAGCCTGCTGGCGCCGGTGATCGTCACCCTGGGTCAGCAGAACGGCCTCATCGTGCCGCTCATCGCGGTGCACCTGTTCGTCTTCTACTTCGGCATCATGGCGGACGTGACCCCGCCGGTGGGGCTGGCCTCGTTCGCCGCGGCCGCCGTCTCCAAGGGCGACCCCATCAAGACCGGGATCACGGCGTTCTACTACAGCCTGCGTACCGCGGCGCTGCCGTTCCTGTTCATCTTCAACACGGATCTGCTGCTCATCAACGTGGACTTCTCCCACGGCGTGCTGATCTTCTTCGTGGCCACCATCGCCATGCTGATCTTCGCTGCCGCCACCCAGGGCTTCTTCCTGGTGAAGAGCCGCTGGTACGAGAGCGTGCTGCTGCTGCTGGTGGCCTTCACCCTGTTCCGTCCTGGCTTCTGGATGGATCTGCTGCACGACCCGTATCGCGACACCGCCCCGGCCGAGCTGGTCCAGACCATGGGTCAGGTGGAGGCCGAGAGCACCCTGCGCCTGCGGATGGAAGGGGAAGATGCGGTGGGCAAGTTGCGCCGCTTCACTGTGTTGCTGCCGGTGCCGGATGGTGCGAGCGGTGAGGATCGTCTGACCAAGCTGGGGATCCAGACCTATGAGCAGGACGGCAAGATCCTGATCGACACCGTCACCTTCGGTAGCCAGGCGGCCGATCTGGGGCTGGAGATGGATCAGCAGATCCTGAGCGTCAAGGCGCCCACCGAGCGCTGGCCCAAGGAGCTGATGTGGCTGCCGGGCTTCCTGCTGTTCGGGGCCGTGGTCTGGCTGCAACGCCGCCGGGTCGCTCGACCCTGATCATCACCCAATAAAAAACGGCGCCTTCGGGCGCCGTTTTTTATGCTGGACTGTGATGCCGGCCGCTTCGGGCCATCAGTCCAGGGCATCAGTTGGACTGGGTCTGCTTCTGTTTTTGCAGTTGGTCGAGGGTCTGCTGCTCCTGCGGGCTGAGGCCAAGCTGCTCGCAGGCCTGTTCAAAGCTGATGCCAAGATGGCACATCATGATATCGATAGCGGGCAGGTAGTTGGTCATAGCATCTTCCATGGTGATCCTCCAGAGCTGTCTCTTATGCCCGAGGGCGGGGATGGGGGCAATTAGACTTTAGGTGTAGGGAGCCATCTGCTTCAGCCTCTGCCACTGGCCGGGGGAATTTGCTACTCTTGCGGGCACTAAAGAGGTTGCCGCCCCAGGGCGAGCAGCCGGTGAGGAGCAGGGCATGTTATTGAGTTTCTTGATCATCGCATCGGGCTGGTGGCACATCCGCGCGGCTTACGGCTCAGACTCCCGTCAGTTCTACATCAGCAAACCCCTGACCATGCTGTTCATCATCGCCCTGGCGTTTGGCTACCAGGGCGACGATCACAACGGCTCCCACGCCTGGATCCTGCTCGGTCTCTGCCTGTCGCTGGCGGGGGACGTGCTGCTGATGCTGCCACGGGATCGCTTCATCCAGGGGCTGGCGGCATTTTTTGTCGCTCACCTCTGCTACATCGTCGGTTTCGCCCAGGGGCCCCTGGTGCTCAAGCTGGTGGACGGCCTGCTGCTTCTGTTGGTGGCCGGCATGGTGTTCGGGCTCCTGTGGGGCCAGCTCGGCGAGATGAGGATCCCCGTCTTCTGCTACATGCTGGTGATCATCGCCATGGCCTGGGTGGCTGCCGGTGCCTGGCATGCCTCTCTCACTGCCGGCAGCGCCGCCGCCCTGGTGGGGGCGCTGATGTTCCTCTTCTCCGACAGCATGCTGGCGCTGGACAGATTCCGCCGCCCCTTCCCCCATGCCACGGCCTGGATCATGAGCAGCTACTTCGCGGCCCAATTCCTGATCGCCGCCTCCCTGGCGGGCTGACCAGCGGGCAGCCATGAAAAACGGGCCTTCTGGCCCGTTTTGCTATGTGATCCCCACCTTTCACGCCTCGACCGGTTCTGCGTCAGGGGCCCTCGGGGCCGGCTGCTTGAGCAGCAGCATCAGGGCGCTGGCGATCAGCAGGAAGATACCCATCACGTAGAACACCTGGTTGTAGGCCATGATGGCCGCCTCGCGGCTGATGGTGTTCGACAGCATGGCCCGGGCCTGCAACTGGGCCTGCTCCGGCCCGGCTCCCTGGGCCATCATGTTCTGGGCCAGCTGCATCAGATAGGCCTGCCCCTCGATGCTGGTGACGGCCAGGGTGCTGCCGATCTGGCTGACATGAGTCCGGGTGTCGTTGTCGATCAGGGTGGCGATGATGGCGATGCCGAAGGCGCCCCCCAGGTTGCGCAGCACGTTGAGCAGGGTCGAGGAGGAGGGGATCTCGTCCGGCGTCAGGCTGGCGGTCGCCACCAGGGAGAGGGGCACCATGATGAAGGGCTGGCCCAGGGCCCGCACGATGAGGGACTGGATCAGCTGGGGCCCGGCGTAGTCGGCGTTCATGTTCACGTTCATGAAGCAACTGATGGCGAAGACCAGAAAACCGAAGCTCACCAGATAGCGCGGATCTATCTTGTGGGTCAGCTTGGGCACCAGGGGGAGCACCAGCAACTGGGGCAACCCCATCCACATCAGCACCTCACCGATTTCCAGGGCGTTGTAATTGTGGATCTGGGTCATGTAGAGGGGCAGCACATAGATGGAGCCCATCAACCCCATGCCGAGCACCAGGTAGGCGAAGCAGGCCAGGGCGAAGCGCGGGTTGTGCAGCAGCCGCAGGTTGACCAGGGGGTGGCGGCGCAGCAACTGGCTGATGACGAAGAACACCAGGGCCACCACCGAGATGACGGTGAGCCGCACGATGAAGCTCGAGCCGAACCAGTCCTCCCGGTTGCCCTCTTCCAGCACCACTTCCAACAGGCCGAGACCCACCGCCATGGTGAGGATACCGATGAGATCCACCCGCTTGATCACCTCCCAGTCCACCGGCTTCCTGTCCAGCCCGTGGGCCAGCATGGCCATCACCAGCAGGCCGGGCGGCACGTTCAGATAGAAGATGTAGTGCCAGGACATCTGCTCCGTCAGCCAGCCCCCCAGGGTCGGGCCGATGGCGGGGGCGAAGGTGGCGCACAGGCCGAACAGCGCCATGCCTGTGGCTCGCTTGTGCAGCGGCAGCAGGCTGACGATGAGGGAGAAGGCCATGGGGATCAGGGCCCCGCCGGTAAAGCCCTGCAGCGCCCGAAAGACGATCATGCTGGTGAGGTTCCAGCTGAACGAGCAGAGCACGGAGGCGACGATGAAGGCGCCCGTGGTCCACAGCAGGTAGCGCCGCACGCTCAGTCCCCGGCTCAGCCAGCCGCTCAGCGGTATGGCGATCATCTCCGCCACCAGATAGGAGGTGGAGATCCAGGAGCTCTCGCTCAGGGTGGCCGAGAGCGCCCCCTGAATGTCTTTCAGGGAGGCGTTGGTGATCTGGATGTCGAGGATGGCCATGAAGGCGCCGATGAGGCCCCCCATGACCGCGATCCAGTTGCGACGTGGTATGGCGTCCATCAGTGGGCGGCCACCACGGGATCAGGGGTGCGGGTGTCGACGATCACCTCGGTGGAGAGGCCGGGCAGCAGCTTGCCCGCCAGGGCGCCCGGATCCGGGATGCGGATCTTGACCGGCACCCGCTGCACGATTTTGGTGAAGTTGCCGGTGGCGTTCTCCGGCGGCAGCAGGGCGAACTTGGCGCCGGTGGCCGGAGAGAGGCTGTCGATGATCCCCTCGACCGGTTGATCCGGATAGGCATCCAGGATCACCTCCACCTTCTGGCCCGGCTGCATGTGCTGCAACTGGGTCTCTTTGAAGTTGGCCTCGACCCACACCTGGCTCAGGGGCACCAGGCTGGCCACCTGCATACCGGACTGGACGTAGAGCCCTTCCCGCAGGCTGCGTTTGCCGATGATGCCGTCGGCCGGTGCTCGCAGCTCGGTGTAGCCGAGTTCCAGCCTGGCTTGTTCAAGCTGGGCCTCGCTCAAAGCCAGCCTGGCCTGGTTCTGCTTGGCTTCGGCATCCAGCACCAGCAGCCGCTCGCGGGCGGCCTGCAGGGCGGCTTTGGCCTCCAGTGCCTGGGCCTGGTTGACCTGCAAGCCGGCACGCACCTCGTCCAGGCTGTCCTGGGAGCTGTAGTGACGCTCATTGAGCTGGCTGACCCGGCGCACCTGCTGCTGGGCCCGGACCTGCTCGGCATTGGCCGAGCTGACTTTTGCCTCGGCCTGGCGGATGAGGCTCAGCTGCTGGATACGGGTGGCGGCGAGGTTATCCGCCGTCGCCTGGTTGAGGTGCAGATCGGCCTCGGCCTCTGCCACCTTGGTCCTGTATTCGCGGTCGTCGAGCCGGGCGATGAGCTGGCCGGCCTTCACCGCCTGGTTGTCGGTCACCAGTACTTCGCTGATGTAGCCGGAGAGCTTGGAACCGATGCCGGTCACCTCGCTTTGCAGGTAGGCGTTGTCGGTGCTCTCGAAGTAGCGGCCATGCAGATACCAGTAACCGGCAAACAGCAGGCCGAGCAGGGCCAGCACCAGGGCGGCCAGCAGGGGGATCTTCTTGTGTTGACTCATGATATTGGTTTTCCTGAACTGTGGCGGGCAGGCTAACATCGTGCAACTGTTTCGATTAGTATCCATTCATGAGATATACAGTTTCACTGGTGAAACAATGGACCTGAATGCTGCCTTAATCCTCGTTCGTATCGTCGACAAGGGCTCCTTTACCGCCGCAGCCCAGGAGCTGGGCATGACCAAGGCGACGGTGAGCCGCCGCATCGCCGAGCTGGAGCAGCGTCTCGGCGCGCGGCTGCTCTATCGCTCCACCCGGCAGCTCACCCTGACGGAAGCCGGTGAACAATATTATCTACGCTGCAGCAAGGCGGTGGAGGAGCTGGCCCAGGCCGAGCTGATGCTCAGTGCCAGCCAGCAGGAGGTGACGGGGACCCTCAAGCTGGCGGTGCCCATCGAGACGGGACAGCTGGTGGTGGGCAGGCTGGTGGCGAACTTCCTGCAAGCCTATCCGGGCATGAAGGTGGAGCTGGAGCTGACCAACCGCATCGTGGATCCCATCAGCGAGGGGCTGGATGCCATCGTGCGGGTCGGCGACATGAGCGACTCCAACCTGGCGGCGCGGCGTCTCTGGAGCACCGAGCGGCTGCTGTGCGCCAGCCCGGACTATCTGGCGCGCCACCCGGTGATCCAGAGGCCCGCCGATCTGGTGCATCACGAGCGGATCGCGGTCAGCACGGGGTTCCTCGCCTCGCACTGGTGTTTCGAGCTGGATGATCGTGAAGTGCTGGTGGATCCCCCGTCCCGCTTCCAGGTCAACAACATCACCTGTGCCAGGGAGGCGGCGAAGGCGGGGCTGGGGCTGGCTTCCCTGCCCGCCATGCTGTGCCATGATGAGCTGGCGAACGGGACGCTGGTCTCCTTGCTGCCGGAGTGGCAGCAACCCAGGGTACCCATCTACCTGCTGTTTCCCGAGCGGCGCCTGATGCCGCGCAAGCTGAGGGCATTCATCGATTTTCTGGTGGCCAACGGCCCGGCTTACGGCATCGACAAGCTGCTGTGAAGAGCCCGATGCGGCGATGATTGAACTGGCAAGGGTTTCGAGGACAACGTATGGAGCGGTGGATGAATCTGTATCGGGCATCTCACTCCCGGAAGATGCTCGCCCTGAAATGATGGTAGTGCTGGTGATGACGGCACTGGCAAGGGTTTCGAGGACAACGTATGGAGCGGTGGATGAATCTGTATCGGGCATCTCGCTCCCGGAAGATGCTCGCCCTGGAATGATGGTAGTGCTGGTGATGATGGCACTGGCAAGGGTTTCGAGGACAACGTATGGATCAGTGGATTAACTTGTATCGCGCCTCTCACTCCCTGGAGGCGCATGCCCTGAAAGGGGCCTTGGAGGTAGAGGGAGTCAGGGTGCGCCTCAGCGGCGAAGGGCTCTCCGGCGCGCTCGGGGAGCTGCCGGTGGATCTGCTGCAAGTGACCCTGATGGTGAACGAGCGGGATCGTCAGCGGGCGGGCCGGATCATCGAGCGCTACCAGCAGCGCCAGGGCAACGGCTGGCTGTGCGGCCAGTGCGGGGAGGAGAACGGCGCCAACTTCGATATCTGCTGGCGCTGCCATCACGATCCCCAGGATCATTGAACGCCCCTCGCGCCCTCAGCGCAGGGTGAAGTCGATGTCGTCCCCCGCATGGGCATCGTGGTAGGTGGCGAGATCCAGCTCCTTCTCGCTGCGGGCGATGAGCACGGAGACCAGGATGTCGCCGGAGACGTTGACCGTGGTGCGCGCCATGTCGAGGATCCGGTCTATGCCGGCGATGAGCGCCACCCCTTCCAGCGGCAGTCCCACGGCAGTGAGGGTCAGGGTCAGCAGCATCAGCCCGGTACCGGGTGTGCCCGCCGTGCCGATGCTGGCCAGTGTGACGATGCTGATGAGGGTCAGGTAGTCCACCAGATGCAGATCCACCCCGAAGGCCTGGGCCACGAACAGGGCGGTGACCCCCTGATAGAGGGCGGTGCCATCCATGTTGATGGTGGCGCCGATGGGCAGCACCTTGGCGGTGATGGCGGGGGAGACCCCGAGCCTGCGTTCGGCGCAGGCCAGGCTGATGGGCAGGGTGCTGCTGCTTGAACTGCTGGTGAAGGCCACCGCCTGGGCATCGACGATGCTCTTGAAGTAGTGCAACGGGTTGAGGCGCGCCATCAGGAGCAGCAGGCTGCTGTAGACGCCGAGCACGTGGAGCAGGCAGCCGAGGTAGACGGCGCCGATCACCTTGAGCAGCGGCAACAGCAGGCTGACGCCGTACTTGCCGGTCATCCAGGCCATCAGGGCGCAGACGCCATAGGGGGCCAGGGCCATCACCATCTGGGTCAGCTTGAACATTCCCTCCGCCAGAGAGGTAAAGAACAGGATGGCGGGGCGGCCGCGTCGCCCGGTGGCGTTGAGGGCGAGAGCGAGGGCCACGGCGAACACGATCACCTGCAATATCTTGCCATCGCCCATGGCCTGCACCGGGTTGCGCGGCACCAGGTGGCTCAGCACGCTGGCCAGGGTAGGTTGCTGCGCCATGGCGCCCCGTTCATAAGGACCCATATTGGCGCCCATGCCCGGCTCCAGCAGCCAGCCCATCATCAGGCCGATGCAGATGGCGACGGCGGTGGAGCAGAGATAGAAGCCGATGGCCTTGCCGGCGATGCGGTCGAGCCGCTTGCCCTTGAGCAGGGCGGTGAGGCCTGCCAGGACGGAACAGAAGATGAGGGGCACCATCAGCATCTGGATGGTGTTGACGAACAGGACGCCGATGGGCTTGAGCAGCAGGGCCTGCTCGCTGAAGCAGAGCCCCAGACCTATCCCGGTCAGCATGCCGAGCAGGGTCTTCAACCAGAGCGGGCGACGGGTCCAGATCCGCCAGGGTTTGAAGACCAATCCATGGAACAGCATGACGCCAATGTCCTTATTTTCTGTCTGCGGTGGCAAAAAGGGGCGACAGTGTAGCCATCCCCCCGTCAGGTTGCCACATTATCGACAAAGCGGCGCTCACGACCAGCCCGCTGGCGTTAAAAAAGGCGTTTTGTTGGCCTATATCAAGAACCCTCTCCGGGCTTCCGGCTTTAATTGTCATCTGACATGATGATTAAAGAGGTTCGAGATGTCCCAATCGATACACGGTCACGAAGTGATGGAGATGATGCTGGAGCAGGAGAGTCCGTTTACCCGGGCCAGCCTCAGGGCGGCGATCGCCTCGCGCTTCGGTGCCGAGGCCCGGTTCCACACCTGCAGCGCCAGCGAGATGGACGCTGACGCCCTGATCGACTTCCTGGCCAGGCGCGGCAAGTTCATCGACTCGGAGTCAGGGTTCCAGACCCGCGCTGACAAGATCTGCAACCACGGATGATCGCCAGTGGCGAGCGCGGTGGGGCGCTCGCCGAATCCCGCCACCTTTGTTATATTTCGCCCTCCTTCCCCTCTTGTTGAAAGGTTCTGCCCGGGCGCTCTATGGACACATTCTCCGCTGCCGTCATGCTGTTTCTGATCATGGATCCGCTGGGCAACCTGCCGGTCTTCCTCTCCATCCTGCGCCATGTCGACCCCAAGCGTCGACGCAAGGTGATGCTGCGGGAGCTGTTGTTTTCACTGGTGATCATGATGGGCTTCCTGTTCGCCGGTCAGCAGATCCTGAGCTTCCTCAACCTGCGTCAGGAAGCGGTCAGCATCGCGGGGGGCATCATCCTCTTCCTCATCGCCATCAAGATGATCTTCCCGAGCCCCGGTGGCGTGACCGGGCTGGCGGCGGGGGAGGAGCCCTTCCTGGTGCCCATGGCCATCCCCATGATTGCGGGCCCCTCCATCCTGGCTTCCCTGCTGCTTCTGGCCAACCAGGAGCCGACCCGGATGGTGGACTGGTCATTGGCCCTGCTGATGGCCTGGGGGGCCAGCGCCGTGATCCTGATGTTCTACGAGCTGTTCAACAAGCTGCTGGGTGAGCGAGGACTCACCGCGGTGGAGCGGCTGATGGGTATGCTGCTGGTGATGATCTCGGTGCAGATGCTGCTGGACGGGGTACACCACTATCTGGCGGTGACGGGTCAGAACTGACGGGGCGAATGCTGATGTCAACGTGAAACGGGGCTTCTTGAGCCCCGTTTTTTTTGCGCGTCAGGCGGCAGCGGCCGGGTCGTCCACCGAGGTTTCCAGCTTGCCCATGATGAGGGTGAGCAGGGTCTCCCGCAGCCAGCGATGGCCCGGATCCTCCTCGTGGCGCTGATGCCAGATGAGCAGGTGGGAGATGCTGTCCAGGGCGATGGGCAGCGGCAGCGGCACCAGGGGATAGACCTGGGTGGCGTGGCGGGCGTAGAGGCGGGAGAGGGTCACTATCATGTCCGAGTGCATGCCCATGCGCAGGGCCGCCTCGAAGGAGGGCACGGTCGCCTCGATCCGGCGATAGAGATCCTGCTCCGCCAGCTTGTGATCCAGCATCCAGCGATCCCGCCCCTCGCAGTAGGTCTGCACGTGGGGGTAGGCGAGGTAACGGGCGAGATCCCACTCGGGCTCCTGCAAGGCGGGGTGATCCCGCTGCACCAGGCAGGTGAGATCGTCGATGGTGAGCAACCGCTGGCAGATGGCGTTGGGCAGGGTGTCGAGGCGAAAATCCGAATTGATGCAGTTCTCCCGCACCGTGAAGGCGATATCCACCTGGCCCTGGCTCATCTCGGTCAGGCTGTGCTCGGTCCACTCCTCGTAGCGCAGGCGGATGCCAGGAGCCTGACGCTTCAGTTCGCTCAGGTAGAGGGGGGCAAACAGGGTGAAGGCGCTGTCCATGCTGGCAATGACGAACTCCCGCTCCGTGCTGGTGGGATCGAAGTCCGGCGGCTGGATCAGGTTGTCCAGGGAGAGCAGTATGGGCTGCAGTTGCTGCTGGAGATCCAGGGCGCGCGGAGTGGGATCCATCCCGTAGGCCGAGCGCACGAACAGGGGATCGTCAAAGGTCTCCCGCAACCGTCCGAGGGCCTTGCTGACGGCGGACTGGCTCAGGTGCAAACGGCGTGCAGCCCGGCTGCCGTTGCGCTCTTCCAGCAAGACTTGCAGGATTATCAACAAATTAAGGTCTATGCGTGCAAGCTGTTCCAGCAACATGATATGAATCCTCTTCAATTCCTAGATGAATATATACCATTTGTTTTCATATCTTGGCGATCCTATGCTCGACGGGTCTCTCGCCCTGGTGGCGGCTGGTACAGGATGTAGCGGTTGAGGGGACAAGTAGCACCGACTCATACGGCGGCCCATGGTCGCCGTATTTTTTTGCGCCTCGTCGCCGTTTTTGCGCGATTTTTTCGCCAACTTGCACCTGCCTTGATTTTGCCCAACAATCGATACGCTTTCTTTTGATACAACCTCCAGGTATCTAACAGTCAGGAGTCTCCCTATGGGACTGGGTGGCATTCATATCTGGCATCTGCTGATCCTGCTCGTGGTCGTCGTCGTGGTGTTTGGCAGCAAACGCCTGGCTGGCGCCGGTGAGGATCTGGGCACTGCCATCAGGGATTTTCGCAACGCCTTGCGCGACGATGACAATATCCGGAATAAGTAGGAGTGAACGTATGTCTGTAGACGAGAAAGTGGAACTGAACGAGACCTGTGACAGTTGCGGCTGTTTCGCCGAAATTGGCACCATCATCGGCGAAGGTGACGACGTCATGGAGCTGGTGATCGAGGCCGCTGCAGAAGCCGACGCCCGCGAGAAATTTGCGGCTTACGAGGCGCTGGCCAAGCAGGTCACTGCCGAAGCCAAAAGCAGCTGCGAGCTGAGCCGGGGCCCGGATGGCGTGATCCTGAAGGCCCGCCTGCAATTCACCTGCACCGCCGAGAAGCTGATCTTCGAGATGCGCGCCCGCTCCCTCTGAGATCGTGATGACACGGCAGGCTTGCCTGCCGTCTTGCTCTGCCCCTCGCTTTTTCCCTCCCTTTGCGTTGTATAGTGAGTTATCCCACGGACGATCCGTTTTCCGTCCGGCATGCGCCGATCGGCAGAAGATCCCGCGACGCCCCATGACTTGGCGCAGGCGCCTTCTCTGACAGACCCGACGGTGCGCACCGGCCCACAGCGAGGTGGTTAAATCATGATGCGGCGATGGATCTGGGCCCTGCTGGCTCTCTGCTCTCTCCCTCTGCTGGCGGCGGATCTCAAGCCGCAGTTGCTGCCCCAGGCCGGTGATCTCGAACACATCCTGCAAAAAAAAGAGCTCAGGGCCCTGGTGGTCTATGAGCGGGGGTTTTTCTTTTTCGACAAGGGAGCCCAGTACGGCATCCTGGTCAATCAGCTTCAGGGATTCGAGCGCTGGTTGAACCAGACCTACCTGGCCAAGGAGAAGCTCAAGCTCAAGATCATTTATATCCCGGTGCGCCAGGACAAGCTGCTGGACTACCTGGCCGAGGGGCGTGGGGATCTGGTGGCCGCCAACCTGACGGTCACCCCCACCCGGCGCGAGCAGGTGACCTTCTCCCAGCCGCTGATCGCCCCCATCGAGGAGTGGGTGGTGAGCCAGCGGGATCTCCCTGCCTTCAATCGCATCACCCAGCTGTCCGGCCGGCGGATCTGGGTGCGAGCCAGCTCCAGTTATTTCGAGAGCCTGCACCAGCTCAACTGGCTGTTTCGGGAGCTGGGGTTGCCCCCGGTCTACATCGAGACGGTTCCCGAATACCTGCAGGACGGGGACCTGCTGGAGATGGTGTCAGCCGGGATCATTCCGCTGACGGTCACCGACAGCTTCAAGGGGCGGATCTGGCTCGACATGATTGGCGGCCTCAAGGCCCACAGACTGATACCGCTGCGGGACAAGGGGCGCAGCGCCTGGGCCCTGCGCAACAACAGCCCGGAGCTGCTCAAGGCGGTGAATGCCTACATCTCGGAGTCGAGCAAGCGGACCCTCTACAGTGACATGACATTGCGCCGCCTGCTGGCGCAGAGCGATCGCATGAGCAACATACTGGCGCCGGACCCGCTGGGGCGCCTGTCGACCATTCGCAAGGTACTGGAGGCCCAGGCGGACAAGTATCAGCTGGACTGGCTGATGCTGGCCGCGCTGGCTTACAAGGAGTCGGGGCTCAATCCCAATGTCGGCTCTCACCGGGGGGCCGTCGGCATCATGCAACTGCTGCCGAGTACCGGCAAGGAGGTGGGGATCCGAGGCGCCAGACTCACCAGTCTGGAGGGCAATGTGGAGGCGGCCTGTCGCTACATGCGGTTCATCCTGGACACCTACTTCAATGATCCCGGGATGGACAGGCTCAATCGCCATCTGTTCGCCCTGGCCGCCTACAATGCGGGTCCGAACCGTGTCCAGGCATTACAGGCCAAGGCGGCCGACAAGGGGCTGGATCCGAACGTCTGGTTCGGCAACGTGGAGCAGCTGGTGGCCAACGACGTGGGCCAGGGGCCCATCAACTACGTTGGCACCATCTACAAATACTACGTAGCCTACCGTTTCAGCCTGCCCCAGCTGGAGGGCAAGTCAGAGGCCATCGAGGCGGTGCAGCCCTGAGCCTGTCAATGCTGGCCGGGGAGGGGATCCTCGTGATGCTGCGCAAGGGGCTCCCAGCCCAGATCCCGGTGCTGCTGGTACCAGGGCATCAACAGCCTGGCCAGGGTGGGATCCGGTTGGCTGGCATGGGGTCTCTGACTGAGGGAGGGGTGGTCGCGCAGTTCCATCATCGGCTCCTTGACACTGGGCTATCGGGGCGGTTGTCTGGGTTATGCCACCACCAGATGACAGGGAGATGACCCTTGATCCCCGCCGAGTTTGCCTTGCTCGCCGATCCCGGTGCCGCCCTGAAGGCCCGATGCCAGTTGATCCGCCAGGCCCGCCACCGGATCCTCGCCCAGTATTACAGCTGGGAAGAGGACGGCAGCGGCAAGCTGCTGCTGGCGGAGCTGGTGCGGGCGGCCCGGCGCGGAGTGGTAGTGCAACTGCTCATCGACGATCTCTACGGCGGGGAGAACCGCTTTCTGGAGGCGGTGGCGGCGGAACCGGGCATCGAGGTGCGCCTGTTCAACCCCTTCTGGCTGCGGGGCTGGCGTCCCCTTACCTTGCTGCTGGAAGGAGTGCTGAGCTTTCGCCGCATCAACCACCGGATGCACAACAAGCTGCTGCTGGTGGATGGCAGCCAGGCGGTGATCGGCGGGCGCAACATCGGTGATCGTTACTTCGGGCTGGGGATGCCGCCTCACTTCATCGACCTGGATCTGCTCTGCCGCGGCCCCCTCTGTCAGCAGGCCGAGCAGGGGTTCGCGCTGTTCTGGCACAGTCGCTGGAGCCACCCGGTCCGTCGCCTGTTGAGGCGCCCCTTGTTGCCAGCCGAAACCCGGGCCCTGAACGACTTCCTGCTGACCCTGACAGACCCCGCCATGGCGGCCGCCTATGATCTGCCGGCCACTCTGTTTGATGAGTGCCCCGTTCCCCTTTGCTGGCATCCCGGGCGAGGGCAGTGCTGGTTCGATCGCCCCGGCAAGGGGCTGGTCGCCCGGCCGACCACGGCGCCCCTGCTGGGACGCATGCTGGCGAGCAATCAGGGGGCCCTGAGGTTGGTGAGCCCTTACCTGATCCTGACACGGGGGCTGCGTCGCCGGCTCAAGGGGCAGCGACGGCAGGGGGTCGACATCGAGATCCTGACCAACTCCCTGGCCAGCACGGATGTGCCCCTGGTCTATGGCGCCTATCGACGTCACCGCCCCTGGCTCGAGCGTCAGGGGATCACCCTGTTCGAGCTGACGACGGAGGCGTTCAGTCTGCATGCCAAGCTGATCCTGATGGGGAAGGAGGAGGCGCTGCTCGGCAGTTTCAACCTGGATCCCCGCTCCCTGATGCTCAACACCGAGCTGATGCTGCACCTCCATAGCCCGACGCTGTGCGACGAGTTGCAGCAACTCATCGATGGCTGGTTGCAGCAGGCCGTGCACCCGGTGGTGGCGTCCCCCTCTGCATGGCGGCGCCTGCTGGCGCAATTGAGCGATTGGTTACCTTTGCATCGTTGGTTGTGAGTGGGATCCGCCTTGTGCGAGATCTCGCAAAGCCTTGTGCGCCTTCGAGGATAACGTTTGCCATCCAAAGACGGGACTGGATTGTATAGTATTGTTTTTAATCGATTTATATTAAGAGTGCAGTAACAATCCAGGGGCCTCGACTGCATAGCGGTGCGTGTAGAACGGTTTTTTATTTTATTTAACTGCGTAGTATCTCGAGTGCAAGGACAAACACGGCGGCTGGTCTGCCGTGTGGGTGACGGCAACAGGGGAAATGGGCCAACCGGATTGCTCCGGCAGGCGAGGCGGATCGGGAGCGGAAACCCGTGATGCCAGACAGACCCCCGTGGTTGCGGGAGCCCAATATGGAACATGCTATTTGCGAGGGGGTGACATGCGAATGTTGCCCCATTTTTTTATGCCCGCCGTCTGCTTGTCCAATCAAAAAGACCGCCTACTGGCGGTCTTTTGCGTGATGTTTCGGCGATCAGGCGAGGCCCGCCAGCAGACGACTCCAGTTGCGCTTGGCAACGAGGAAACCGTCTCGCAACGTGCGGTACTCCAGTTGCAGCCTGAGCCTGTCGTAGCGTGCGAGGGCTGTGCGCTTGCGCTGCTCCAGCAGTGACTTGCGGCTGGCATAGTAGTGCTGGATCTGCAGGCTCAGCTTGTCGTACTCCTCCTGCAGCAGTGCTTGCCAGCGTTCCCTGTCATCCTGCTTGTGCACTCTGGCCTGGGCGCGCTTGAGCTGCATCTCCAGCCTGGCCTGTTCGATGCGTTCCTCCGGGCAGGATCTCAGGTCTTTGGCGAGCCCGCACCAGGCGGCGGTGCGGATCAGCCACTTGGTGGGGTCGAACTGCCACCATTGAATGCCGTTGCGGTAGTCGTTCTCGAACAGGTGATGGAAGTTGTGATAGCCCTCGCCAAAGGTGAAGAATGCCAGGATGCCGTTGTCCCGGGCGCTGTTGCGATCCGTGAACGGCTGGCTGCCCCAGATGTGGGCCAGGGAGTTGATGAAGAAGGTGGTGTGATGGGTCATCACCATGCGCAGCACCCCGGCCAGCAGCATCATGCCGAGCAGATCCCCGTGCAAGAGGCCGAGCAGCAGCGGAATGCCGATGTTGGTGACCAGGGCCAGAGCCAGATAGTGCCTGTGCTGGAAGGCGACCACGGGGTTGTTTTGCAGGTCGCGCACATTGCTGTAGTCGTGGTAGGTATCGCGCTGGTATTCCCGCAGCATCCAGCCGATGTGGGAGTACCAGAAGCCGCGACCCGCACTGTAGGGATCCTTCTGGTTGTCATCCACGTGGCGGTGGTGGCGGCGATGATCCGAGGACCAGTGCAGCGCCGAGTTCTGCAGGGCGAGCGCGCCTCCGATGGCGAAGATCCATTGCAGGGCCGGGTGCGCCTTGTAGGCCTTGTGGGACCAGAGCCTGTGGTAGCCGGCGGTGATGGAGATGCCGCAATAGCAGAACAGCAGCAGGAAGCAGAGCCACTGCCAGAGGTCGTAGCCCTGGCTCAGTCCATACCAGGGGACCGCTATCAGTGCCGTCAGCCCGGAGAGGGCGAACAGCAGGGTGTTGGTCATGATGATCGGGGGGCGGTCCATTTCACTCGGCTCCTTTCAGCGAACAGCTGTTCACTATTCTCCATTGAGCCGGAATGCGGGTCAATGGTAAAAAAGTCGGAGACAAACCTGATCCCGGCCCCGCCTTCGGGTTATCATCTGGCCTCGCTAATCTCAAGGTGACTGTTTTCGTGGGTATTCGCGCGCAACAAAAAGAAAAAACCCGGCGTACGCTGATCGAGGCGGCGTTCAGTCAACTCTGCGCCAACCGCAGTTTCTCCAACCTCAGCCTGCGGGAAGTGGCCAGAGAGGCGGGCATAGCGCCGACCTCCTTCTATCGCCACTTTCGGGACATGGAAGAGCTGGGGCTGACGCTGGTGGACGAGGGAGGGCTGACCCTGCGCCAACTGATGCGCCAGGCGCGCCAGCGCATTGCCGGTGGTGGCAGCGTCATCAGCACCTCGGTGCAGACCTTCATGGAATTCGTCGAAAACAACCCGAACATCTTCCGGCTGCTGCTGCGCGAGCGCTCCGGCACCTCGGCTGCATTCCGTCAGGCGGTGGCCCGGGAGATCCAGCACTTCATCGCCGAGCTGACCGATTATCTGGAAGCCACCACGCAGGCGCCACGGGAAGAGGCCTATATCCAGGCCGAGGCCATGGTGACCATCGTCTTCAGCGCCGGTGCAGACGCCCTCGACATGACTCCGGAAGAGTGCAAGGCACTGTCGGAGCGCACCATCAGCCAGTTGCGGATGATCGCCATGGGCGCCGAGGTGCAGAACCGCAAGCGCCACGAATCTCTCACATAACGCAAGGATGGACAGCCTCATGCATGAACCGAACGCGATTCCGAAGAAGCCCCTGGTGCTGGCCCTGCTGATCGGTATCTGTGGCGATGCCTTCCTGTCGGCCTTGACGGAGTCGGTCGTCCCCTTCTCCTTCTACCCCCTCATCGCCCTGTTGCTGGCGGCCAGCCAGCTCTATCAGCACTATCGCCATGAGCCCATGGTGGGCAACACACCCAGCTGCATCCTGCTCTGCTTCTTTATCGGCGTGTTCGGCCATTCTGCCCTGGTCAAGGTGCAGTACCCCGAGCTTGGCAGCAACTTCTTCTCCCTCATTGCCATGCTGCTGCTGCTCGCCGCTCTCTCCATCAAGCTGGGAATCAGCCTCGGAAAAACGCAAAAGGAGTGACGAATCACTCCTTCTGGTCGGGCCGGGGGTGGCCTAGTCGGCCCTGGGGGGAGTCTCTCCCTTCTTCCTGGCGTCTATGATGGCCTGCAGCTTGGTGCGGATATCCATCATGCCGAACACCCCGAAGATCAGCACCTGGGTGAATTCGAGACGAGTGACCGCGAAGTAGGGTTTGCAGGCCGCCTTGATCATGCTGGCCTGTACCCAGTGCATCAATATCACGATGACGCCGCACACCGGCAGAAAGCCGTTCAGTTTGCCCGGCAGGGTGCCCAGCAGGGCGAGTGCCACACCGAACCAGAAGAACAGCAGCACCCCCATCGCCAACAGATTAAACACCCGCTTCATCGTTTACCTCCCGTACATAGAGTTGATAGCAGACCTGACCAGCCTGCTTGTCCTTGAGTAGTGTCCAGCTGGCGGGCAACGTCAGATCGGCCATCTCTTTTTCCCGCTCCAGATAGATGAGGGCATCGGATGCCAGCCAGCCGCGTTGCTCCAGCAGCTCGCACACCTGGGGCAGCAGCTCGCGACGAAACGGTGGGTCCAGAAAGACCAGATCGAAGGGGGTGGCCGGGCCTTGCAGCCAGCTCACGGCATCGGCCTGGATCACCTGCCCCTGGCTGCTGCCCAGGGTCGTCAGGTTCTTCTTGAGCTGGTCGGCGGCGCCTCTGTCCATCTCGATCAGGGTGACCTGTTCGGCATAGCGGGACAAGGCTTCCAGCCCCAGCCCGCCGCTGCCGGCGAACAGATCCAGGCAGCGGGTACCGCGCACGTGGGGAGCCAGCCAGTTGAAGATGGTCTCCTTGACGCGATCCGTGGTGGGTCTGAGCCCTTCCACATCCCTGACGGGGAGTTTGCGCCCCTTCCATTGGCCGCTGATGATTCGTACCACGCCCGCTCGCCCCTGGGGGGCCGGGCTCTTGCTCGGGCTGTTACGGCTGGATTTCACTCTGGGCATCGCGTTTCGTCGTCAGAAAATAAAGTGATAGTATAAGGCGGTTCATTTTTATGCCGACCCGCCGAGGGACGGCTATCTTAGCAGTCAGCCTTTGATGTGAGTATTTTTAGATGGCAAAAGGTTTGTTTTCCTGGCTGGGTTTCGGCCGCAAGAAAGAAGAGGCTGAGGCCGTTCCATCGCAGGCGCCCGACGCTACCCCGGCGGTAGTCGAGTCGGAGGCCGCCGCTGTTCCCGCGCCTGTCGCCGATGTTGCCCCGGCTGATGCCCCCGCCGCCAAGCCCGAAGCGCCGCTGAGCGGCCCTGACGAAGGCCCCCTGGTTGTGGAAGAGCCGGAGGGCGAGCTTGAGCCCGTCATCGTCAATGAGGCCTTGATCGCCACCGAAGCCCAAGTCGCAGACGAAGCCATTGTCGCCGCCGAAGCCCGCGCCGCAGAAGAAGCCCGTGTTGCCGCCGAAGCCCGCACCGCGGAAGAGGCTCGTGTTGCCGCCGAAGCTCGCGCTGCAGAAGAGGCCCGTGTTGCCGCCGAAGCCCGCGCCGCAGAAGAGGTCCGTGTTGCCGCCGAAGCTCGCGCCGCAGAAGAAGCCCGTATTGCCGCCGAAGCTCGCGCTGCAGAAGAGGCCCGTATTGCCGCCGAGGCCCGCGCTGCGGAAGAGGCTCGCATCGCTGCCGAAGCCCGCGCCGCGGAAGAAGCCCGTATTGCTGCCGAGGCCCGCGCTGCGGAAGAGGCTCGCATCGCTGCCGAGGCTCGCGCCGCAGAAGAAGCCCGTATTGCCGCCGAAGCCCGCGCTGCGGAAGAGGCTCGCATCGCTGCCGAAGCCCGTGCCGCGGAAGAAGCCCGTATTGCCGCCGAGGCCCGTACTGCGGAAGAGGCTCGTGTTGCCGCCGAAGCTCAGGCTGCCGAGGAAGCCCGTGTCGCCAAAGAGGCCCAGCGAGCGGAAGATTTGCGTCTGGTCGCCGCGATGGAGGCTGAGGCCGCTGCCCTGGCCGCTCTGCCACTTGCCGCCAAGGTGGACGACGACACTCAGGAGAAGCCGCAGCGGGAGGGCTTCTTTGCCCGCCTCAAGCGCAGCCTGGTGCGTACCAGGGAGAATATCGGTTCCGGTTTCTTCGGCCTGTTCAGCGGCAAGAAGATCGATGACGATCTGTTCGAAGAGCTGGAGACCCAGCTGCTGACCGCCGATCTTGGCGTCGACACCACCACCCGCATCATCGAGGGGCTGGTACAGCACGCGGACCGCAAGCAGCTCAAGGACGCCGAGGCGCTCTACGGTCTGCTCAAACAGGATATGGGCGAGATGCTGGCCAAGGTCGAGCAGCCCCTGGTGATCGACACCAGCAAGAAGCCTTACGTCATCCTGATGGTCGGCGTGAACGGCGTCGGCAAGACCACCACCATCGGCAAGCTGGCCAAGCAGTTCCAGGCCGAGGGCAAGAGCGTGATGCTGGCCGCTGGCGATACCTTCCGTGCTGCCGCCGTCGAGCAGCTGCAGGTGTGGGGTCAGCGCAACAACATTCCGGTGATTGCCCAGCACACCGGTGCCGACTCCGCTTCCGTCATTTATGACGCCATCGAGGCTGCCCGCTCCCGCGGGGCTGACGTGCTGATCGCCGATACCGCTGGCCGCCTGCAGAACAAGAGCAACCTGATGGAGGAGCTCAAGAAGGTGGTGCGGGTGATGAAGAAGCTGGACGATGCGGCGCCCCACGAGATCATGCTTACCCTGGACGCAGGCACCGGCCAGAACGCATTGAGCCAGGCCAAGCTGTTCAGCGAGGCGGTGGGCCTGACCGGCATCACCCTCACCAAGCTGGACGGCACCGCCAAGGGTGGCGTCATCTTCGCGGTGGCCGACAAGTTCCAGATCCCGATCCGCTACATCGGGGTGGGCGAGGGGATCGACGATCTGCGCCCGTTCGTCGCCAACGACTTTATCGAGGCGCTCTTCAGCCGCGAAGAATAAATCCGGCTGACATGAGTCGGCCCGGCCGTGACGAGCACGTGTTCCATACCCCGACTCCGGTCGGGGTATGTCACTATGAGGGCGCAGGCATGGCTCATCCAGGCAAGGATGACATGTGGCATGCTTGTGACCGGTGTTGTCATCCAGGTGTTGTGCCGGTACGGGGGAGTGAGCGCCCCATGCTTTATCCCGGTCGGGGTTTGTCAATCTCAGGGAACCGTTATGATTCGTTTTGACAAGGTCAGCAAGGTCTACAGTGGCGGTCATCAAGCGCTGCAAAAGGTCAGTTTTCACCTGCGCAAGGGGGAGATGGCCTTCCTGACCGGCCATTCGGGGGCGGGCAAGAGTACCCTCCTCAAGCTCATCAGCGTGATGGAACGGCCGACCGACGGCCGCGTCTTCTTCCACGGCGATGACGTCAGCCACATCCAGCGCAGTCAGATCCCCTACGTGCGCCGCCAGATCGGCATGATCTTCCAGGATCACCGCCTGTTGATGGATCGTACCGTGTTCGACAACGTCGCCCTGCCCCTGGTGATCGATGGCTACAGCCATGGGGACATCAACAAGCGGGTGGCGGCGGCGCTCGACAAGGTCGGGCTGCTCGGCAAGGAGCGCTACCAGCCGCGCATGCTCTCCGGCGGTGAGCAGCAGCGGGTCGGCATCGCCCGCGCCATCGTCAACAAGCCGCCCCTGCTGCTGGCGGACGAGCCGACCGGCAACCTGGATCCCCAGCTTTCCATGGACATCATGCGCCTGTTCGAGGAGTTCAACCGCTTCGGCGTCTCCGTGCTGATTGCCACTCACGATCTGGGGCTGATCGCCCGGATGCGCTACCGCACCCTGACCCTCAAGGCGGGTCGCATGTATTCGTCCGGGGAGGATCGCTGATGGCTATTGTTCGTCATAAACAGCCGCCGTTGCGTCGTTTGATGATGTATGGGGTGGATCACGTGCGCCAGGCCTTTGCCAGCCTGGGTGAGCTGTGGCGCAACCCGCTCGCCTCCCTGATGACCCTGGCGGTGCTTGGCGTGAGTCTGGCGCTGCCTTCCTGTTTCCACGTATTGCTGAAGAATGCCGAAGTGGTAGAGGGGAGCTGGCAGACCAGCTCCCAGATCTCCCTCTATCTGCGCAAGGATCTGCCGGAGCAGAGCATCCTCGACATGAAGCAGCGGATCCTGCTCTATCCGGAAGTGGAGTCCGTCACTTATATGAACCGTGACGAGGCGCTCAGGGAATTTCGGGAGATCTCCGGCTTCGGTGATGCCCTGGATTATCTGGACAGCAACCCGCTGCCGCCGGTGCTGAGCGTGATCCCGGATCCGCGCTGGCAGAATCCCGAAGGGGCCGCCGAGCTGCTCGCCAAGCTGGAGAACGAGCCCGGTATCGAGCAGGGCAAGCTGGATCTGCAGTGGTTGACCCGGTTGCAGGGGATCATGAACCTGCTGCGCCACACCATTACAGGTATCGCGGTGTTGCTGCTCTCCGCCGTGTTGCTGATCGTGGGCAACACCCTGCGCCTGAATATCCTGAACCAGCGTTCCGAGATTGAAGTGCTCAAGCTGGTGGGCGCGACCGATGCCTTCATCCACCGTCCCTTCCTCTATACGGGCATCTGGTTTGGGGTCATCGGCGGCATGCTGGCCTGGTGGCTGACCGAGGTGATGGTGATCTGGAGCGAGGGGGTGGTGAAGGAGCTGGCGGGGCTCTACAACAGCAACTTCCGTCTGGTGGGGATGGGGGCGTTCGACGGCTTCAATCTCATACTGCTGGGCGCCCTGCTGGGGTTGATCGCCTCCTGGTTCTCGGTGCACAGGCACATTCGCGACATAGAACCGTCCTGATTAATTTGTCAGCATTTTAAAGCGCTGGATTTTGCGAACTGGATCAAGTAAAAGAGTGGCCCGTTTCTGGCACGGGCCACTTTCTCAGAGTAATCTGAATGGTGTCTGTGCCGAGGATCATATGTGGATCCTCTGAACCTTTTGATTTATCAATGGTCTATTGACTGCAGCAGAATGAATACGGGTATGGCCCCTATGCCTTGCTCGTCTGACTTGGCAAGCATGTGAAGGTTGCGAGCTCCGCAACAATGGACTTAGCATGCTACTTTTCAGGGGTCCTTTACTGTGACCCCTTTTTTTTGGCTATGTCCCAATTACGTGTTGCATCGGGTGCCCTAGCGCCTCATGCAAACACATCTTGGTATTTACCTCCCTGCCGTAACGTTCCAGCATCCTGCGCCAGCCCAGATAATTCCTCAGGTAGTGGGTTGCGACTCCATGGAATCGTTCCATCCACTCCTTCAACCGCCGGTGATATCCGTTCACATGCTGGATGTGGTATGCCCCAATGACTCGCTCACCTCGACGGTTGTACACCACCTGATGTGTTATGCCCCGCGCTTGGCTGAAACTGGCATA
>NZ_JBFODF010000002.1:0-74331 GCF_040908165.1 Aeromonas sp. R6-1
TGGCGGTGAGGGAGGGATTCGAACCCTCGATACGTTGCCGTATACACACTTTCCAGGCGTGCTCCTTCAGCCACTCGGACACCTCACCAAATTTTCACTGCTTGAAGTGGCTTTCGGAGCACGTAAACATGCATCTTGCCGACTTCGTCGGTGGGCAGCCACTCGGACACCGCACCCAATTTTGGTCTGTGCTTTTACGTGGTCAGTCAACACGAATTCGCTGCGCCGTTGCGCTGGAACGGGGCGTAATGTAAGGGATAGGCGCGAGGCGGTCAATGCAATTTTTTATCTTTTGCCACTGTTTGCTCAATAACCGAACCAAGTGACTAAAAATATGCCATTTCCTATCCCTTTCCATCAACTTTCAACCGCTTCGTGCAAATGTTCTCCTCGAATCGCCTCTTCCAGCGAACCGTAGAACTCCAGCTCTCCCGCCACCGGACGCACCTTGGCCCGCGCCAGGGTCTTGAGAGGCTGGAATTGCAATTCAGCCACCTTGAGACGGACCCCCGCCTTGGCCATGCGTTTTGCGAACTGCTGGAAGGCGGTGAGACCGCCAGCATCCAGGATGGAGACCGCCTCCATTTGCAGGATCAACTCCTTGTGGTCCTTCACCTGGGCAAGCAATTCGTCAAAAACCCGCTCGGCGGCGGCAAAGAACAGTGGTCCGTTGATCTTGTAGACAAGGGTCGAGGGGGATACCTCGCTGGCATAGCGTTTGTGATCCGCCAGGTTGTGCAGCCTGGTCATCTTGGCGATTTCACGCATGAACAGCAAAGAGGCCAGGATCACCCCGAAGGTGATGGCGATGACCATGTCGAAGATGACGGTCAGCGACAGGCAGACCAGCAGCACCAGTACATCGGATTTGGGCGCCCGGCGCACCAGATCCACCACCTTGTGGGCCTCGCTCATGTTCCAGGCCACCAGCAGCAACAGGGCGGCCATGGCAGAGAGCGGCAACCAGGAGAGCCAGGGAGCCAGCACCAGGATGGCGGCCAGCACCACCAACGCATGGACAATACCGGAAATGGGCGAGGTGGCACCGGCCCGCACGTTGGCGGCGGAGCGCGCGATAGCGGCCGTCGCCGTGATGCCACCGAAGAAGGGGGCCAGGATGTTGCCAAGGCCCTGCCCCACCAGCTCGCCGTTGGAGCTGTGCTTGCGACCCGTCATACCATCGAGCACCACGGCGCAGAGCAGGGATTCGATGGCCCCCAGCATGGCCATGGAGAAGGCGGCGGGCAGCAGCCGCTCGATGGCGGCGAGGTTCCACTCCACCGGCGCCCCGTCCGGCCCCGGCAGCGCCCAGGGCATCACCAGGGTCGGGGCGATGGGGGGAATACCCATGCCCTGACTGCCGTCGGCCAAGGTATAGCTGAACTTGCTGCCGATGGTGGCGACGTCCACCCCGAACTGGTGCAGACCAAACCCGAGCCCCACCCCCACCAGCACGGCGGGCAGATGGCCGGGGACCGGCAGGCGCAATCTCGGCCAGAGCAGCAGCACCGCCAGGGTTGCCACACCCACCAGGGTGTCCCCCCACTGCCAGCTTGGCAAGGCATGGGCCAGCGCCTGTACCTTGCCCAGATAGGTTTCCGGCATATCCAGGACCTGCAGGCCGAAGAAATCCTTGATCTGCAGGGTGGCGATGACGATGGCGATACCACCGGTGAACCCCAGGGTCACCGAGGGGGGAATGTACTCGATGAGGCGCCCGAGACGCGCCATGCCCATGGCCACCAGGAAACAGCCCGAGATCAGGGTGGCCATCAACAGGCCGCCCACGCCGAATTGCTGGGCCACCGGGTAGAGGATCACCACGAAGGCGGCAGTGGGGCCCGAAATGGAGAAGCGGGATCCCCCGGTCACGGCGATGACGATGCCAGCGATGATGGCGGTATAGAGCCCGTGCTGGGGCGGCACCCCACTGGCGATGGCCAGCGCCATGGCAAGGGGAATGGCGATGATGCCGACCGTGATGCCGGCGATGAGGTCGCGGCCAAAGCGCGCCACGCTGTAAGGTTCGTCAATGCAGGATTGGCGCAATGCGATGGCCAGCTTCACGCCTTGTAAGGAAGCTTGATTGTGCATGTCTAGGGTAATACCAGAAGAGGGAGACAAAGGCCGGGGTGAACCGGCACCCGATCATCATCAAGGGCCGGCAGAGCTGTCGACGCGGCGATGGTATCGAAGGCAACCATACCCGACCCGGCCAGATAATTCGATGGGCAGGATCAAGAAATGGCCATTACCCCGCATTATTGTCATCGATAGCTCGCATATCGCCGATTTTCCCTGCCATTCCTTTAATAGATCCCTGGTCATCGCGAACCGGCACCTCCCTCGCATCCCCCACACCTCAGAGGCAAGCCCATCGACAGGGGCGACATCGCCGATTTTCATCGGTTCCCGCCATGATCGGCTTATCCATTGCCTCGCCCCCTCCAGGCCGATGGCACCTTCATCGCCAGCCCGACCGTGGCCGCAGGCAGGGCATCTCAAGCTGCTGATTGTGCTGAAAATAGTCCACAGCGCCCAAGTTTTGGGCAAACGGGCCGAAAAGCCCTTTTTCCGTGGAGTGGCGGGTTGACACCCGTCCGGGGGATCATTAATATCCGCTGCGTCTCGACGAGACAGGCAATTCCTCCTTAGTTCAGTCGGTAGAACGGCGGACTGTTAATCCGTATGTCACTGGTTCAAGTCCAGTAGGAGGAGCCAATTCCCTCGTAGTTCAGTCGGTAGAACGGCGGACTGTTAATCCGTATGTCACAGGTTCAAGTCCTGTCGAGGGAGCCATATTCCATGCCTCAAAGGCCCGATCGCAAGATCGGGCCTTTTTGTTTTGCCTGTCTCTGGCATCCAATGCCACCACATTGGCGCCTTTTGCATGTCAATGCTCTCGCCCTGCCCCCTATACTGGTCCTCATTCCGCTAGCACTGACTTCACCTCGCACGGCAAAGGCGCACGCATGGCACACAAATCTCACTTTTCCCTGGACGTCGGATGGCAGCTACTGCTCAAAGACCTTGGCCTGCCATCCAGGCATGTCTTGCGCAGGGCACTGCTGCCGGAAGACACGTTGTCGCGCGAGAATCATGGGTTGACAACCGATGAGTATTTCCGTTTCTGGCGGGCGCTGGAGCAGGAAGCCAATGACGTCCTGTTTCCCTTGCGGCTCATCGAGACCGTTTCCAGCGAAGTCTTCAGTCCCCCCTTGTTTGCCGCCCTGTGCAGCCCGGATCTGATGCGGGCTGTCCAGCGGCTGGCCAAATACAAGGCGCTCGTTGCCCCCATGAGCCTCGAGATCTCGGTAGGCTCCTGGGGAGAGATGACGCTCTCCCCTCGCTGGCAAGGAGGGCACACCGAGGTCCCGGTCTCCCTGCAGGTGGTGGAACTCGCCTTCTTTGTCCGACTGGCACAGATCGCCACACGTGAGGCGATCTGTGCCGTGCGAGTGACACTGCCTGCGCTCCCTGCTGGAAAGGCACTGCAGCGCTACGAGCGCTTCTTCGGCACCGCCATCACACTTGGAACCCATGCCAGCATTACGTTTTCTGCCGTGGACGTGCTGCACCCCTTTCTCACGAGCAACGAGGGGATGTGGCGAGCCTTCGAGCCCGAGCTGCGTCGCCAGTTGTGCGAAATGGACTCTGCCGCCACCACGGCGGAGCGGGTGCATGCCGTTCTGCTCGAGCTCTTGCCAAGCAACTCGGCCACCATTGAGGTGGCGGCAAGTCGCCTGGGCATGAGCAAGAGAACCCTGCAACGCCGGCTGGAAGAGGAAGGGGAAAACTTTCGAGCCCTGGTCAGCGAGACGCGAAGAAGGCTCGCCTGCCACTACCTTGAGCACACCACCCTGTCTGGAGGGGAGATAGCCTTTCTGCTTGGCTTCGAAGATCCCAACTCCTTCTACCGCGCATTCCAGGATTGGACCGGGCGGACGCTGGAAAGCACTCGCCAGTCATATCGATTCAACTGAGGTCAGCCTCATGACCACCCATATCAATCCCGTCGCGTGCTGCTCGCCGGGGCCACCTTCGCCGTCGCTGGCAGCCGGGAGGCATTTAGCGCCGTCGACTTCACGGCCAATCTGGCCGCCGCCAGGGCCGCGGTCAAGGACGGTGATCGCCGCACAGGCTGACTCGAAAGCAATAGGGATGGCGCAGTTCGATGGCGTCATGGCGCCGTTTGCCAGAACCATGGCATCACGGGTCGGATATGGTATCGATACCGCAGGCAAGCCGATTCTGGACTCGCATGCGATTCATTTTGCTCAAGGATCTTCCATATGAACTCAAACGTTGTGCTCGTCACCGGCGCCTCCTCCGGTATCGGAGCGGCCACCGCCATGAAACTGAAGGCTCTAGGATTCACCGTGTATGCCGCAGCGCGGCGCATCGAACGCATGCAATGCCTGACAGACGCGGGGATCCGCGTCATCGCCATGGATGTGACCCAGGATGCATCTATGCAGGCAGGAGTGGAGAGGATCATCACCGAAACCGGCAAGATCGACGTACTGGTCAACAATGCCGGGTATGGCTCCTACGGCTCGGTTGAAGAAGTCTCTCTCGAGGAGGGTCGCACCCAGTTTGACGTCAATGTGTTTGGCGCCGTTCGCCTCATCCAGCTGGTGCTGCCCCACATGCGCGCCCGACAGACTGGCACCATAGTCAACATCACCTCCATGGGCGGCAAGATCCACACCCCGCTAGGAGCTTGGTACCACGGAACCAAGTTCGCACTGGAGGCCATCAGCGATTGCCTTCGCATGGAGGTGGAACCCTTTGGCATCAATGTAGTAGTGGTAGAACCGGGTGGCATCAAGACCGAGTGGGCCGACATTGCCGCGCAAAAACTGCGCGAGGTCTCCGGCGAGGGGCCTTATGGTCACCAGGCCCTCCCCATGGGGGAGTCCATGATCGGACGCGCCAGCCGCCAGCGCCAGTCCCCGCCGGAACTCATCGCGGATACCATCGCCAAGGCGGTCCAGACCCGTCGCCCCAAGACCCGCTATGCCGTTGGTTTTGGGGCCAGGCCGATGATCTTCCTGCGCCGCTTGTTGCCGGATCGTGCATTTGACCGCTTCATGCGCCTTGCTACAGGGATCCCGCACCAACGCGGCTGACCCAGTCCACCGACACCTCACCCAGGATAGGCTTGCGCCTGAAAGCCCGGCCATCGGTCGGGTTCTTTCTTATCCCCCTGCCCCACCTCGGGGCAAGGGCGCTCGCCTTCCGCCCCCGCATCCCGATGCGCCCGTCCCTTGCCCTCATGGCCTGTTGCCACAAGATGGCGCAGGCTTACCCTCTATGGGGTACCACTCTGGTGCGCCCTGCCTTGCCCCTTGATGACATAAAAGTCATCCATATGATTTTTCAATAAAAAACTACTGACACTGGCCTCGATAGCGACTCAATTGGCTGGCACAGCCCTTGCACTTTGTGATGTACGCAGGGACGTCACAAGGAGTTGCCTATGCTGCCTATCAAGCCCCCCGGACCCGGTTGTTACGACGAGATGCTGCTCACCGACAACCAGTTTCGCGATCATTACCACGCCTACCTCTCGTGGCTGCACCAGACCGACGAGAAGAGCATAGAGCGTAAGCGTGAAGAGGCCGACCTGCTGTTTCGCCGGGTCGGCATCACCTTCAACGTCTACGGAGACGGGGACGGCGCCGAGCGCCTCATCCCGTTCGACAGCATTCCCCGCATCATTCCCGCCCGGGAGTGGCAACATCTGGACAAGGGGATCCGCCAGCGCGTCACCGCCCTCAATGCCTTTCTGCACGATATCTATCACGATCAGCGCATCCTGAAGGCGGGGGTGATCCCGGCCGCCCAGATCCTCACCAATGCCCAGTACCAGCCCTGCATGCAGGGGGTCGACCTGCACCGGGACACCTATGTCCACATCACCGGGGTCGACATCATCCGCAACCACGACGGTGAGTACTATGTGCTGGAGGACAACCTGCGCACCCCCTCCGGGGTCTCCTACATGCTGGAGAACCGCAAGATGATGATGCGCCTCTTCCCGGAGCTGTTTCACAACCAGCCCATCGCACCGGTGGAGCGCTACCCGGCCCTGTTGCTGCAGACCCTGCGCGAGAGCAGCCCGGTGGACAACCCCTGCGTGGTGGTGATGACTCCAGGACGCTTCAACAGCGCCTACTTCGAGCACAGCTTCCTCGCCCAGCAGATGGGGGTGGAGCTGGTGGAGAGCGCGGATCTGGTGGTCAAGGATGGTCAGGTGCTGATGCGCACCACCACGGGGCTGAAAAGGGTGGATGTCATCTATCGCCGCATCGACGACGACTTCCTCGATCCCCTCGCCTTCAACCCGGACTCCCTCATCGGCGTGCCCGGGCTGCTCTCGGTCTACCGCGCCGGCGGCGTGGTGCTGGCCAATGCCATCGGCACCGGGGTGGCGGATGACAAGTCCATCTACCCCTATGTGCCGGAGATGATCCGCTTCTATCTGGGGGAAGATCCCATTCTCAACAACGTGCCCACCTGGCAGTGCCGCGAGCCGGCTGCCCTCTCCCACGTGCTGGCCAATCTGGAGGAGCTGGTGGTCAAGGAGGTCCATGGCGCCGGCGGCTACGGCATGCTTATCGGCCCCTGCGCCAGTCGCGAGGAGCTGGCCCGTTTTCGCGAGCTGCTCAAGGCGCGGCCGGACAACTACATCGCCCAGCCGACCCTCTCCCTCTCCACCTGCCCGACCTTCGTCGACGCCGGCATCGCCCCTCGCCACATCGATCTGCGCCCCTTCGTTCTCACGGGGCAGGAGCTGCGCCTGGTACCGGGCGGCCTGACCCGGGTCGCCCTCACCGAAGGCTCCCTGGTGGTCAACTCCTCCCAGGGTGGTGGCACCAAGGACACCTGGGTCATGGAGGGCAGCCCATGCTGAGCCGCACCGCAAGCGAACTTTACTGGATGTCCCGCCACCTGGAGCGGGCGGAGAACACGGCGCGCATGCTGGACGTCACCCAGACCATGTCGCTGATGCCCTCCATCGACGCCGATCACAGCGAGCTGGTGGCGCCTCTCACCATCAGCGGCACCCATGAGCCCTTCCTGGCCCGCTACGGCCAGGTGAACATGGAGAACCTGCTGCAATTTTTCTGCTTCGACGAGGAGAACCCGAGCAGCATCTTCAGTTGTCTGCGCATGGCCAGGGACAACGCCCACGCCGTGCGGGGCAAGATCCCCGGTGAGGTGTGGGAGAGCATCAACGCCGCCTGGATAGAGATCCGCCGACGCCGCCAGGCGGGTCTCTCCAGCGGTCAGGCCCAGGAGTTCTTCGACTGGATCAAGGAACGCTCCCACCAGTTTCGCGGCGCCACCTATGGCACCATCATGCGCGGTGACGTGCTCTGGTTCCTGCGCCTTGGTACCTTCATCGAGCGGGCCGACAACACGGCACGCATCCTGACCGTGAAGTATCAGGTGATCCGGGAGGACGAGGACAGCGTGCGCGAGTTCTACCGCTGGAACGCCCTGTTGCGGTCAGTGGGCGCTTACGAGGCCCACCAGACCCTCTACAAGACACTCTCCCATGCCTCCATCGCCGAGCTGCTGATCCTGCGCAATGAAGTGCCGCGCTCCCTGCGGGCCTGCCTCGACGAAATGGAGCTGATCCTGGCCCAGATCGAGGGCAACGCCGGTCAGACGCCCCGGCGCCTGACCACCATACTCAACGCCCATCTGACCTATGGCGCCATCGACGATGTCTTTGCTCTCGGCATGCAGGCGTACCTGAGTGATTTCCTCAGCGACATCGGCGCCATCGGCCAGAGCATCCACGCCGCCTACCTGGAGGTATTATGAGACTCATCATCGATCACCAGACCCGCTACCACTATGCCGACGTGGTGCGCCGCAGCACCCAGTACCTGCGCCTGACCCCCCACAGCACGGCCCGCCAGCAGATCCTCTCCTGGGAACTGGAGCTGCCGGGGGAGGCCACCTGCACCACGGACGGTTACGGCAACATACTGCACGTGCTGAGCCTGGAGTCCCCCCACGAGGGGATCCTGATCCGCGCCCACGGGGAGGTGGAGATCTGCGACGACGCCCCGGAAGATGAGGAGTCCTCCCTCATCTCTCCCCTGAGCTACCTGAGGCCCACCCCCCTCACCCGCCCGACCCCGGCCCTGCAGGATCTCGCGAAGGCCTGCCTGCCAGAGGCGCCGACCCTGGCCGACTTGCAGAGCCTGATGGCACGCATCCTGGTGCTGATGCCCTATCAGCCCGGCAGCACGGATGCCACCTTCAGCGCAGACGAGGCCCTTGCTTCGGGCAGTGGCGTCTGTCAGGACCACACCCATGTCTTCCTGACCTGCTGCCGCCACGCCGGCCTGCCGGCCCGGTACGTGAGCGGTTACCTTTACAGCCAGGACAACAGCCACGTGGCGATGCACGCCTGGGCCGAGGTGTGGATCGAGGAGCGCTGGCACACGTTCGACGTCACCAACCTCACCAACTCCACCAGCGAGCACCTCAAGCTCGCAGTCGGCATGGATTATCTGGATGCCTGTCCGGTGCGCGGCGTGCGCTATGGCGGCGGGTGCGAACAGTTGCAGAGCCAGGCGCAGGTGACCCGCCTGGATGGACAGCAGCAATGAAGACCGGGAGAGTCCTGGCGGGAGTGCGGTCATGACCTATTGCGTCGCCATGTGCCTGCAAGACGGCATGGTGTTTGCGTCCGATTCGCGCACCAATGCGGGGGTGGATCACATCGCCACCTTCCGCAAATTGCACCTCTTCACCCGGGAGGACAGGGTGATAGTGCTGCAAAGCGCGGGCAATCTGGCCACCACCCAGAGCGTCATCAGCCTGCTGACGGAGGGGCAGGAGCTCCTTGCCCTCCCCAGCCTCTACGAGGCTGCCGCCCTCATCGGCCAGACCATACGCACCGTCATCAGCCGGGATGGGGGTCAGCAGCAGGGCCATATCAACTTCGGCTGCAACATCCTGCTGGGGGGGCAGATCCGGGGGGAGCGCCACCGCCTGTTCCACATCTACCCGGAGGGCAACTTCATCGAGGCGAGCGCCGACACCCCCTACTTCCAGATTGGTGAGAGCAAGTACGGCAAGCCCATCATAGATCGCATCATCAGCCATGAGACGCCGCTTCAAACCGCCCTGCAGTGCGCCCTCATCTCCATCGACTCGACCCTGCGCAGCAATCTGTCGGTGGGCTTGCCCCTGGATGCCCTGGTCTATCACGAGGGCAGCTTCTCGGCGACGAACCAGCACCGCATCACCGAACAGAACCCCCATTTCGTGGCGCTGCGAAAGGCCTGGGGCGAGGGGTTGCAGCAGTTGTTCCAGGGCCTGCCCACTTTCCCCCTCTAGGCCGGGCGGGAGGCGCCAAGGCGCTTTCCCGCTCCTTTCTTTCCGGATATTCTGGCTGCCTTCCTTTTCGATGGAGTTTCCCATGCGCCGCTTCAACGTCATGCTCAACGGCAGCCGGTTGATGATGTTCCCCTTCTATGTCTGCATCCTTATCTGTGTCGCCCTCCTGATGGTGAAGTTCGCCATGCAGCTCTATGTGCTGTGCCGCGACATCATCGACATCCACTATCTGGATCTCATCACGGGGGTACTCACCCTGGTGGACTTCGTGCTGGTGGCCCAGATGCTGATCCTGGTGGCCATCTGCGGCTACGTGCAGTTCATCAAGACCCCGGAGCAGCGAGCGGCCCTTGGCGATAACTGGCTCAGCAAGATCAACTTCGCGTCCCTCAAGCTCATCGTCATCAACTCCCTGGTGACCATCGCTGGCATCGAGGTGCTCAAAGCCTTCCTCGACGACGGCACCGGTAACGAGATCGAGATGAAGTGGTCGGTCATCGTCTTCCTCGCCTTCTCCACCGCGGCACTTATCTATGCGGTGACCGAGCGGCTGGCGGAGCACAAATAGGGCCCGGCGCCATTCAGGGTCTATTCATCAAGAGCCGAATTGATAACTCTTTTCATTACCCTTACTGCATTGTAAACTTGCTCGCCCCGGGCTGAACCGCCCGGGAGCTGGAGCACCCATGACGAGTCTTTCCCTCTCACCACGACACTGCTGGCAGTGGCTGGCCTATCACCATCAGGCGGCCGAGGGTGCCCTTTATCTGATGTTTTTCTCCGGTCTGCTGCTGTGGGAACCCCTGACGCCGACCTGGTCCCTGGCGCGCTGGAACCTGTTTTTGCACGTCGCCCTCTCGCTCACCCTGTTCCCCTTGCTGTTTGGCGCCTTCTGGCTCTCCCATCGCAGCCTGCTGCGCAAGAGCCGCAAGCCTTTTCTGCGCACCACCGGGCGCATCATCGAAGCCTTGCTGCTGATCTGTCTGGCCAGCGGACTGGTGCTGGTGCTGCACGGCACCCCGGGGGATAGCCTCGGCAACCTTGCCAGCTGGGCCCACTGGCTGAGCGCCCTCGCGTTGACGCCCCTGGTGCTGCGCCACGCCTGGCGCTGGACCATCTTGAAATGGCGCACCTGATCTTATGTTGAAGTTGTTGTTATCCCTGATGTTGGCCGCCCTGCTGCTGGGGACCGCCTCGGCCCGGGAGATGGGCGCCGCCATGATTGCCTATGACGAGGGGAGCGCCCCGCGCCTGGTCACCGCCAACCAGAGTGCCGGCTCGGTCACCCTGCTTGAGCGCGATAGCGGCAAGCGACTTAAAGAGGCACAACTGGGGGGCGATCTGCGCCAGCTGGCCCGCGCCGATGACGGCACCCTGCTGGTCACCGATTACAGCGGCGATCGCCTGCTGCTCTTGGAGGATGATCTCGAGCAGGAAAAGGCGATCCCCACCGGCCATAGACCCTATGGCGTCATCTTCGATCCCAAGCGGCGCTGGTTCTGGGTCACGCTGTTCGAGGGAGGGCGCCTTCAGGCTTATGACAGGGCGGGCAACCTCCAGCTGGATGCAAAAACCGCCGAGACTCCCCGCGGGCTGGCACTGACCGACGACGATCGCCTGCTGCTCACCCACGCCATGACAGGCCAGCTCGCCATCTATGATCTCGCCAAACTTGAGAAGGGCGCTAAGGGGGCTACTCTGCCCAAGCCCAAGCTCATCACCCTGGCGGAAACCCACAGCGATACCCCGAGCGACTCCCAGGGCTTGCCGCGCCTGCTGGACGGCATCGCTCTCTCCCCCGATGGCAGCGAAGCCTGGCTGCCCCACGTGCTCTGGAGCTTTGACCACCCCTTCCAGTTTCAGAGCACCGTCTTCCCGGCGGTCTCCATCATCGATCTCGATGAAGAGAAGGAGCGGGTCGATGAAAGAAAACAGCTCTTCTTGCAGATCAACCTGCCCAGCGTCGGCAACCGCAGCCAGATCGTCTCCAACCCGTTCGCGGCGCGCTTCGCCGCCGATGGCAAGCGGGTCTACCTGACCCTGGCGGGTTCCGAAGACTTGCTGGTGTTCGACCTGTCGCGCAGCGGCAAGCAGAACAGCAACCGCCACCGCCGCAAGAAGTTTCAGGGGGGCGCCAAGGCGACCCAGCTCTTGCGTCACCTGCCGGGCCAGAATCCGCGCGATCTGCTGATCGATGGCGACCACATCCTGGTGCACAACGTCATGGGGCAGGATCTCACCCGTCTCAATAGCGGCGGCAGCGGCCCGTTTGCCCGGGTCACCGTCGATGTGCCCCACTTCGCCAAACTGGTAGAGACCGATCCCCGCCCCGCAGCGCTCAAGCGCGGCGAGCGGTTGTTCAACCTGGGTAATACCGCCGCCAACAGCCGCTTCCCCATGGCGGGGGACAACTGGATGAGCTGCAACTCCTGCCATCTGGACGGGTTCAATTTCACCAACCGCTATCTGATGGCGGCCCATCGCCAGCAGAGCGGCGACAACGCCATCAACGGCCACGCCAACCTCGCCAACATGGTGGCGGGGGACTTTATCGGCGAATACCTGCGCATGACCCAGCAGACCCAGGGCGGCATGGGCCATGACACCCGCGATGGGGCCGAAGCGGTTGACCCCGCGAGGCCCCAGCCCGAGGTGCAGGCGATGATGGAGGATCTGCACGCTTTCGTGACCAGTGACGGCAACCTCCCCTATCTGGCCAACTGGCTCAGGCTCGATGCCCCGCGCAGGGATCCTGCCAAGGCGCCGACCACCCACCCGAAAGAGTGGCTCAACTCCGCCTCCTGCCAGAACTGCCACCAACAGGCGTTCAAGGACTGGAGCGAGAGCAACCACCGGCTGATGGGCAACTCCCACCCCTACTACAAGGTGGTGCAGGCGCTGGCCCGCGAAACCGAGGGCGAAGCCTTCGGCCAGTGGTGCCAGGGCTGTCACATGCCCCAGCAGGTGATGAACGGCCAGACTGATCTGCCCAAGGGCTCCCACATGTTCGAGCAGGGCGGAGCCTCGCTCATTGCCGCCCACAAGGCGGGCGAACCTGTGATTGAGGAAGGGACTGGCTGTGTGCTCTGTCATCGCATCACCAAGCTCGAGGATGCCGGCGGCAACAGCGCCTTTACGGTCAATTTGAAAGACCGCGAGAGCTATGTGTTCGAGGATGCCCCGGGGGGCAGCCTCCAGCACTGGCTGGCAGAGCGGCAGATCAACGCCCGCCCCGCCATGCACAAGGCCTCCTACCAGAAGGATTTCTACCGGGACGCGGCCCTGTGCAAGTCGTGCCACAACGAGTTCGCCCCCGGCACCGGCGCCAATATCGTCAACACCTGGGATGAGTGGGAAAAATCCAGCTTCGCCAAAGCCGAAGATCCTGCCAAACGGCGCACCTGCATCGACTGCCACATGAACCCTACACCTGGCAACGGCGGCGCGCCGGTGGCGGGCCAGTCCACCGAAAACGGCACCGTGAAAGAGCGGCTCTATCGCCACAACTTTACCGGCGCCCAGCATCAGCTGGTGGGGCTGAGGAGTGCAACCCTCGAGCAGGAGAGCCTGGCGCTCTTGCGCTCAAGCGCCACCCTCTCGGCCCGCATTGAAAACCAGAGCGGCCAACCTGCGCTGATAGTGAGAGTCGCCAATACCGGCGCCGGCCACGCCCTGCCCACCGGGGTCGCCGATTTCCGTGAACTCTGGCTGGAGCTGACCGTCACCGACGCCAGCGGCAAGCGGGTGCTTGAAAGCGGCCAGCCGGTGAACGGCGCCGTCCCTGAGGATGCGCGGCTGTTCAGAAAAGTGTTCGGCGACGCCGAAGGCAAGCCGGTGGGGCTCAAGTTCTGGCGCTACGCCAAGCTCCTTGAAGACACCCGCATCCCGGCCGATGGCTGGCGCGATGAAGTCTGGCCACTGCCGGCGGATGCTCAGGGGCCCTTCAAGGCCGATATCAAACTCAATTTCCGCACCTACCCCAAGTGGGTCAATGATGCGGTGCGCGCCGCCGAGCCGAGCTTGCCGGAGCCACCCATAGTGCAACTCAATCGGCTGCAACTGACCCTGCAGCCCCTCCCCGTTACGCCCGATACGGAGCCTCAATCCTGATGTTCGCAAGTTTTCTCATTACCCTGCGCGAGGGGCTGGAAGCCTTCCTGCTGGTCGGCATCTGCCTCTCCTACCTCGCCAAGCTGGGGGCAAGCCGCTACAACAAGTTCATCTATCTGGGGGTGGGCCTAGGTCTCGTCGCCTCCCTTGTCGTCGCCTTCCTGTTCCAGGTGGTGGTGAGCCAGTTCGAGAGCGAGCGCTATAACCATTTGCTGATGGCGGGGATCCTGATCTTCGCCACCCTGGTGCTCACTTATATGGCTATCTGGATGCAAAAACAGGCCAAATCCCAGGTGGGGGCCATGACGGCGCGCATCGATGCCGCCATCGACGGTGGCAACCTGTTTGGTCTGGTGCTGCTCGCCTTCCTGGCGGTGATGCGCGAAGGCTTTGAAACCGTGCTCTTCTTCTCGGCCCTGGTTTACTCCGGGCAAGGGGTGGATCTGCACCAGGGGCTGATGGGCGCGCTGGCGGGGCTGCTGGTCTCTGTGGTGCTGGTGTGGGGGCTGCTGCGCTCCACCCGCAAGGTGGCGCTGGCCCCCTTCTTCCGCTGGACCGGCCTGCTCATCATCATCATCGCCGCAGGCTTGCTCTCGTCCGCCGTCAACATGTTGCAGGCAGCGGACGTCATCACCTTCTGGACCACGCCGGTCTTCAACATCAGCCACATCCTCGACGATCAGGGGGTATTCGGCACCTTCCTGCGCGCCCTGTTTGGCTACAACGCCTCACCGGCCGGCCTGCAGTTGCTGACCTGGGCCGGCTACCTCATGATCTTTGTCACCCTCTGGCATCGCAGCTATCGCCCCCAGGGGAGCGCCGCCCCGACCAGGGGCTGAGCCCGGGGAGCACACTCTGTTCGGGAGCCGCGCACAGGCGCGCTCCCCCAGCTATCACGCCGTTTCGGAACACTCATGAACGACAACAACAAGAAGCACATTGCGGTGCTGGGCGCCGGCCCTGCCGGCCTGATGGCCGCCTGGCGCCTGCGCCAGGCCGGTTTTGCGGTCACCCTGTTCGAGCAGGAGCCGGTCGTGGGCGGCATGTGCGCCACCCAGACCTTCAAGGGGCGCGACGGCGAGTATCGCTTCGACTACGGCGGCCACCGCTTCATCACCAAGAACCCCGAGCTGCTCGCCTTTATCGACGAGCTGATGGGGGACGACCTGCTCCACGCCGAGCGAAAGAGCGTGATCCGCTTTGGCGGGCGTACCTATGACTACCCCTTGAACCTGCCCAATTTGCTCAAGACGGCGCCGCTGGCCCTGATGGCCGGTGCGGTGAAGGATCTGCTGCTGTTGCCCTTTGCCAGGAAGCCCACCGATTTTGCCAAGGCGAGCTTTGCCGAGTGGATCCAGAGCCACTTCGGTCGCACCCTCTACCGCCAGTTCTTCGAGGGCTACACCGGCAAGTTGTGGGGCATCAACCCGGACAAGCTCTCTGCCGACTGGGCTGGCCAGCGCATCAGCCTCATCGATCTCAAAGACGTAGCGCGCCGCCTGTTGCCAAGGCGCAACGGCAGCATGTCGGTGCGCACCTATGCCCGCAAATATCGTTATCCAAAGTATGGCTTTGGCCAGATCTTCACCACCCTGGGGGAGCGGCTGGTGACAGAGGGCGTCACACTCAAGACCGGCGCCACCATCACCCGTCTCGAGCAGGCTGATGGCCGCATTGAACGGGTGTATTGGAAACAAGATGACGTGGAGCAGAGCGAGCGCTTTGATCAGGTGATCTCCACCCTGCCGCTGCCGCTCACCTGCCAGCACCTGGGCTTGCCGTGCGATCTCCACTACCGGTCGCTTCGCTTCGTCAATATGCCCCTCAAACAGGAGAACCTGTCGGACAACACCTGGCAGTACCTCTCCGACCCCCATATTCTGGCGACCCGTCTGCAGGAGCCGCGCCGGCGCAGCCCCTTTATGGCGCCACAGGGGCAAACATCCGTGATGCTGGAGATCCCCTGCAACCCGGGGGATGCCACCTGGCAGGCACCGCTCTCTGATCTGCGCGGTCGGGTCACCGCCGATCTCGCCAGCCTCAGCGTCGATACAGCCAAGCTCGGCGATGAGACCTTCGAAGCGCGCAGTGAATACGCCTATCCGCTGATGGATCTGGGCTATCAGGCCCGCCGCAACGAAGCCATCAAGGCGCTGATGCCGATAGGCAACCTCATCATGACCGGCCGTCAGGGGACATTCCGCTACATCTTCACCGACACCGCCATGGAGATGGGGATGATGGCCGCAGACATGGTGATCGACGGGGTGGACAGACGTCACGCCATCTTCAATCATCGCAACGAAAATACCGTGATCGAAACCCAGAGCGTGGCGTGAGCACGATGACTGGTGTTCAACAGGCAAACAGACGCCGCAACACCTTCAATCATCGCAACGAAAATACCGTCATTGAAACCCAGAGCGTGGCCTGAGTGCCGCGCCATGGGCATAACCTCTTGGCATAAATAAGGAGAACAGGATGACCATCCGCCCGGGTTTACTCGCCCTCACCCTGCTGCTGACCCTGAGCGGTCAGGCGCAGGCTTACTCCTACGCCGCCGCCGGCAAGGAGCTGCTGATCGATGCCCGCGAGGCACTGCTGGGCGCCGCCACTGACGGCAAGGATGCCAGCGCCACCTTGAGCGAGATTGCCGAGGAGCTGACCTATCTGGAGGAGCACCACAAGGTGGAGCTGCAAGCACCGCTGGCCGCCGCCATCAAGGCCAAAGACGCCGCGGCTACCGCGGCCCTGCTCAACCGGGCCTACAAGGCGGAGATCGAGCGCCGCCTCGAGGGGGCCAGCCAGAACCTTGGCGACTACCAGACCGCCAAGGTGCTGGTGGTCAAGAGCAAGCGCTTCCTCGATTTGATCCTCCCCTCCCTCGATGAAGGGGATCGCAAGGCCGCCGAACAGGCGCTGGCCAAGGTGCTCGATGCCATCGGCAACCCGGGAGTGTTCGGGGTGGGCGCCAAGCCCGCCGATGCCACTGCCTTCACCGAGGCCGAAAAAGCGCTGATGGCCGTGCTGGCGCCGCTTTGATGGCAACCTGCCAATCATTGCGCCGCCTCGCTGTGACAAACGGTGGGTTTCGCTGCGCTCTACCCACCCTACGCACGGCCTACCGATAAATGCACCCGGACGCCGGTTTGCCCCCTTCTCCCCTTGCGGGAGAAGGGCTGGGGATGAGGGGTAAGGTAATGGCCCGGCGTTGGCCTTCCCCCTGCTCCACCACCATTTGGCTGCTCATTCTGCTGCAACTGGCCTGGCTTGGCTGGCTACTGACCTTCCCCGTGGCGCTCGATTCCGACGATGCCCTGAACTTCGCCCACGGGGTGGTGCGCTTCAGCGTACTGGAGTTCTCCCCCCACTTTCCGGGCTACCCCGCCTTTATCTGGCTGGCACGGCTGATCAATCTGGCGGTGGACGATCCGGCCCGCGCGGTGCAGTGGGCAAGTCTCCTCGGGAGCAGTTTGCTGGCGCCGCTCGCCTCCTTCCTCTCGGTCAGATTGTGGCAGCGGCCCAGCCTGCTGGTGCCGGTCTGGCTGCTGGTGCTGGCCCTGCCGCTCACCCCGACCCTGGCGCTCTCCGGCCTCTCGGATGGGCCGGCGCTGGCCGCCTGGCTCGGCACACTCTTGACCTTGCAGCAGCGCAAGATAGCGCTGGCGGGTCTGCTGCTGGGCCTTATGCTTGCGCTGCGCCCCTCCTACTTCGTGCTGGCCCTGCTGCCCCTGTGGCTCGGGCTGGCGCAGCAGGGCAACCGCGTCAGATTTGTGCTCCCCATCGCGCTGGTAGGGCTAGCCTGCCTGCTGTTTGTCTGGCAGGCCGACGGCTGGGCCTATTTTGCCGAGGGGCGGCGCTTTACCGACGGCCACTTTACCCTCTGGGGCAACACGGCGGCAGCCCACGGGGATCGACTGCTGAGCTGGGCCAATACCTTCAACGATCAGCTCACCCCGCTCTGGCCACTCTTGATGGGGGCCTTGCTGATACTGCCGCTCTGGCAACGCTCAAAGGATCACAATCCAGCCCCCTCCGTGCTCTGGCCTCTCTACTGGCTCGTTCTGCTGCTCTGGACCCTGTTTGGCCAGAATCCGGACAATCCCCGCCATCTTGCGCCCATCACCCTGCTCGGTATCGTGCTGCTGGCAGGCTGGCTGCCACGCCGAGGAGTTGGGCAGGTCGCGTTGGCCGGATTGCTGCTGCTCGCGGTGACCCTCACCCCAGCCCGTCCATCCGCCATGGTGCAGGCGGCCAGGGTCGCCGAAAAAAACTGCCCGGCGCTGGTGACCCAGTGGGGAGTGAGGCTGCTTAGGGAAACCACAACCCTGCCCGTCACCGACGGCTGGTACCGGGGGGATGCCGCCCTTGCGCTCACCCAGGGGGCCTGCCGCCTCAGCCGCCGCCCCCTGGGGGCAGAGGCGCTACCAGGCCCTTATGACACCCTCTGGTTTGCCCCCCGCTTTCACGCCGAACCCGGCCTCTGGCTCGCCCTGCCCCGCTGAACCGGGCACTTGCGAGGGCATCGCACGACTCGTCTACACTCACAGCCGGGTCTGTCAGGAACCAGTGCAATGGAAAGAAACACGAGCGGAACCAAGGAGGGGATACGGGTCGCGCTGGCCCTGTTGCTGGCCTGCGCCCTGCTGATGCTGCCTCTCTGGTGGCAGGGGGGCAGCCAGGGACACGATCTGTTTCATCACCTGCTCTCCGGCCACTACTTTGCCCGCCAGCTCTGGCAGGGGGAACTCTATCCCCGCTGGCTGATGGCCATGAACGGCGGCTTCGGCAGCCCCACCTTCTTCTTCTATCCCCCGCTCCCCTACTACGTCAGCGCCCTCTTTGCCGGGCCCGGTGCCCACCCCCAGCAGGCCATCTACCCTTTGCTTGGCAGCGCCACCCTGGCCCTGCTGCTCTCCGGGGTGTTTGCCTATCTGTGGCTGCGTGCCACCACGCCCCCTGGCCGGGCCCTGGCCGCCAGCCTGCTCTATCTGGCGCTGCCCTATCATGTCGCCATGGATCTCTATGCCCGCTTCGCCCTGGCGGAGTTCTGGGCCTTCGCCTGGGCTCCCCTTATCCTGCTGGGGCAGGATCTCGCCCACCGCGGACGACCTCAGGGGTTGCCCCTGCTGATCCTGGGGCTGGCGCTGCTGGCCTTCTCCCACCTCCCCAGCCTCTTGCTCATGATGGGGCTGGTCACCTTGCGCGCCTTCTGGTTCGCCAGACGCACCCGCACTCTGACGCCCTGCTGGCAAGCCCTCGGCGCCCAGGGTGTGGGGCTTTGCATGGCAGCCGCCCTGCTGCTGCCCGCCCTGGCGGATCAGGGGGCCATCTCCATGGAGCTGATGCGTGGCGGCATGTTCGACTACAGGCGCAACTTTCTCGACCGCCTGCCCAGCGCCTGGGAGGACTGGCGTTTTCGCGGTCACCTGGCGTGGCAGAGCATGCTGACCCTGGTCCTGCTGCTCATCGCCTGGGCCGCCGCCCGGGAGCCGCGCCACCCCGAGCTGCTGTGCTGGGGGGCGATCGGCGTCGTCGCCTTCCTGATGATGCTGCCCCCGAGCCAGCCTCTCTGGGGCCTGCTTCCCCCCTTGCAGCGGGTGCAGTTTCCCTGGCGGCTCAACCTGGTGCTCGCCCTTGCCACGGTCGCCGTGGTGGCGCTCGGCACCCAGCCCCATCGTCTCTGGCAGGGGCTCTGGTGGGGAGTATTTCTGCTGACCCTCCTCTCCACCCTCGCCTATGTGCGTCACGCCCCCCTCACCCAGGCCCCCGAACGGGAGGCCATGGCATTCGAGTTCGACAGCAAGCGCAGTGCCCGGGAATACAGGCCAAGGCAGGTGCCGGGGGGCATGTTCGCCCCGACCCTGCTCGCCTGGAAGGAGGAGTTCCAGCCGCCCGTCAGCGCCGAACCGCCAGGCGCAAGCTGGACCCTGACCCGCTGGCAACCCCGCGCCCTGGCGCTGGAGGTCAAGGCCCGGGTGCCGACCCGGCTAGTCCTGCACCAATACCATTACCCCGGCTGGGAGGCCCGCCTCGACGGGCACCTGGCGCTGACGGTGAGCGCCAATCGCCAGGGGTTGATGCAACTCTGGGTTCCGGCGGGCCACCACAGCCTCACCCTGACCCTGGCGGCACGCTGGCCGGAGCGCACCGGCAATGCCCTCTCCCTGCTCGGATGGCTTGCCTGGCTCTGGCTGCTCTGGCGCCACACCAGACAAAAGGGCATCGGGCAGGATGCACCTGATCGCGCCCGCCAAAACTGATAGACTCAACACCTGCCTCTTAACCCGGCCCAGCCCACGACTCGGATACCCTATGCCCCAAGCCAGCTCCCTCTCCCCCCGTTTCCTCTTCATCCTGCTCGGTGCCCTGGCGGGCCTGACTCCCCTCGCGGTGGACATGTATCTGCCCGCCATTCCCGCCATCGCCCGGGATCTGGCTACCAGCATCGACGGCGCCCAGCTCACCATCAGCGCCTTCCTGGGGGGCTTTGCCATCGGTCAGCTCTTTTACGGGCCGCTCGCCGACAGCTTCGGCAGAAAGCCGGTGATCCTGGCGGGCCTGACGATGTTTGCCGTGGCCTCCGTGGGCTGCGCCATGGCGGACTCCCTGCCTGAGCTCCTCGCCTGGCGCATGTTGCAGGCCGCAGGGGGCGCCGCGGGTTCCGTGGTGGTCAATGCGCTGCTGCGCGACCTGTTCGAGAAGGATGCGTTTTCCCGCGCCATGTCCTTCGTCATCCTGGTGATGACCCTCGCCCCCCTGGTGGCCCCCGTGATGGGGGGGTACATCAGCGCTCACAGCGACTGGCGGGTCATCTTCTGGCTGCTGGTGGCCATCAGCCTGCTCATCTGCCTGGTGATGCAGTGGAAGATTGAGGAGACCCTCAAACCCGAGCACAAGCAGCCCCTGCGACTCGGGCAGGTGCTTCGCAACTACTGGGGGGTGCTCTCCCACCGTGGTGCCATGGGCTATGTGCTGTGCGGCGCCCTGTCGAGCTCCGGCATGTTCGCCTTCCTGAGCGCCTCCCCCTATGTCTACATCGAGTATTTCAAGGTGCCGACCGAGCACTACGGCTGGCTCTTTGGTCTCAATATCCTGCTGATGATGGTGGTCACCTTCGCCAACAGCCGGCTGGTGAAAGGGGTGGGTGCCGAGCGCATGCTGCGATACGGCCTGACCGTGCTGCCGCTCGCCGGGGCCCTGCTCATCTACAACGCCTGGAGCCAGACTGGCGGCCTGTGGGGCATCGTCATCCCCGTCGTGCTCTTCGTCGGCCACATCAGCCTGGTGGGGGCCAACGCCATGACCGGCCTGATGGGCCACTTCCCCCAGTCCGCAGGCACCGCCTCGGCGCTGGCGGGCACCCTGCGCTTTGGCCTTGGGGCCCTGGTGGGGGTCCTGGTCAACCTCAATCCCCCCGAATCGCCGCTCCCCATGGCCATCGCCATCGCAGGTTGCGGCCTGGGGTCGGCCCTCAGTTACTGGCTGCTGAGCGGCAAGCGCGTCCCCTGATGCCTTGCAATGAAAAAGCCCTGTCCATGGACAGGGCTTTTTGCATCGGGGCGCAGGCCTCAGTCATCGGCCTGCAACCCGCTGCGAGCCAGGATCTCGCTCTCCAGCCCATCCAGGCTTAGCTGGTTCTTCTTGCGCCAGTAGGCCTCTATCCCCTCCTGCCCCTGGCGTGCCGACCAGTTGGCAAGATCCTCCCTGTCTCCCTGATAGTCAAACAGGGGCACCGACATGCCGCACGACGTCTGAACCCGTTCAATGTCCAGCAGGAAGATCTGACGAGCCGCCACGCTTGGGGGGAACAGCGCCAGCAACGACGGCCACTGCGGATCAGTGCGGTGCAGCACCCGTGCCTGGCCATAGGCCCGCAGAATAAGCGGCGCCCCCTCGAAGGCGCAAAACATCACCGTCATGCGCGGCTGTTGCAGCACCTGGGCCGCGGACTCGTTGCCGCTGCCGGTCAGGTTGAGCCAGGCCAGGGTGCGGGCATCGAGGACGCGCAGCGAATCCCCGCCCTTGGGGGAGAGATTGACCGATCCCTTCGCGGCCGCCGTACCGACGAAGAAGATCTTCTGCCCCTCGATAAAGGTGACATGGCGCGGCAAAAGCGCCTCGAACAGTTGTCCCATCTTGCCTCTCCCTGGTGCCTGGAACCGGATTCCCTAAAACAGGGCGCTGTTGAGCCACAGGTGCGCCCCTATGCCGACCATATAGCCAAGCAAAATGGCAGGCAACCACTTGAGGTGCCCGACGAAGGTATACATGCCCCTGGCCTGCCCCATCAGGGCCACCCCGGCGGCGGAGCCGACCGAGAGCAGACTGCCCCCCACCCCGGTGGTCAATGTCACCAGCAGCCACTGCCCCGTGCTCATCTGCGGCTCCATGGAGAGCACGGCGAACATCACCGGAATGTTGTCGATCAGGGCGGAGAGCAGGCCGATGACGACGTTGGCCAGGGTCGGATCGCCACCGTCATAGAGGAAATGGGAGGCAAGGGCCAGATACCCCATAAACCCGAGGCCGCCGACGCACATCACCACCCCGTAGAAGAAGAGCAGGGTGTCCCACTCCGCCTTGGCAATCTTGTTGAACACATCGAACGGCACCACCGAACCCAGACGCAGCAGCCTGGCCTCGTCCCCGGTGCGCTCATACAGCGCCCGTGCCCGGGCCAGGGTGACGGGCTGGGTCTTTCGCAGATAGAAACTGAAAAATTGCAGGTAGCCCAGCCCCATCATCATGCCGAGCACGGGGGGCAGCCCCAGGAAGTGATGGCAGGCGACTGCGGTCACTATGGTGAGCACAAAGAGCAGCACGATGACAACGGCGCCGCGCCTTGGCACCACCATCTCGCCCGGCATGGCGGGCACCAGACGGGGCACCATCAGGCTCATCAGGGTGGCCGGCACCAGGAAGTTAAGCAGGGCGGGGATGAAGAGCAGCAAGAACTGCTGGAACGGCACCTTGCCCGCCTGCCACACCATCAGGGTGGTGATGTCGCCAAAGGGGCTGAAGGCGCCGCCCGCATTGGCTGCCACGACGATGTTGATGCAGGCCAGGTTGATGAAACGGCGCTCTCCATTGGCCACGTTGAGCACCACTGAGCACATCAGCAGCGCCGTGGTGAGGTTGTCCACCACGGGGGAGATGAAAAAGGCGAGAAAACCGGTGAGCCAGAAGAGCGTACGCAGGCTGAATCCCGCCTGCACCAGGCGTACCCGCAGCACGGCGAACAGCAGCCTGTCCTCCATGGCGTTCACATAGGTCATGGCCACCAGCAAGAAGAGCATCAGCTCGGCATACTCCAGCAGGTTGTGCCGAAACCCGGCCTGAACCAGCTCGCTGTGCCCCTGCCCCGTATAGACCAGGCCGATGGCTATCCAGATGATGCCGGCGGCCACCAGCACCGGCTTGGACTTTCGCAGCTTCAGGTACTCCTCGGCCATCACCAGGGCATAAGCCAGGGCGAAGATGGCGAGGGCGAAGAGCCCGACCCCGCTGTGGGTCAGATCGAGGGGGCCGTTGCCCGCAGCGGCGGGGGCACTGAGCAGGGCCGCCCCGGGCACGAGGCGAAGGAGTCCAGACATGGCGGCATCTCCTGGCAGGCGTCTGGCATTGAGGCTAGCAGCGCAAAAGGAAGCCGCCTCTTTGTCATCCTGATGAGCGGCCCGCCGCGGGCACTCAGGCAAACATGAGCGAGGCCCGTTGCCGGGCCCCGTCATCAGGAGGTCTTCTTGCCAAAACCCGATTGCTTGAGGGTGTAGCCTGCGCTGTTTTGCCAGGCATCCAGCCCGCTTCGGTTGTTGCCCGCCACCAGGCTCGCGGCCAGGCTCGGGCTGTTGAAGAGCTGATCGGCGGTAAAGATGAAGCCCCCTTCGGGGTGGGGAACGAGCACCCCCTTGCCCAGCAGCTCCTGGCGCAGCTCGATCACCGCCTCGCGCAGGGAGGCCGCATCCTCGCCGTTGGCGGTGGAGCCCGCCTGGACCATGAAACCGGGGTTTTGCCGCTTGCCCACCGGATAACCATGGGCCTCTGCCCCCTTGCCGTTGAAGTGGTAGAGCTCGCGCTCCCCCGGCTTGTTGTCGGAGAGGGCCTTTTGCAGGGTCATCAGCTCGTTGTAGATATCGATGGGGACCACGGCAGCCTGCTTGACGCCCTTGCTGTCGACGATAAAACTGACTTGCTTGTGTAACATCCTTGCTCATCCTGTGACCCATGGAAGGCCCTATTCTAACCACCTCAGGCAAGCGGGATCCAGCGAGGATCCCCATCCCTTTTGCAGGCGCGATCACTAACTGGCATAGTGACGGACATTGTGAAAGCCATTGACCATCAAACGGTTATCCCATGCTTAGCCTGCGCAACCTCAGTAAACGCTTCGCCAACGGCGGCGAGACGCTCCCCCTGTTTGAGGGGCTGGATCTCGCCCTCACCCCGGGGGAAACCTGCCTGCTGCTGGGGCAAAGCGGCTGTGGCAAGTCCACCCTGCTCAACCTCATCGCCGGTCTCATCGCCCCGGACGAGGGGGAGATCTGGCTGGAAGAGACCCGCCTCGACACCCTGCCGACAGACGAGCGGGCCCGGCTTCGCGGGTGCCATTTCGGCATCGTCTATCAGGATTTCAACCTGCTGCCGACCCTGACCGTGGCCGAGAACCTCGCCCTGCCCCTTCAGATAAACAACCTGCCCCAGGACGATGGGCGCCTCGATGCCCTGCTCGCGCGCCTTGGCATGAGCCACAAACGCCACGCCTGGCCGGAACAGCTCTCCGGCGGCCAGCGCCAGCGGGTGGCGCTGGCCCGCGCCCTCATTCATCAGCCCCGTTGGCTGCTCGCCGACGAACCCACCGGGAGTCTTGATGAACACAACGCCGAGCAGGTGATGGCCCTGATGATGGCGGCGGTGCGCGATACCGGCGCCGGTCTCTTGCTGGTGAGCCACAACCCGGGCTATGGCGACCTGGCGGATCGGGTGCTGCGCCTTGAAGGGGGACAGCTGGTCGAGCTCAAGGGGCGCCGCCATGGCTGACGTCTGCCGGGGGGCCTGCTGATGTTGCCGCTCAAGGCACTGCTGCGCCTCTATCGCGCTCACCCCTGGTTGCTTTTGATGAGCCTGGCCGGACTCACCCTCGGGGTCACCCTGGTAGTGGCCATCGAGCTCTTGAACCACAGCGCCCGCACCAACTTCGTCGCCGCCCGCAGCCAGCTCGCCGGGGAGGCCAACTACCGCCTGGCCCCCCAGGGTGGCCTGGATGAGCAAGTCTACGTGAGGCTGGTGCGAAGCCAGCCAAACCTTGACGCCATGCCAGAGCTTCACGCCTGGCTCAAGGACGAGCAGGGGCGCAGCTTCCAGTTGCTGGGGATGGATCTCTTCAACCCCGGCCCCCTGCGCCGCCTCTTTGGCGATGCGCCAGACAGCCAACCCGATGTCTCGTTGAATCGCGCCGACAGCGTCTGGCTGGCCGCCCCCGAGGCGAAGCGCCTTGACTGGCAAGCGGGCCAGTCGCGAACCTTTGTGCTGGGGGATGAGGGGCAACGCCCCCTGACCCTGACCCTGGCGGGCACCTTCGAGCCCGGCGCCGTCCCCATGGAGCGGCTGCTGGTGACCGACATCGGCCTCGCCCAGCCCCTGCTTGGCAAGGAAGGACGGCTCGATCGCATCGTCTTCAAGCTCAGCGAGCAAGAGGCCAATACCTTGCAAAGAGCCTTGCAGGCGGCCCTGCAATCCTATGCCCCCCATCAGCCCCTCTGGCTTGAGCCCATCAGCCCGGCGCTCGATGCCAGCCAGCTCGGGGATGCGCTGGCCCTGAACCTCAGCGCCCTCTCCCTGCTCGCCATGGCGGTGGGATTGTTTTTGGTGTTCAACGCCCAGCGCTTCGTGCAGAGCGTGCGCCGCCCCCTGCTCGCCCAGCTCATCATCCTCGGGATGCCGCCGCGCCGGGTGCTGCGCTGGCTGACCCTGGAGATCCTGATCCTCGCCACCCTCGGCACCCTGCTCGGGCTGCTGCTGGGGAGCCTGCTGGCCCTCGCCCTGATGGGGCAGCTCACCCAGGCGCTGGCCGACCTTTATGGCCCCAACCCCATCGACCTGCTGCGCCTCTCCCCGACGAGCCTTGGCAAGGCGCTGGTGATTGGCCTTTTGGGGATGCTTGCCGCCAACCTGCCTGGCTGGTGGCAACTGCTGCGCCAATCCCCCCTTGCGCTGCGAGAGGGCAACAGCCGCCCGCCGGCTCATCCCTGGCAACGTCGGGGGCTCGCCATCGCCATTCTGCTGCTGTGCGCCCTGTGTCTGTGGCAGCCCTGCACTGGCCTTGGCGGCGCCCTCTTCGTGGCCGGGGGCTGGCTGCTCGCCATGGCCCTCCTGCTGCCCGATGCCCTTCGCTCCTTGCTGGGGCGGCTGCGTGCACGCGGCCCCCTCACCGCCCGGCTCGGGGTGGCAGAAACCCTCTATCACCTGGATCGCACCGCCATCGCGGTGATGGCGCTGCAACTGGCCATCGCCGCAGCCATCGGCATCGGGGTCATGGTGTCGAGCTTTCGCTCGAGCGTGGAGATCTGGCTCGGCCAGCGCCTGGCCGCCGATCTCTACGTCACCGCCCCCAAGGGGGTGGCAGGCAGCAGGGGCGCCCTCGGCGAGCAGACCCTCAACACCATCCTCGCCGCGCCGGATGTGCGCGCCGCCTCCCGCCGCGCCGTGCTCCCCGCCCGCTGGCAGGGGCAGCCCATCGAGTGGGCGCAGATGGACTTTATTCCCGAGCTCAAAGCCGCCTATCCCCTGCTGGCCGGGCGCTGGCCCGCCACCCCCGACGAGGTGCTGGCGAGCGAACCGCTGACGGTACGCCTCGGGGTCAGGGTGGGCCAGCGCCTTGAGGTGAGCGGCGAGCAGGGGCCGCGAACGCTCACCGTCACCGGCGTCTATCAGGATTACGGCAGCGACAAGGGGCAGATACTGCACGCCTTCGAAGGGGGCAAGGTGCAATCCCTTGCCCTCTTCAGCCCGGATCCCGAGCACCTTGGCGACAGGCTCAGGACCCAGTTTGGCGAGCAGGTGAACCTGTTGCCCGCCCCCGCCATCCACGCCGCCGCCCTCAGGGTGTTCGATCAGACCTTTGTGGTGACCGAGCTATTGAAGTTGCTGATCCTGGGGATCGCCTTCGTCGGCATCGGCTCGGCCTTTATGGTGCTGGGGCTGGCCCGGCGCGGCGAGTTGCAGACCCTGCAGAGCCTTGGCCTGAGCCCCCGCCACTGCCGCCGGCTGCTGGTGTGGCAGGGGGCGGGCCTCGGGCTGCTCACCGCGCTGCTGGCACTGCCGGTTGGCTATGGCCTCGCCTGGGTGCTGATTGAGGTGGTCAACCCCCGCGCCTTTGGCTGGCGGCTGGCCTTCGAGGCCGCCCCCCTGCACGCCGTCACGGCGCTTCTGCTGGCGCCGGTGTGCGGGGCGCTGGCCTCCTGGTACGCCGCAAGGAGAGTGGTATGACATATCGGTTGGCGCTCTGGCTCAGCCATGGCTTGACGTCCCCATTGACCAGATCTCTGTCACCGCACTTGATTCAGCGCAGAGAAGCGCACAGAGCTGCCGCGAACCATCCCCTCTCCCTTCGGGAGAGGGCCAGGGTGAGGGGAATCTTGTCCTCTTTACGGTCCCTGTGGCTTGCAGCCCGCTTGATCCCGCTTGTTGCCATAAGCGGCCACGCGCAGGCCAGCGATCTGGGGAGCATCCTGGGTGGCGGTAGCAATCACTTCAAAAAGGCCCTGCCGGGTCAGTCCATCAACCTGCCCGCTGATCACGCTGCCCACCCCGACTACAGCTCCGAATGGTGGTATCTCACCGGCAACCTGAAAGACGAGCAAGGGCGCGGCTACGGCATGCAGTGGACCCTGTTTCGCCAAGGCATCGAGCAGGAGATAACATCCGACAACCCCTGGCTCACCCCCCAGCTCTGGCTGGCCCAGTTCGCCATCACGGATGTGAGCAAAGGCCGCCACCAGCAGGACGAGCGCACCAGCCGCCAGGGGCCGGGGCTCGCCGGTGCCAGCGGCGGTGAGTATTGGCTGAAAGAGTGGGTCTTGGCCTCTCAAGGAGAAGCGCTCTTTCCCGCCACCCTCAAGGTGCAGAGCAAGGCGGGGGATCTTGATGTGCAGGTGAGCGCCGCCAAGCCTGCGGTGCTGCAAGGCAAAGCGGGTTACAGCGAGAAGAGCCCGGGCAACGCCTCCTTCTACTACTCCTACCCGCGCCTGACCATCAGCGGCACCCTGACCCTGGATGGCGAAACCCGCAACGTCAGCGGTGAGGGCTGGTTTGATCACGAGTGGAGCAGCTCGGTATTGGCCGAGTGGCAATCGGGCTGGGACTGGTTTTCGCTGCAATTTGAGGATGGCCGCGAGCTGATGCTGTTTCGCCTGCGCACCAAATCGGGACGCTCTGAGCCTGAGAACCGCTACGGCATCCTGATCGAGCGGGATGGCAGCAGCCGGGTGCTGAACCCTGAGCAGATCCACCTCACCCCCGGCAAGACCTGGCGCGGCCCCAAGGGGCAAGCCTACCCCATCGAGTGGCAGCTGGAAGCCGCCGATTTGAACCTGACGATCCGCGCCCGCCAAGCCAATCAGGCCATGACGGGACGCTTCGACTACTGGGAAGGGGCGGTGTCCGTCTCGGGGGATGCCAAGGGCGTCGGCTATCTGGAAATGACGGGGTATTGATCATCTTGAAAATCTGATCAGCCTCAAAAAATCATTCAGATTCCATACGTTGGGGACATTTTCACCCAACTGGCTGGTTGATGGTTGATGGTTGATGGTTGATACAATCTCCATATGGACACGTTGTCGCCTTATGACATATGATTTTTTCGTTGGTTTACCAGACCAATAATAATTCGCGAAACTCCTATTACGCTTCGCAATTCTAACCTACCGAGCTGTGATGAATCATGAGAGTGATATTTCATATTATTAGGAACCCTTATGAACAAGAAGATTGTACTGATAATTGCGAGTTCTATTACTACCATAGGAGTTATATGGATAGGGTTGTGGGCATTTAAGTCAGGTGCTGGCCTAGGATTAAATGTCAAGTTCGCTGCAACTTCCGAGTGCAACAAAGACTACCCCCTCCTAATTACGGTTACAAATCGCCTTCCTATTGCACTTGAATATTATCAGTTCAGAATAGAGGCAAGGAGACCTGGGCGTAGTAGTTTTGTACGCAATGAATCCATTAGATATGAAAGCGATGTGATTTTAAATGGATGGAGTTCTCATAGCTCTTGCTGGAAAGCTCCTTGGATAGACCTAGATAATATACCAGTATCTTTTGATGACGATTATGTGGGAAAATATAAATCGAAAACAGAGAAGGACAATGAAAATCTAATTTGGTCTGTCGGTGTTAGGTATGCTCGTTGGGGAAGTATTACATTTGGTTATCGCTCATGAGGAATAACATGGAATTTGAGCTAAAAATTTGCAATGTTGAAAATTATTATATCGATGTAGAACTAGAGAAATACTATATTTACTTGAACGCTCTAAGAGATGATTTAATACGTATTAATGACTTCTCGAATGTGACGCTAATAAATGAAACCTTTAGGTTTGAAGCACAGGCATCACTAAAAGAAGTTAAGAAATTAATTCAACCTTTATTAGATTCAAGTCTCGGTGATATGTTATGTTGTGAGCACCTAATTGAACTGTCATAGGACCGTAGGCTCGAGTACGCTTCGCTAATCGAACCTACTTTAAATATTCCAAACCGACGATCAATGAGATGAAAATAATATTTCTGTGTTGGGTTTCGCTTCGCTCAACCCAACCTACGCCAAACCTTATCTATTGAATGGCTTACGCCGCGACCGTCTGACTGGAGATAAACGCCAACGACTGCCGATTGAAGGACCGTAGGTTCGATTAACGAAGCGTAATCGGACATTCGCGAAACGCCCCATACCATTAAAAACATGGGGCTACATCCATATATTAAAATCTAACCTTGAATAAGAGTGACTCACGCCAAAGAAAAAGATATTTCCTTTCCATGCGTTCGATTACGCTTCGTTAATCGAACCTACTCGAAATGCACCAAACCGACGAACTATGGGATGAAAATAATAATTCCCATGTTGGGTTTCGCTTCGCTCAACCCAACCTACGCCAAACCTTCCCCATTAAATGGCTTACGCCGCGACCGTCTGGTTGGAGATAAACGCCAGGGACTGGCGGTTGAAGTGATCCGGCTGGTCCACGTTGCGGGCTTAGCCACATTTTTCGATGTTTTCTTGCGGGCTACAGGGGTCACTGGCTACCGACTCGAGCACTAAAGAAATATTCAGAAGAACGCTTGAACCATCACCTTGTTGAGCCACTACTCCTTATCTCCTGCTTGCGCCAAAAATTGAAGGTCAAAGTGGGTGCTCCGGCACAGCTATAACAACCCCCCTTCACTCTCGGCCTTGATGGCGCCCAGTATCCGGCGCCGGATCAGGCCGCTGACGGGGCGGATCAGATACCAGTAAGGTGCGAATTTGAGGCGGCAGGCCAGATCCGGGCAGAACACCCTTGTCTGGGTGGTCAACCGGGTGGTGCCGTTTGGCTGGCGGCTGGCCGAAAACCCCAGGGCGAGCTTGGCAATGCCTGGCGCCGCAAAGTCCAGATACGCCTGACTGTCCGCTATGGTCACCAGACCAAAGTCCGGCCGCCAGAACCGGCCGACAAGGCCGTAGAGCAGCGTGTTGTCGTCCTGGCTGTCGAGCGGCACGAATCTATGCAGGCCAAAGGGAGGCGGGCTGGCGCTCTGTTGGCGGCCAAGAAGATGCCCAAGGCGCATCGGCACTTCCCGCAAGCCGATCAGGTGGCGAAAGGCCGGATCCGCTTCCGGTCGATAGTTGGACGCCGCCTGGATGACGGTGCGCGGGTCGGCGGCAATGTCGCGAGCGTGCTCTTCACAGAAGTGATAGGCAGGCAGATAGTGGTTCAGCGGCGTCATCAATCCTTCCTTGCCATCGCTCGTATCAGCATCGGCCCCTTTCATAGCACGTAGCACCAGACAAGTCCCGCTTTAAAGCCACCTTGTTCACCCCATTGAAAACGGCAGGATAGTTATCCTGCCGTTTTTTTCCCTATCTCGCCGCCTGATCCACCAGATAGAGGATGCTGTGATAGGGAATGCCGGCGTGCTGACTGAGCCCCATTTCACAGGTGCGGCTGTTGCTGAAACCCTGACGGCAATCGTTGGGAACCTGGGCGGGCAGGCTTGCCAAGGCGGCTACGTTGAGCTCCGGGGTCATCAGCCCCTTGTCGCCGGCAAAGCCGCAGCACTGGATATGCTCAGGCACGATCACCTCCCGGGCACAGGCGCGGGCCACCGCCAGCATCTTATCGCCGAGCCCCATGCGCCGGCTGCTGCAGGTGATATGAAGCATCACGGTCTCATCGATGGGGGTCAGCTCAAGGTGGGGCAGCAGGTGTTCCAGCACAAAAGTGGAGGGCTCGAACACCCGAAGGCCCTTGCCGAGCGCCCCCGAGAGCAGTCGCTGCACACAGGGGCTGGTGTCGAGCAGCACGGGCCAGCGCCCCTGCTCGCTTGCCTGCCACAGCGCCGCAGCCAGCTCCGTACGCTTGGTAGCTGCCACCTCGCTCATCCCCTTGCTGTCATAGGGCATGCCGCAACAGAGCCCCTCAATGCCTTGCGGCACTATCACCCGGCAGCCCGCTTTATTGAGGAGGGATTGCACCACCTGTGGCAGTGACGGGGCCTCCTCCTGCTGGCCGAACACCCGGCTGGCGCAGGATGGCAGATAGACCACGGCGCGATCCTCTCCAATGTCCTCGCTGGATCCGCCATGGCTCCCCTCCCCTTGCGGCCACCGGTAGCGGCTCGGCCCCGGCAGGGTCGGCAACCAGGCGGGTGTGCGCTGGCCGCTCAGATGGCGAACCCCGTTCACCAATCGCGCCAGCGCTTTGTCTCCCAGAAGCTTGCCGGCAATGGATTTGAGGCCCAACGCACTGCGGGCGGTGCGGGTGACGCCGGCGAAGTGATCGGCACTCCAGCGGGCAATGGGCACGAAGCGCCGGTACTTGTCAGTGCGCAGCTTCTTGATCAGGCTGCCAGTGTTGATGCCCACCGGGCAGCGATCGGCGCACAGCCCGGTCGCGGCGCAGGTGTCGATGCCCTGATAGTCAAACAGCCGGGCCAGCTGGTTGGAGGGCTCATCGGCACGATTGCGGCGGGCCAGTTCGCGGTAAAGCACGATGCGCTGGCGCGGCGACAGCGACAGGGTGCGCGAGGGGCAGACCGCCTCGCAAAAGCCGCACTCGATGCACGGATCCACGATGGCATCGCTCGCCGGCATGGGTTTGAGGTGGGCCAGGTGGGCCTTGGGGTCGTCGTTGATGATGACGCCGGGATTGAGCAAGCCATCGGGGTCCAGCAACGCCTTGATGCGCCGCATCAGCGCCATCCCCTCCGGCCCCCATTCCAGCTCCACATAGGGGGCCATGTTGCGGCCGGTGCCATGCTCGGCCTTGAGGGACCCGCCAAAGCGCACGGCGACGAGTTCCGCCACCGCGTCCATAAAGGCGCCGTAGCGGGCCACCTGGGCCGGATCGTCGAACCCCTGGGTAAAGACGAAGTGCAGGTTCCCCTCCAGCGCGTGGCCAAAGATGATGGCCTCGTGATACTCAAACTCGTCGAACAGTTGCTGCAGCCCCGCCACCCCTTCGGCCAAGCGCTCGATGGGAAAGGCGACATCCTCGATGATGACGGTGGTGCCTGTGGTACGCACCGCCCCCACCGCCGGGAAGAGCCCCTTGCGAATGGCCCAGAGCCCGGCGCTGTCGCTGGTAAAAGGCACAGAGGCGACCTGAGCAAACTCGGCCGCCATGGCCGTCACCTGCTCGCAGCGCTCCACCAGCTCTTCCTTCGACTCCCCATGCACCTCGACAAGCAGGGCGCAGGCGGCCAGATCCAGGGTCTTGATAAAGTCCGGCAGACCGGGCTTGCCCGCCACCGAGCGAAGGGATCGCCCATCCATCAGCTCCACCGCCGCCACCGGCGCACTTTTCAGGCGCGAGGTGGCCAGACACGCCTGCTCGGCGTCCCGAAACACCAGCAAGGCCGAGGCCTTGTGGGGGTATTCGGGCACGGTGTCGAGCACCACCTCGGCAATAAAGCCGAGAGTCCCCTCCGAGCCAATCATCAGGTGGGTGAGGATATCGACGGGATCTTCATGATCGAGCAGGGCGTTGATGGCGTAGCCGGTGGTGTTCTTGAGCCGGTACTTGTGGCGAATTTTGGCGGCAAGTTCAGTATTCGCCAGCACTTCGGCGCGCAGGGCGGCGAGCCCGTCCAGCAACTCCGGGCGCTTGGCCGCAAAGGCGGCGCGGCTCTGAGGATTGCCGCTCTCCAGCACGGTACCATCGGCCAGCAGCAGGGTCATGGCGTGCAGGGTGTGATAGCTGTTGTGGGCGGTGCCGCAGCACATGCCGCTCGCGTTGTTGGCGGCGATGCCGCCGAGCTTGCAAGCGTTGATGGAGGCGGGATCCGGCCCAATCTTGTGCCCCAGAGGCGCCAGATAGCGGTTGGCATCGGCGCCGATCACCCCGGGTTGCAGGGCGATGCGCTCGCCCTCGTCCAGAATGCGGTGGCCGCGCCAGCTGTCGGTCAGGGTGATGAGCACCGAATCGCTCAGGGCCTGGCCCGAGAGGCTGGTGCCGGCGGCGCGAAAGGTGCACGGCAGGTTCAATTCACGGCACACCGACAGCACGAAGCGCACTTCATCCAAAGAGTCGAGGCGCACGATGCGCTCGGGCACCAGCCGATAGAAGCTGGCGTCCGTGCCGTGGGCGAGACGCAAATCAGGGTCGCTCACCAGCCGCTCCTGCGGGATGCGCGAGAGCACGGCGGCGTCAAATTCATTCCAGCGCATCAGCAATCCTCCACCAGCACCACCAGCAGGCGACTCGGGCCGTGGGCGCCGTAGGCCAGGGTCTGCTGGATGTCGGCAGTCTTGGAGGGGCCGGAGACCAGCAGCAGGTTGGTGGGCATGGCCTGCTGCCAGCGCCCGATCGCCACCAGCCCCGCCAGGTTGTCGGCGATGGTTGAGGCCGCCAGCAGGGCGATATGGCAGGGGGGCACAAGCGAGAGGGTGCGCGGCTCGCCGCCATCGGGCAGCAACACGAGCGTGCCGGTATCGGCGATGGCGCCCGCGCAGTGGGTGATGCCCGCCTGACAGACGTCGAACAGATCGTCCTTCCAGCTCGCGAACTCGCCTGCGGGGGTCAACACAGATCGCCCGGCGCAAGCGGCCACGATTTCGACTTGCCAGCGACCGCCCTGGCCACAGGCCAGACTCGTCACACCCTCTTCATCCAGCCAGGCGGCCAGATCCCGGGCAAGGTTTGCCTGTTGGACTGTGAGGATCTCGGCGTGGCTGGCGCGGATCCCGGCAAGGAAGCGCTCACGCCGCGCCTGTTCATCCTCTCCGCACCAGGGCTGCCAGCCATGGGGGGCGTGGGCCATGGGGGCGGCGGCGCCGCGCAGGCGGCTTAATATGGCCTCTTTGCTCGACATCTCAGGACTCCTTCTTCTTCTGGCGCAGCAGGGCGTGCAGGCTCTGGGGGGCGGGTTTGGGGGCTTCGCGGCACTGGGTCCAGGGGCCCAGGTGTTTGGGCATCAAGCCCCGCAGGCGACCGGCCACCCCGGTCGCGGCGTGGTAGAGGCGCGGGTGGGTGGCGGCAAAGGCAAAGCCCTGCATGGCGAGGGTTTCGAGCCGGCTCCTGGCCGCCCCCTGCCCCGCCAGCGGTTCGTGGCCGGGCTGGGCGTCGTGCTTGGCCTCCCGACGCAGGCGCTGCAACAGGTCGGGAATGGGGATGCGCACCGGGCACACCTCGCCGCAGGCACCGCACAGGCTCGATGCGGTCACCAGATCGCTCGTGCTCTCCAGCCCCAGCAGGTGGGGGGAGATGATTTTGCCGATGGGGCCCGGGTAGATGGTGCCGTAGGCGTGGCCGCCGATGCGGGTGTAGACCGGGCAGTGGTTCATGCAGGCGCCGCAGCGGATGCACTGCAAGGTCTTGCGCAGCTCTTCGTCCCGGTAAGCCTGGCTGCGGCCGTTGTCGAGCAGCACCAGGTGCACCTCGTCCGGGCCGTCCAGCTCCCCTGCCCGGCGCGGGCCGCTGATGACGTTGAAGTAGGTGGTGATGGCCTGTCCGGTGGCCGAGCGGGTCAGGGCGCTGTAAAGGGGCGGCACGTCGGATAAGCACTCCACCACCTTCTCGATGCCGGTGATGGCCACGTGGACCTTGGGCACAGTGGTGCACATGCGCCCGTTGCCCTCGTTCTCGACGAGGCACAGGCTGCCGGTCTCGGCCACCGCAAAGTTGACGCCGGAGAGCCCCATGCCGGCGCGGCGAAACTCTTCGCGCAGGGCCCGCCGCCCGGTCTGGATCAGGGCGTCCACGTCCGTGGTGGGGGTGAAGCCTTCCAGGTTGCTTGCGAAGGTGTCGCTCACCTCCTGCTTGTTCTTGTGGATGGCGGGCATGATGATGTGGGACGGGGTGTCGCCGTCGAGCTGGACGATAAACTCCCCCATGTCGCTCTCAAGGCAGCGGATGCCGTGGCGCGCCATCTCGTGGTTGAACCCCACCTCCTCGCTCACCATGGACTTGCCCTTGACGATGCTGCTCACCCCGTTGTTTTGGGCGATGCCAAGGATGATGGCGTTGGCCTCGGCCGGTGTCTGGGCCCAGTGCACCCGGATGCCGTTGCGCTCACAGTTGGCTTCGAGCTGCTCCAGCAGGTCCGGCAGACGCGAGAGACAGCGCTGGCGGATTTGCTCCGCCGCATCGCGCACCGCCGCTTCTTCCTGCGGGTCGGCGAAGGCATCCCGGCGCTTGGCGCGCAGGTAATCCATGGCGCCGCGAAAATTCTGGCGCAGCACGGGGTCGGCCAGGGCCGCCTCGGCCTGGGGATGGAAGCGGCGCGGCGAATACTTGGCGTGATCAGACATGGGGCTGGGCCTCTTTGGTATGAGCCAAATCGCTAACAGCGGCGCCGTTATGAGCTATTTCGTCACTGTCGGGGCGGCTGTGGGCGAGCAGGAAGCTCGCCAGGTGGGTGGCAGGCAAGATCCTGCCCTGATAGGCCAGGGATCCCTTGATGTTCAAGAGGCACCCCCAGTCGGCGCTCACCAGGGTGTCGGCGCCGGTGGCCAGCAGGTGGCGGGTCTTGTCCTCCACCATGGCCTGGCTGATGTGGGGATGGCGCACCGAGAAGGTGCCGCCAAAGCCGCAGCACTCGCTCTCGTAGGCCTGTTCATGCAAGGTGACGCCACCCAGCTGCCCCAGCAGGCTGCGGGCCGTGGTGTGTACCTGCATCTCGCGCCGGGCCGAGCAGGAGGTGTGCATGACGATGCTCGCCTCCCCCACCCCGTGCCAGCGCACCCGGCAGATCCGAGCCAGAAACTCGGTGAGCTCGAACACCCGATCGCAAAAATCGGCCACCTCGGGGCTCTCGGGGAAGAGGCGGCGGTAGTGGTGGTGCATCATGCCGCCGCAGGAGCCCGACAGCACCACCACCGGCCAGGGCTCGGGGAAGAGCGCCATCTGGCTTTGCGCCACCTTGCGCGCCTCCTCCTCGTGACCCGAGGTGTAGGCCGGCTGCCCGCAGCAGGTCTGTTTCTCGACAAAGTGCACCCTTATCCCTTCCCGCTCGATCAGGGCGATGGCATCGAGCCCCGCCACCGGGTCGAACAGGTCCACCAGACAGGTGGCGTAGAGATAGACATCGGCCGGCTTGGCCGGGTAGACCCGCATTACCTTCATCACTTGCTCTCCTTACTTGAGCTGCAGCAGTGCGTCCGAGATGTGGAAGCTGTACATGAGCGCCAGCCCGATAAGGCCGGTGACCAGCAGGTAGTAGAGGGTCGGCAGCGCCGTCTTGCGCAGCGTCGCCCCCTCACGACCGAGCAGCCCCACGGTGGCCGAGGCCGCCACCACGTTGTGAATGGCAATCATGTTGCCCGCGGCGGCGCCGACTGCCTGCAGGGCCAGCATGGCGGCGGTGGAGACCCCCAGGGTCTGGGCCACCTCGAACTGGAACTGGCTGAACATCATGTTCGATACCGTGTTGGATCCGGCGATGAAGGCCCCCAGCGCGCCGATGGTGGCGCTGAGCGCAGGGAAGAACTCCCCCACCAGCCCGGCGGCAAAATTCGCGGTGGTCACCGGCATGCTGGCAAGATCCGCCCCGTTGACGCCGGAGTTGATGAAGATGCGCACCATGGGCACGGTGAAAATCAACACGAAGCCGGCGCCGATCAGGGTGCGGCTGGACTCCCCCAATGCCCGCCCGAAGGGGGCGAGGGAGCGCGATTGCAGCCAGGTGGCGAGCAGGGCGCAGAGCACCAGCAGGCCCCCCGGCAGGTAGAGCGGCTCAATGGACGCGCTGACCCCCTTCTCCCCCAAGAGGTCTGTGAAGGCGAGGCTCACCGACAGGAGGCTGGCCTTGAACTCCGGGCTCACCCGGCTCGCCACCAGCAGGAGCGCCAGCGCCACATAGGGGAGCCAGGCCAGCATGAGCGACATGGGGCGGCCGGCGGCCTCTTTGAGATCGAGCTTGAGGGAACCCAGCCACTCGGCGGGCCACTCGCTCTCGGGGGCGAAATCCCAGGAGTTCTTGGGCACCAGAAAACCGGCTCGCGCCGCTGTCACCACCAGGGCCAGCCCCACCAGGCCGCCGATGAGGGACGGGAACTCGGGGCCGAGCAGCATGCCGGTGAAGGCATAGGGGACGGTGAAGGCGAGCCCGGCGAAAATCGCAAACGGCAGGATGGAGAGCCCCTCAGTCCAGCTGCGGTTGCGGCCGAAGAAGCGGGTCAGCATCATCACCATCAGCACCGGCATCAGGGTGCCGACGGTGGCGTGAATGAGGGCCACGTTGGTGGTCACCTGCTGCAGGTAGATGTCCCAGCTGCTGCCACCGGCGCTCAAGGTCTGGCCGATGGCCTGGTTATCCAGCCCCTTGTTGATGCCCACCAGGATGGGAGTGCCCACCGCGCCGAACGACACCGGGGTGGACTGGATCATCATGCCGAGCAGCACGGCGGCGAGCGCCGGAAAGCCGATGGCCACCAGCAGGGGCGCGGCGATGGCGGCCGGGGTGCCAAAACCGGAGGCCCCTTCGATAAAGGCGCCGAAGCACCAGGCGATGATGATGGCCTGGATGCGCCTGTCCGGCGAGATGTTGGTAAAGCCGCCGCGAATGGCGGTGATGGCACCGGTGTGTTTGAGGGTGTTGAGCATCAGGATGGCGCCGAACACGATCCAGAGCACGGTCACCGTGATCACCAGCCCCTGCAGGGTGGAGGCAAAGACCCGGGTCGGGCTCATCTGCCAGCCCCAGAGGGCGATGAACACGGTCAACAGGAAGGCGACGGGCATGGCGCGCTTGGCGGGCCAGTTGAGGCCGACCAGCAGCACGGCGGCCACCAGGATCGGCGAGAAGGCCACCAGGGCCAGCAGGGTGTCTGTCATCATTGCGTCCTTGTCCAGAGGGGTGCAGAGGCGCACCTTGTTGTTGTTTTGTTAAGCGGACGTGACCTTACCCTGTTCCTTTTTCGCGATATATGGAAATAATGAACAACATTCGTTCCAAAAGTTGATCAATATGGCCAGTACCGACGACCTCATCCTCTTCGCCCAGGTGGTGGAGGCCGGATCCTTCAGCAAGGTAGCGGAACAAAATTCCCTGACAAATTCAGTGGTTAGCAAGCGGATCGGGCGTCTTGAGGAGGAGCTCGGGGTCCAGCTCCTCTATCGCACCACCCGCCGGCTCACCCTGAGCGAGGCGGGCAAGGCGCTCTATCAAGGTGCCAAAAATGTGAAGGCCGCCGCACTGGACGCCTTCGACGCGGTGGCGGGATTTGGTGAAAAGGTGAGCGGTCATGTGCGGATGTCGGTGCCCACCATCTCGGGGGAGCTCTTGCTCGCCGATGCGGTAGCCGATTTTTGCCAGCAGCACCCGGGGCTCACGGTGGAGATGTCCCTGGACAACCGCTTCGTCAACCTGGTGGAAGAGGGGTTCGATCTGGTCATTCGCACCGGCTATCTGGATGACTCGAGCCTGATTGCCCGCCACATTCTCGACTCCCAGTGGGTCATCTGCGCCGCCCCCGCCTATGTGCGCCGCTTCGGGGCGCCGCGGGAGCCATCAGACTTGCTCACCCACAACTGCCTGCGCTACGCCTACCAGAGCACGGGGGCCTCGGAGTGGGCCTTCAAGGGGGAAGAGGGCAACTATCTGGTGTCGGTGTCGGGGAGCTTTTCAACCGACAACGCCGGGGCCCTGCGCAAGGCGGCGCTGGGGGGACGCGGCATCGTCTATGTGCCGCGCTGTCTGGTCTATCACGATCTGATGAACGGCGAGCTGGTGGATCTCTTCCCCGATCAGGTGGGCAAGAAGCTCGGCATCTACGCCGTCTACCCCTTCACCCGCCAGCCGCCGCGCAAGATAAGGCTGCTCATCGAGCACATCCGCCAGCGCTATCTGGAGATTGGCCACTACTTCATCTGAGGCCCTTGTCGGGCCTCAGAGGGCGGACGATGCCGCCTGACGGGAGAGAAACGCCAGGGACTGGCGGTTGAAGTGATCCGGCTGCTCCACGTTGCAGACATGGCCGCACTTTTCGATGATTTCGAGGCGGCTGTAAGGGTCGCGGGCCACCTGCTCGCGCACCGGAGCGAGGAACATGTGATCCTCCTCCCCCATCACGTAGAGGGTGGGAATGGGCAGGGCCCGCTCGCGAAAGTAGCGCATCAGGGGGTTCACCTCGGTGGCGAGACGGAACCAGCGCTTGAACTCCTTCTGGCACAGCTTTCTGGCCTCGCGCACGAAGAGGTTGCGGGACTCCTGATGGTGCTGGCGCGGCATGATGATGAAGGCGAACAGGCGGTAGAGCCACATGTAGGGCAGGAAGTGCTGGCCGAGGCGGCCAAGCTGCACCAGCACCCGGGAGCGGATGTCGAGACGCAGGATGGCACCGCCGAGCACCATGCTCTTGACCCGCTCGGGGCGAAGCTCCGCCAGGTGGCGGATGAGGATGGTGCCAAGGGAGATGCCGACAAAATGGGCGTGGGGGATGCGCAGGTGATCCAGCAGGCGCAGGATGTCTTCGGTCACGGCCCGAAAGCTGTAGTGCCCCTTTACCACCTGCTGCAGCTGGTTGGACTGGCCGTGACCGCGAAGGTCCAGCAGCAGCACGTTGAAGTGCTCCCGGTAGGCCCGCAACTGCTTGAACCAGATGGAGGAGCTGCCGCCCGCACCGTGCACGAACACCACCCAATCCCGATCGGGACCCAGTTCAAAGGTCTTGTGGTACAACATCTCATGGGCTCCCGGGGTGATGGGGGGTATACTCGGCGCGCATATTAACAGAAGGCTCACCCCGGTGAACATGCTTCCACCATGATCGGACCAGCCTGGAGTCCCCATGACCCTCGTTCAATTGCGTGAATTTTTGCTCAGCCAGCCCGGCGCCACCGAGGACACCCCCTTCGGCCCGGAGATCCTGGTCTACCGCATCGCCGGCAAAATGTTTGCCCTGGTGGACTGGCAGGCGGAGCCCCTCTCCATCAACCTGAAGTGCGAACCCGAGCTCGCCCTGCTGCTGCGGGAGATCCACCCCGAGGTGAAACCGGGCTGGCACATGAACAAGCAGCACTGGAACACGGTGACACTGAGTGAAGGCCTGTCTGACGATCTCTGGCAGGGCTGGATAGTCCACTCCTATGAGCGGGTGGTGGCGGGTCTGCCCAGGGCGAAGCGGCCCCAGGCTCCCCGCGCGACCATCAGGGAGGGTTGACCCATGCCGTCTCTTTCTTCTCCTCGCATCGTCCCCCTCGAGGAGGCGCACATACCAAGGCTGCTGGATCTGTTCGAGCAGTCGGTACGCCGCCTGGGGCCTGCACACTACAGCCCGGATCAGGTGGAGCAGTGGGCCAGGGGCGCCCATCACCCGAGGCTTGCCAGCCAGTTGCGCGAGCACCATGGCTGGGTCATCGAGCAAGACGATGTGCCCCTTGGCTTTGCCACCCTGAGCGATGACGGTCATCTCAGCCTGCTCTACGTGAGCGCGGATCATCCGCGCCAGGGGCTCGGCACCCTGCTGCTGGAGCGGGTGCTGGCAGCCGCCAGCCAGATGGGGCTTGGCAGCCTCACCACGGAGGCGAGCGCCTTCAGCCTTGCTCTCTTCCTGCGTCACGGCTTTCTGCTGACCGGATTGGAGACGGTGGAGCGCGGCGGTGTCCAATTTATCCGCCATCGGCTCCACTGCCGCTTGCCATGACGGGTTCAGCCACTAAAATACGCACCATTTCCCCAAGGCAATGAAGAAAGGGCAGCCATCATGGTGGTAGAGAGCGACGGTTACATTGCGCTGATCGAGTATCTGGTTGAGAGTCTGGGTCTGTTCGAGAGCCAGCAACAAGGCGGCGGCGTCCAGACCATCGAGGATCTGGTGAGCAGCCGGGTGGCCGACAACCTGATGGCCATCTGCGAGCAGAACCCCCAGCTCGACCCCAAGGTGCGCTTCCTGATCATGCAGGAGGCCGATGCCGTGGTCGCCGACCTGGAAGAGGTGCTCTCCGCCGTCTGGTTGTCCGCCCCCAGCGAAGCCCAGCAAGCCTTCCTCATCGAGTTCATCGACCTCATCAAGAACCTGTTCGACAGCACCATCAGCTGACCCCACCCCTGCCGTGACGGCAAGGGGACGAGATGCAATGAGGCGAGGAGTGAGGCGGGACGCCCAATGAAAAGGGCCGCCTCATCGGGCAGCCCTGCTTGCTAGCATTGTCAATTCATCGCGCTTGTCAGAGTAATGAATTTCGGGGCAAAAAAATGTGTCTGGTCTTGGCAACCATCCGTGGTCGCTACCCTGTTGGTCAGCCAGGGTTCAGTTTAGTTCCCCACCTGACGCATTTTTTTCAATTATTTTTCATCACAATGACACGGGGGCCTGATGGCCCCCGTGATATGCAATGACGCCTCAGCGATTCAGGCTGGGAGGCAGGCAGACACCGATGCCCCCCAGGCCGCAATACCCCTCGGGATTCTTCTCCAGATATTGCTGGTGATAATCCTCGGCATAGTAGAAAGGGGCCAGCGGCAGGATGCGGGTGGTGATGGTACGCCCGTCACCGCTCGCCGTCATGGCCTGCTGGTAGGCGGCCAGGCTCTGCTGGGCAATCGCCTCCTGGGTGTCGTCCCCGACGAAGATGACGGAGCGATACTGGGTGCCGATGTCGCCACCCTGGCGCATCCCCTGGGCCGGATCATGGTGTTCCCAGAACAGCTTGACGAGATCCCCATAGCTGATGACCTTGGGATCGAACACCACCTGCACCGTCTCGGCGTGGCCGGTCAGGCCGCTGCACACCTCCTTGTAGGTGGGATTGGGGGTCAGCCCCCCCTGATACCCGGCGGCGGTGGAATAGACCCCGGGCTGCTGCCAGAACAGACGCTCCACCCCCCAGAAACAGCCCATGCCGAACCAAGCAAGCTCCATCCCCTCGGGCCAGGGCCCCTGGGTCGGGTGGCCGTTTACTGCGTGCACCTGGCCAATCTCCAGCGCTTCCCGCCGTCCCGGCAGCGCCTCTGCCGGTGAAATAATCTGCTCCATATGCCCTGTCCTTGTATAAAACCCCGCGCAATGCGGCTGACGAAAAGGAACACCGAAGATATCAGGTTATTAGCCCGGATCAACCAGGGAGCTGCCCCCGGGGCGACCCTCCCGCCCTTGCCTGCGTCTTCCCCTCCCCACCCACACTGGTCAAAATGGCGACAAAAAAACATCAAGCCAATATTTAGTCTTGATTTGTGAATTTATTTTCATATATTGAGCGAATTGCTGCTTTTTTATGGAATGAAACACGTGCGTGAACGCGAACCCAGCCTGGTCCATGCCTTTCGGCAATCCACCCCCTATGTCAATGTGCACCGGGGTGCCACCTTCGTCCTGATGATCGGCGGGGAAGCCATTTGTCACCCCAATTTCGCCAACATCGTCAGCGACATCGCCCTGCTGCAGACCTTGGGGATCCGCCTGGTACTGGTGTTTGGTTCGCGTCCGCAAAATGACGAGGCCCTGGCCCGTGCCGGCATCCAGGCCCAGTATCACAAGCGGATCCGGGTCACCGACGATGCCAGTTTCGCCATCATCAAGCAGGTGTGCGGCGGTCTGCAATACGACATCACCGCCCAGCTCTCCATGGGCCTCGCCAACACCCCCATGCAGGGGGCCCGCATCAGCGTGGTGAGCGGCAACTTCGTCACCGCCCAGCCGCTGGGTGTGGATGACGGCATCGACTTCTGCCACAGCGGCCGGGTGCGTCGCATCGATGTGGAGGGGATCACCCGCCAGCTGGATCAGCACGGCCTGGTGCTCATCTCCCCCATCGGCTGCTCGGTCACCGGCGAGAGCTTCAACTTGAGCTCGGAAGAGGTAGCCCGCCGGGTGGCGGTGGATCTCAAAGCCGACAAGCTCATCTGCTTCAGCAGCACCCAGGGGGTAATGGACAGGCACGGGGAGGCCATCTCCGAGCTCTTCCCCGAGCAGGCCGAAGAGCTGCTGGTGGCGCTGGAGCAGGCGGGGGAAGAGATGTCAGGCACCGCCCGCTACCTGCGCGCGGCCATCGCCTCCTGCCGGGGTGGCGTGCCCCGCTCCCACCTGGTGAGCTATCAGGACGACGGCGCCATGCTGCAGGAGCTGTTCAGCCGCGAGGGGCTGGGTACCCAGATCGTGCGCGAAAGCGCCGAGCGGGCGAGGGCCGCCACCATTGAGGACATCGGCGGCATCCTGGATCTCATCCGTCCGCTGGAGGAGGAAGGGATCCTGGTGCGCCGCTCCCGGGAGCAGCTGGAGATGGAGATAGACAAGTTCACCATCATCGAGCGGGACGGCCTCATCATCGGCTGCGCAGCGCTCTACTGCTTTATGGAAGAAGCCATGGCCGAGATGGCCTGCGTCGCCATCCACCCGGAGTATCGCAACTCCAACCGGGGGGACACCCTGATCGCCAAGGTGGCCGAGCGGGCCAGGCGGCTCGGCATCCGTCGCCTGTTCGTGCTCACCACCCGCTCCATCCACTGGTTCCGGGAGCGGGGCTTCGATCCCCTGGAAGTCGAAGATCTGCCGGTGGAGCGCCAGCGCTTCTACAACTGGCAGCGTCGCTCCAAGGTTTTGTCCAAGACCATTTCGTAACTGATTGATCTTGTGCCTAGTTACCGTCAATTTTGTTCTTTTTTACGAACTCGATTGACAGTGCAATCCAGACCAAGGTATTTGTACATGCACGCCACCTGTCACAGGTGGCACCAGAAGAGGAGCGCTGCCCAGGCAGCCCAGGGGAGGACACCAGTGTCCGGTGAACTTGGGTCAGGGGGAGCAGCGCCGAGACGAGGCGAGTGACTGGACACCGCCACGTCGGCTGCGGGGGCTGAATCCCCCGGGTTGTCATCGGTAGTGGTCATCCCACACCGCGCCCCACCTGGGGCCGGTACGGGATGGGCTCTGCAGGTGGAGTGCTTCTGGCCGGGATCCTCGCGTTTTCCTGCCATTTTTTGCCTCCTCCTCTCTATTTGCCCGATGAAACCGGATTTTCACCTTGAGACAGGAGTATGCAATGAACCCGATCAATGTCGCCAAGTTTGGCGGAACCAGCGTCGCCAATGCCGCGGCCATGAACCACTGCGCCGACGTGGTGCTGGCCAATCCGGCGACCCGGGTGGTGGTGCTGAGCGCCAGCGCCGGCGTCACCAACCTGCTGGTGAGCCTGGCTCAGGGTGAACTGGACGAAGCCGGACAGGATGCCCAGCTTGCCAGGCTTGCCGACATCCAGCTGGCCATTCTGGCCGCCCTTGGCAACCCGAGCGACGTGAGCGCCCTCATCCATGCCCAGCTCGGCGACATTCGCACCATGGCCCGCCAGGCCAGTCAGCACACCGACGCCGAACTCGCCGATCGCCTCATCGCCTGCGGCGAGCTGATGTCCACCCGTCTCTTCACCGAACTCCTGCACCAGCGCGGGGTCAAGGCCCAGTGGCAGGATGCGCGCCAGCTGCTGCGCACCGACAGCCGCTTTGGCAAGGCCACCGTGGATCTCGCGGCAACCCGCGCCCTCTGCCAGCAGGCGGTGGGCCCGTTGCTGGGTGACAGCCTGGTCATCACCCAGGGCTTCATCGGTGCCGACGGCGATGGTCGCACCACCACCCTCGGCCGTGGCGGCTCCGACTACAGCGCGGCCCTCCTGGCCGAGGCACTGGACGCAGGCAGCATCGAGATCTGGACCGACGTGCCCGGCATCTACACCACGGATCCCCGCCTGGTCACCCGCGCCCGCCCCATCCCCGAAATCAGCTTCGTGGAGGCGGCGGAGATGGCCACCTTCGGCGCCAAGGTGCTGCACCCGGCCACCCTGCAACCCGCGCTGCGCCAGGATATCCCGGTGTTCGTGGGCTCCGCCAAGGATCCCGCCGCCGGTGGCACCTGGATCCGCGCCACCACCCGCAGCAACCCGCTGTTCCGGGCCGTGGCCCTGCGCCGCCAGCAGGTGCTGGTGACCCTGCACAGCCTCAACATGTTCCACGCCTACGGCTTCCTGGCCGAGGTGTTCGGCATCCTGGCCCGTCACCGCATCTCGGTGGATCTCATCACCACCTCCGAGGTGAGCGTCTCCCTGACCCTGGATCACACCGGCAGCCAGAGCAACGGCGAACCCATCCTGAACGACAAGGTGCTGGCGGAGCTCGGCCAGCTGTGCAAGGTGGAAGTGGAGACCGGCTTCGCCCTGGTGGCGCTCATCGGCAACCGCATGAGCGAAGCGGCCGGGGTGGGCAGCCAGGTGTTCGACGCCATCCGCGAGCACAACATCCGGATGATCTGCTACGGCGCCAGCGCCCACAACCTCTGCTTCCTGGTCAAAGAGGACGAGGCGGGCCACATCGTCAATTGCCTGCACCGAGAACTGCTCGACTGAGTCGCCCCGGCGCTGGCACACCACAAGCCTCCTCCGCCCCATCACACCCGGGGCGGCCTTCCCACTCAGCAAAGAGGGGCGCCGCGGCGCCCCTCTTGTCACTCTTCTTCCACCATCAGCTGGTGACCAGGGTGGCCCGGGTGGGCAGAAGATTGGCCCGGATCTGCTCGCGCAGCCCCCCCAGCCGTTGCAGCAACCCGGCCTGACCGAGCCCCGCTTCGTCAGGGGCCAGATTGTCCACCAGGGCCGGGAAGTGCTCCCGTACCGCCTGCTCCAGCCAGTCGAGGCGGCGCAGGGTGAGCGGGCCGCAGCTCTTGCCGCTGAGGTCGTCAAGGATGTCGAGCCGATGGCTGCGGTACATGTCGCGCCACCAGTTGGCCGCCAGCGCCTCGTCGCTTGCCAGCGCCGCACTCCACTCCCCCACCAGTCCCTGCATCCGCGCCAGCACGGGGGCGCTCGCCCCCTCCCGCGACAGGTATTGCAGCTCTCCCCTGGCCCAGGCGAGGCAGAGCTCGCGCCAGCGGCGAAACAGCGGCAAGGGATCCGCCTCGTCCAGCCAGAGCCCGGAGAGGGTGCGGGTTTCCAGCCGCTCAGGCACATGGAAATCGGGATCGGTGAGGCCGTTGGAATTGAACTCGTGCAGGGGATCGAAGGGCCACATGTAGCCAAAATCGAACACCGAGATATGCTGGCCGTCATCCAGCAGGTTGCCCGGGCTCGGATCCCAGTCAAACCAGCCCCAGCGGGCCAGCTCCGCCTCCACCGCCAGCATCTGCGCCAGGTTGCGCTCGCACAGCGTGCGCACCGGCTCCCCCCGCAGCCAGGGGGAGACCAGCACCCCGGCCCGGGCGGAGCCGAAACTGGTACAGACCACGTTGGAGAGGATGGTGGGGTGCAGCTCCCGCAGGCTCTCTATCTCCCGGCGGCGCTCCAGCTCGGTGAGAAAGGCGGTCTTGCCGTCCACATTGGCCACCAGAGAGTCCTGGCGGCAGCGTTTCAGGCACCAGTGGTGCCCCTCCACCTTGAGATGGAACACCTCGGCGGTGAGCCCGTGACCGTAGACCTTGACGACGTCCGGGTGATCCTCGGTCAGCCGGACGAGCTGGGGCAGCGGCAGGGGGCAGTCCCGCTCCCGCCCGATCCGGATCTCTTCTTTGCTCTCCAGCATCTGGAGCAATCTGGCCTGACGCGCCGCAACTTTGGGATTCATACATGTACCTCCAACCGTTACTGAGAGACTAAACAGCGCCCCCCTCCCAGACCAGCGGCAAAGGCTCATGATGACGCTTTCATCACAGAATGAGTGCCCCTGGCGGATCGGGATCACAAATTGCTTCACAGTGCTCATCACGGAATATTCATCTTGTTGTCATTAAATTGACATCAAGGAACAAGCCACGCACCATCGGGTCAAAATAGAGGCAGTCGTCGCTGCCATGACCGCTCCAAGGATGAGCCCTTATGAATGCCCCCGTCACCGGCCACCGCCCCGCCTCCCAGCCCCTGGCCGGGCTGTTGCTGGGTCTGCTGACCGCCCTGCTGCTGCTGACCCTCGCCCTGCCGCTGCTCAACCCCGTCAGCTGGCTCGGGCGTGCCGCCCCCCTCATTCTGGGCCCGGCGGATCAGCCCATCGCGACCCTCAATCGCTACAGCCTGCTCTACAAAAGTGACAACCGGGGCTTCTATCTGGTGGTGCGCAGCCAGTGGCAACTGCTCAAACCCCTGCAGGAGGGGGACAAGGTGCGGGTGGAGCTGCTCAACGACAAAGGGGTGCGCATCGATCAGCTGAGCCAGGCGGTGGACAAGCGCCAGAAGTGCCGCAAGGAGCGCTGCACCCTGAGCCTCAACAGCGCCCTGCGCGCTCCCGACGACGCCCTGGACAGCCGCTACCAGCTGCGCATCGGGCTGCTGCTGGCAGACAGGCCGGAGAGCGCCGAATACAGCCAGATCCTCCAGACCCTGCCGGAGCGCGGTTTCAACCTCCTCTACCTGATGACCAGCCTGCTGCTGGTGCTGCTGGTGAGCGCCGCCGTGCTCAAGGCCCTGCTGCCGCGGCTGCGCCGAAGCTACCGCGCCCGGGTGGCAGGCAGCCTGCTGCTCGGCAACCTCACCTTCGTGCTGCTTCACGGCTTCGTGGTGTTCAAGTTGGGGGAATTCCTGTTCTGGTCGGGCTTTCGGCCCGAGCACTACTACCTCGCCTGGGGCAGCATGGTGCTGGGCTGGAGCCTCTGTGCCCTCGCAGGCTTCAGTCTCTATATGGGGCTGCTCTTCACCGCCCTCTCGGGCATCGGGCTGCTCGCCAACTTCATGAAGATCGCCATCTACGGGGTGCCGCTGGGGGGGGACGATCTGGGCAACCTGCTGGCCCTGCTGCACATCCTGCTCGATCAGCACCCTGTGGTGCCGGTGCTCGTCGTGCTGGGGCTCCTTTTTCTGGTGTGGCGCTTCGCCCTCTCCCGCTGGATCCTGCGAGGCTTGCTGCGCACCGCCGCCGCCACCGCCGCCTTCTTCGCCCTCTGCGTATTCGCCACCCAGACCGGCAACAAGCTGCTCGGGGCCAACATCCGCTATGTGGACAGGGCGGTGAACTACCACAGGGACATCATCCGCGCCGGCCCCGGCCTCTACCTGTTCAACCTGGTGGACGAGATGCTGCAAAGCGGCAACGTGTTTCGCTACCCCTTGCAGATCAACGAGCGCACCCCGGAGCTGAGCCTGCCCGCCCAGCCCAGGGCTCCCCGCTTCGATCTGGTGATCGTGCTGCAATACGAGTCACTCTGGCTTGACTGGCAGGGCCGTCTCTGCGCCCCCGCCCCCACCTTGAGCCTGCCCGCCAGCGTGGCCCAATGGCGCAAGACCATCCACTCCCCCACCACGGGGGGCATGACGGTACTGGCGGAGTTCGAGATGAACACCGGCCTGCCGGTGGGCCTGCTCAAACAGGGGGTGGTGCCCTACTACTACCTCTCGGACAAGGTGCCCGGCCTTGCGCGCAGCGCAGCCCAAAGCGGCTACCAGACCCTGTTCGCCCACCCCTATGTGGAGAAGTTCTGGGGCCGCGCCAAGGCGATCCCGGCCCTCGGCTACCAGGAGCGCTGGTTCGATACCCGCTTCACCGCCCTCGAGCACAAGGGGCTCTACATCTCCGACGATGCCCTCATCGATCACCTGCTCAAACGCAGCAACCAGGACGATCAGCCCCTGTTCGCCTACGCGGTCACCATGCAGGGGCACGGCCCCTTCGACGGGGATCGCTACCGGGCCCAGCAGCGCAGCGGCGCCTGCCCGGACCAGAGCCCGGCGGATACCCAGTTGCTCAACACCTACTACACCGGGGTGGTGGACGCCATGGCCTCCCTGGAGCGGCTGCTCAAGACCCTGGACAACTCCGGCAAGCGCTACCTGGTGGTGGCCTTCGGGGACCACCAGCCCTTCCTGATGTCGGCGGGCAAGGGTATCCACGGCGCCAAACCGCCACGGGATGCCAGCTACCAGATCCCCATGATGGCCTTCACCCGGGCCGGGGACGGGCTGGATCTCGCCCGCCAGTTCGACCCGGTGCGCCAGCTCTACCAGATGGGCCAGGCCACAAGGCAACTGCTGGCGGGGGACCTCACCCCTATCCGGGACCAACCCCTGCTCCACCCGGTGCTCGGGGAGGAGAAAGGCTTCGACCCCTCACCCCTGGTGCCGCAGATCCGCGCCAGCTTCCGGCCCGATGCATTGCCCTGATCGATTGAGACACGAGGGACACAGATCCTTGCAACACCTTCCGGCCCGATGCCCTGCCCTGATCCGCAGCGAAATCGCAGACGACAAAGAGGTCGCCCGGGCGACCTCTTTTTATGGGCGGGATGCGAGTACAGTGCCGCCTGCACCTCGCCATGTTCGTCCCGACCTGGGCTCTACGACCCCTGACAGGTCATTTTTTGTTTAGACATATCAAACGATAACTCATAATCGAATAGTAAAATTGAACAACTTTGCCGACCTTCAGGCCCTGTGCCCCCCCCCCATGTTCCCGCACCTTCTCCGGGCCGGGCCGCTTTTTCTCTCATTCCCGACCAGCCCAGAACCATCGGGGCATTCGAAACGTTCAGGCCTTGAGCCCCACTCACTTGCACCCACCTTTGCGCGCCACACCCGACAAAAAGCCGACCTCGGGGTCGGCTTGTGACGGGGCGTTTGGCCATGCAGGGCCGGGCACTGGCGGGCTAGATCACCACGGCGGTGCCGCTGATGCTGACCATCAGCATGCTGCCGTTCTGGCCCACCACCTCGTAGTCGATGTCGATGCCCACCACGGCGTTGGCCCCCAGCGCCTGGGCACGCTCCTTGAGCTCCTCGAAGGCGATCTCCCGGGCCCGGGCCAGCTCTTTTTCGTAGGCGCCGGAGCGACCGCCGATGATGTCGCGGATGCCGGCGAACAGATCCTTGAAGATGTTGGCGCCGAGGATGGCTTCGCCCACGACGATGCCGCGGTACTCGCGAATGGTCTTGCCTTCCAGGGTGGGGGTGGTTGAGAGGATCATGAGGTCTCCTGTGAGTTGGGCTGGGTGCGCGAAGCACCGTTGCCGTCATGGTAGCAAGGCGCTGGCCAAAGCATAAGCCCGGTGTGGCGGGGCGCCCCGTGCATCGTGCCCGCCACGCTCATCAAGGTGCCATCTATACTGCCTGTGTCGTGCCACTTTCCCCGGGAATGCAAGGATGGGCACCGACGCTGGGGAGAGGGCTTCTCAGCCACGATGAAAGAGGGACCTTGATGAAACGGACACTGCTGCTGTTGCCCCTGACCGCCATGTTGAACGCCCCCGCCGAGGGGGCCGGTCTCTACCTGTACGAAACCGGCACCAATGATCTCGGCCTGGCCGCCGCCGGCATGGCCGCCAGGGCCCAGGATGCCACCGTGCAACTGGTGAACCCCGCCGGACTGACCCGGCTGGAGGGGCGCCACCTCACCCTCGGCGGGCAACTGCTCTACGGGGACCTGCCCTACGATCTGGACGATCCCGCGAAGGGGGATGTCGATACCGTCGTCGGCTGGTTCCCCGCGGCCTCCGCCTACTACAGCCAGCAGCTCGATGATCGCTGGTCGGCGGGCCTGGCGCTCTATGGCAACTTCGGGCTGGGGCTCGATTTTGGCGACTGGGCTGGCAAGCAGCTCATCAAAAAGGCCACCCTGATCGGCCTCACCCTGCAACCATCCATCGCCTATCGTCTCGACGAGCACTGGTCGCTCGGGGCCGGGGTCGGCATCAACTACGGCCTGTTCTCCCTCACCCGGGAGGGCAGTGGCGGGGAGCAGAAGCAGGACGACGGAGACTGGGCCCTCAATGCCAAGCTGGGGCTCCTCTATGAGCACAATCCAGAGACCCGATTCGGGCTCGGCTATGCCAGCGAGGTGACCTACCACTTCGCCATCGACCGCACCATCACCTTCTCGCGCCCCAACCTGCCCGGCATCAGCGCCACCCTGCCCCTGTCCGGCATGGTCAACAGCCCCCAGCAGCTGATGGTGAGCGCCTTTCATACTCTGGCCCACGACTGGGCCATCATGGGCAATCTGGGGTGGCAGGACTGGAGCCGCTACAACGACAACGAGGTCACCATCTTTGACCGCACCGCCCCGCAGAAGGGGCTCTATCAGGACAGTTACCACCTGGCGCTCGGGCTCCAGCACGCGCTGACGCCCCAATGGACCCTCAATGGCGGCGTGGCGTACGACACCAGTGCCTACCGGGATCAAGATCACACCTCCCTCACGGCGCCAAGCGGCAGCGCGTTGCGGCTCGGCACCGGTGTCACCTATGCGCTCACCCCTCAGGAGACCCTGGGAGCCGGGTTTGAGTACATCCACATGGAGAGCGCCAGCGTCGATGAGCGGGATCTCTCGGGCCGCTACCCCACCCCGGCCCTCTACTTCTTCGCCCTCAACTACGGCAGACGTTTCTAGCGTCGCCCCGCGTCGGCCATAAAAAAAGGAGAGGCAAGCCTCTCCTTTTTGATGTTCGCAGCGGCAGCCGCCATGCACTCAGTGCAGCTTCATGCTCGGGCGCAGCACCCGGTTGATGCGGCCCACCAGCATGATGAGGCCGGTCTTGATGTAGCCGTGCAGGGCGACCTGGTGCATCCGATACAGGCTGATGTAGACGATGCGCGCGATGTAGCCTTCTACCATCATGGAGCCCCGCATCAGGTTGCCCATCAGGCTGCCCACGGTGGAGAAGCGGCTCAAGGAGACCAGGGAGCCGTGATCGTGGTAACGGTAGGGCTTCATCTCGCCGCCATTCATCTTGGCCAGGATGTTCTTGAACGCCTGGGTCGCCATCTGGTGGGCGGACTGGGCGCGGGGCGGCACGAACTTGCCGTCCGGCTGCGGGCAAGCGGCGCAGTCGCCGATGACGAAGATGTTCTCGTCCCGGGTAGTCTGCAGGGTCTCGTGGACCACCAGCTGGTTGATGCGGTTGGTTTCCAGGCCCGCGATCTCCTTCATGAAGTCCGGCGCCTTGATGCCCGCGGCCCACACCATGAGGTCTGCTTCAATCAGCTCCCCATCCTTGGTGTGCAGACCATCGCTGGTCGCTTCGGTGATCATGGTGGCGGTGCGCACGTCCACGCCCAGCTTCACCAGCTCCTGATGGGCGGAGCCGCTGATGCGCTCCGGCAGGGCCGGCAGGATGCGGGGGCCCGCTTCCACCAGGGTCACCTTGAGACTGTCGGTGGTGAGGTTCTTGAAGCCGTAGGCGTAGAGCTGCTCCACCGCGTTGTAGAGCTCGGCAGAGAGTTCGACGCCGGTGGCGCCGCCGCCAACGATGGCGATCTTCACCTTGTCACCCGGCTGGTATTCGGTGGCGAACTGCAGGAAGCGGTTCATCATGCTGTTGTAGAAGCGGTGCGCCTGGGAGGGGCTGTCCAGGAAGATGCAGTGATCCTTGATGCCCTTGGTGTTGAAGTCGTTGGAGACGGAGCCGATGGCCATCACCAGGATGTCGTAAGCCACTTCCCGCTCGTTGACCACCAGGGCGCCGCTCTCGTCGTGGATGGGGGCCAGCACGATGCGTTTCTCGTCGCGCTTGATGTCGGTCAGGCTGCCGAGCTGGAATTCGAAGCCGTGGTTCTTGGCGTGGGACTGGTAGCTCAGGGCGTCGATGCCCGCATCCATGGAGCCGGTGGCCACTTCGTGCAGCAGGGGTTTCCACAGGTGGGTGCGATTGCGATCCACCAGGGTGATCCTGGCCTTGTTCTTCTTGCCCAGCTTGCGGCCCAGGCTGGTCGCAAGCTCGAGACCACCGGCGCCACCGCCTACAACGACAATATTCATCATGATGATTTTCCTTGGTTCCTCAAAACGAAAGGGAGCCATTGGCTCCCTAAAACGAAATCGGTTGACGTGATGGCTCAGGCTTCTTTGAAGGCCTTCATCCGTTGCAGATGGTGCGAGATGTTCTTGAACTTATGGGTCTCGCGCTCATCCCATACGATGTCGTAATAGTTCTTCAATTCACGTTCAGTGTCCCGATTATCGCGGATTTCATCCTGAACGGAAAGGATGCACAGGCAGTTTCCTGAATTTTTATTACGAAATTCGGTTACACACTTGGTGCCGATGTCCTCGTACTCCTCAGGCCGGTCGATCTTGCCCTGCATGTTCTCTTCCGGGTGCAGATTGGGGTTGAAGATCACCTGCTTGATGCCGCACAGAAACCCGATCCGCTCGCTCCAGTAGCCACCCAGGCCCACGCCGCAGATGAGGGGTTTGGGATCGGTGCTCATGTCGAGCTGCTTCTTCACTTCCTTGAGCAGGTGGCTCATGTCGTGGCGGGGGTGAACCGTGCTGTAGTGCACGAAACGCACATCATCATCGATAAACTGCAACTGCAGCACTTTTTCATGATTGCCGGGGCTGGTGGCATCAAAGCCATGCAGATAGATGATCATGGACAAGACCTCAAAAACTGTGTCGGTTCTATCGAAACTACCCCAGCGACAGGGCCTTGCGCCACCAAAACATCCCACTTTCTTGCTTTGGATCACGCCCCTTCGGGCCACCAAACCGCGCGTCGGGGCCGCTGTGGCAGCGCCATGCCCCGGCGGGACATGGCGCAAACCGGGTCTGGCGAGGTTACCCGCCGCACTGGGCGAAGCGCGCCACCGCCGCTTCCACCAGGGCCAGGCTCCCCTGCCAGAAGGCGGGTTTTCGAATGTCCTGCCCCAAATGCCGTTCGACCAGTTCTTCGGCGCTCATGCGACCTGTGTCTCGCAGCAGGGCGCGATAGGCCTCGGCCACCCCCGCCTCCCCTGCGGCCTGGCGGCTCATCAGCTGCTGATAGACCCCGAGGCTGAACAGATAGCCAAAGAGGTAGGGGTAGTTGTAAAAACCGAAGCCCGCGATGGAGAAGTGCGCCTTGGCGGCCCAGAACAGGGGGTGATAGCGGTCGAGGCTCTGCTCGTACCAGCGTCCCCAGGCCTCGTCGGTGAGCCCCTTGAGCCGGGCCGACGACACATAGCCCTGCTCGCGCTCGGCCACCAGGGCCCGCTCGAAGTCGAAGCGGGCCGGGATGTTGACCAGGAAGGTGGCGGCGCCGTCGGCATCCGCCCAGGCGATGGCCAGACGCTCCTCGGCGCTTCGGGCCTGCTCGTAGAGGGCGCTGCGCACCAGGGTCTCGGCGAAGATGGAGGCGGTCTCCGCGAGGGTCATGGGGTAGCTGCGCTGGCTCATGGGCAAGTCGCGGATGAGCCAGTTGTGCCAGGCGTGACCGAGCTCGTGGGCCAGCGTGATGACGTTGTCCATGGTGCCCGCATAGGTGATGAAGACCCGCGGCTCCACCGGCTCGGCAAACTTGGTGCAATAGGCCCCGGTGCGCCGGTTGGGGGTGGGGGCGGCATCAATCCAGCCGCGCTCGGCCATCATGCGGGCAAAGTCCCCCATCTCGGGGTCAAAGCGCGCGAAGGCCTGGGCGATGATGTCGACCGCCTCCTCGAAGGGTATCTCCCGGCGGCTGGCGGCAGGGGGCGGCGCAAAGAGATCCTCCGGCCCCAGCACCTCGAGGCCGAGGTGACCGGCCATCAGCCCCAGGGCCCGCTGGCCCAGATGGCGGGCCTGCCAGGTCTCCGCCATCAGGGTATCCAGGGTCGCCCGCTCGATGTGGCTCTGGTGGCAGGAGAGATCCAGGGCATCGAGGCGCCGGTGTTTGCCGCGCTGGCGCGAGAGCTCCAGGCGCCAGCCGTTGAGGGCGTTGAGGATGGCTGCCACCGTCTCCTGCTCCCCTTCCCAGCCGGCGCTGATGGCATCGAAGGCCTCTTTGCGCAGGGCCCGATCCGGGCTGGAGAGCAGGTTGCTCGCCTCCGCCAGCCCCATCTCGCGACCCGCGATCACCAGCCTTATCTTGCCCACCAGATCGTTGTAGAGGTTGCCCCAGGCGTGCAGGCCGTCGGTGCCAAGGCCGATGACCAGCTGCTCCGCCTCCACCGGCAGCCGCTGATCCTGCAGGTGGCGCTCGTGGCGCAGCCGGTACTCCTCCTCCCCGAGCAGGGGGTCGGCCATCAGCTGTTCAAACTCGGGCGCAGGCAGCCCCAGCATCAGATCTTCGATGGGGGCAAGCGTCTTGAACAGATCCGCATTGAGGGCACGGGCCCGGGAGGCAACCTGCTTGGCGAGGGGATCCCGGGCGTCCTGGCTCCCCTTGCAGGCGGCCAGCACGGCGATGTTCCAGCCGATGTCGCGAATGCGCCGGGCCCGCAGGCGTACCTCCCTGAGGAAGTCCTGCAAGGCGCCTGGGGTGCGCGGAACCTGGGCCAGTCCCTCGATAAAACCGCTCAGCTCGGCCAGGCTGGCGCGGGCCAGGCTCATGTCCGCCTCGAGGACACAGCTGTCGAGGGAGGGGTAGATGTGATCATTTTGCCACTGCTGTGGATAGACTCGTTGTTGCATCGAACGCTCATCGTCAGGGACGGGCCTGGCCCGTCGTGAAATCCAGGTGGCCAGAGCCACCACCTTCGCGGGCAGGCTTCACACCAGCCGCTCGAGGCGCACCACCGCCTCTTCCACATAGCGCAGGCTCTCCTGCCAGAACCCGGGTTCGCGGATGTCGACCCCCAGGTGCTTCTCCACCAGGGCCTCGGCGCTCATGCGGCCGGTGTCTCGCAGCAGGGCGCGATAGGCGGGCACAAACTCGCCCCCGGCCCGCGCATGCTGGGCATAGAGCCCCAGGCTGAAGAGATAGCCAAACAGATAGGGGTAGTTGTAGAACCCGGACTCGGCGATGGAGAAGTGGCCCTTGCTGGCCCAGAACAGCTCGTCATACTGGCTGAGGGCGTCACCATAGCACTGCTGCTGCGCCGATTTCATCATCTCCCGCATCTGGCTCGCCCCCACGTAACCCGCCTCCCGCGCCGTCACCAGGGCGCGCTCGAAGGCAAAGCGGGCGGGGATGTCGAGCAGCAGGCTCGCGGCCCGCTCCCCGTCCAGCCAGGCGATGGCCCGGCGCTGCTCCACCTTGTCGGTGGCGGCCAGCAGGGCATCGCGCACCAGGATCTCGGCAAAGAGGGAGGCGGTCTCCGCCAGCGTCTTGGGGTAGCCCCGCTGCTCGAAGGGAAGATCCCGCAGCAACCAGCTGTGCCAGGCGTGGCCGAGCTCATGGGCCAGGGTGATGACGTTGTCCATGGTCCCCTCGAAGGTGAGGAAGACCCTTGGCTCGGGCGGATCGGCATACTCGGTGCAATAGGCGCCGCTTCGCCTGTGCTCGCTCGGGGCCGCATCGATCCACCCCTTGTCGGCCATCATGCGGACAAACGCCCCCATCTCGGGATCGAAGGCGGCAAAGGCCTCCATCACCAGATTCAGCGCCTGCTCGAAGCCGAACTTGCCGTGCACGGCCTGGGGCGCCGGAGCAAAGAGATCCCAGGGGGCGAAGTCGGTGATCTGCTGGGCACAGGCCATGGCCCGCAAGGCACGGCGCCCGAGCTCCCTGTGCTCCCCGGCCGCCGCCATCAGGGTCTCCAGGGTCGCGTCCGTGATGTGTTCCTGATGGCAGGTGAGCTCGAGGGCATCCAGCCTGCGCTCCTTGCCGCGCTGGCGGCCGAGCTCGTTGCGCCAGCCGTTGATGGCGTTGAGAATGGCGGCCACCGTCTCCTGCTCCGCCTCCCAGGCGCCCTGGATGGCGTGCCAGGCACTGGCGCGCCGCGCCCTGTCCGGGTGGGCGAGCAGGTTGTCCGCCTGGGCAAGCCCCATGGGCACCCCCTCCACCACCGGCAGCAGCCGCCCCACCAGGTTGTCGTAGAGATCCCCCCACCCCTGCAGGCCGTCCACCGCCAACCCCTCGATGAGCTGCTCGCTCTCGAGCGAAAGCCACTGATCCTGCAGCGCTCTGTCGTGATGGATCTGGTAGGCCAGCTCGAAGAGCTCGGGGTCTTGCAGCAGGGTGCGCACCAGTGACTCGGGGGCGCGAACCCAGAACAGGTCCACCGGCTTGCTGCGCTGGGCCAGGGTCGCCTCCAGCTGCTGGCCCCGGGAGAGCAGTACTCGGGCCTCCTCGTCGCGCCCGTTCTGGCTCAGCCGGTTGTAACCATAGACCTGGCTGTTCCAGGCCAGGGTCTTCACCCCGTTGGCCTCGCGGCGGATGGCCCGCAACAGGTGGCGCAGGGCATTGGCATCCGCAACGGGATGGGCGGGATCCGGCAGGTCCGCCAGGAGGGCGTCAAGCCGGGTAAGGGCGCGGGCAGCCTCCTGGAAGGCGGCCTCGATGGCAGGATCGTCGGGGGCGGCATAGATGTGATCATCTCGCCAAACGGGTGGTTTCATGGTTGTCCTTGTCTGTTTGCGTCCATATCGGGTCACCCCGCCTCTGCGGGCGGGTGAAACCGGATAGTACGAAGGGGGCCAGGCACTTGCCTAGCCCCCATTCGAGGCAACCAGCAGAAGAGCGCCCCCGGGTGCGACGGCCCCTGTCGGCCGTCCCCCGACAAGCGACCTATTTGGCGGGCTGAAGCTTGCTCACCAGGGTCATGGCCACCACCAGCACCAGCCCCGCCACCACGCCTGCCAGGGCGCTCAGCAGGGTGGGCGTCACCACGGCCAGTACCCCGCCGACCCCGGGCAGGGCGGCCACCGTGCCCGCCGTCCCTTCGATGAGGTGATGGAGGAAGGGCCAGCCATGGACCAGAATGCCGCCGCCGACCATGAACATCGCGATGGTGCCCACCAGGGCAAGCAGGTGCATCAGACGGGGCGCCGTCACCAGCAGCCCCTGCCCCACCGCCCGGCGCACGGCGCCGCCATCGGGCTTTTGCAGCAGGTGCAGACCGATGTCGTCGAGCTTGACGATGAGCCCCACCAGGCCATAGACCCCGACGGTCATCAGCAGGGCGATGCCCGCCACCACGGCGATCTGCAGGCCCAGGCTCGACCCCTGCACGGTACCGAGGGCGATGACGATGATCTCCGCCGAGAGGATGAAATCGGTGCGAATGGCCCCCTTCACCTTCTGGCGCTCATAGGCCGCCAGATCCTCGGGCACCGGCGCCGCCTGATGCGCCTCCTCCTCGTGGGGCAGGAACTTGTGGACCAGCTTCTCCGCCCCCTCGAAACAGAGGTAGGCCCCCCCCAGCATCAGGAGCGGGGTGATGAGCCAGGGGATAAGGGCGCTGATGGCGATGGCGGCAGGCACCAGAATGAGCTTGTTGCGAAACGATCCCTTGGCCACCGCCCACACCACCGGCAGCTCACGCTCGGCCCGCACCCCGGAGACCTGCTCTGCATTGAGGGCGAGATCGTCCCCCAGCACCCCGGCCGTCTTCTTCGCCGCCACCTTGGTCATCAGGGCGACATCATCGAGCACGCTGGCAATATCATCGAGCAGGGTCAACAAACTGGCTCCGGCCATATCTGGCATTCCTTCTATTGAGTGGGACACATCCGGGCTGCCCCGGTCAGGGTGATGAGGAGATCAGGGGACCACGGGCCCATCCGGGGATCACCCTTTGGGGCAAAAGATGGCACAGTGTAACGGGAAGCCGCCACGGCGACAGCCCCCCATGGCAGATCCCCTGCTCCGTTTTCACCTCACGGCCACCGGCCCAAGGAGTTCCCATGCAACCCTGGCAACCTCTGCTCGATTTCTGGTTTGGCGATGACGCAGACGACGCTCCCCGTGCCGCCCGTCAGGCCCCCCTCTGGTGGGGCAAGAGCAGCGAGACCGATGCCCTGCTGGCCTCACGCTTCGGCGAACTGGCGGCCCGTGCCGCAGCGGGCGAGCTCGCCCATTGGGAGGGCGATCCCGCAGGGCGCCTGGCCCTCATCCTGCTGCTGGACCAGCTGCCGCGAAACCTTCACCGCCACACCCCCGCCGCCTTCGCCCAGGACGACAAGGCCAGGGCGCTGTGCCTCAAGGGGCTCACCCTCGGGGTCGACAAGGGGCTCTCGCCGCTGGCCCGGGTCTTCTTCTATCTGCCCCTCGAGCACGCGGAGTCCAGAGAGCAGCAGGCCAGAAGCGTCGCCCTGTTCGAGGCCCTGGCCGACGAGCAGGCCACAGGCCCGGCCCGGACCACCTTCGAAGGCTTTGCCGACTTTGCCCGCCGCCACCAGGTGATCGTCGATCGCTTTGGCCGCTTCCCCCACCGCAATGCCATCCTGGGCAGGGCGAGCACGGAGGAAGAGGCCGCCTTCCTGCAACAGCCCGGTTCGGGGTTCTGACATAAAAAAATCCCCGCCATGGGCATGGCGGGGAGAGAACAACCGATCCGCGCATCACTGGATGCGATAGCGGGAGATCTGCTGGTGGATATTCTCCGTGGTCACGTTCAGCTCCTCTGCGGCGGCGGAAGTCTCCTCCGCCGTGCTGCTGGTCTGCTGCACCACCTGGGCTATCTGCTCGACCTGGAGGGCGATGGATTCCGCCGCCGAGGTCTGCTCTCGGATGGCCAGGGTGATCTCGCCGACCTGATCCATGACGCGATGGGAGGCCTGGCGGATCTGGGTGATGATGGCCCCGCTTTCCGTCGCCATGGCCACCCCTTGCGCCACCTTCTCCTCCACCAGGACCATTCTGGCCACCGTGGCCTCGGACCCTTGCTGGATAGCCTCCACCGTCCTTGAGATCTCCTGGGTCGACTGGGCCGTCCGCTCCGCCAGCTTGCGCACCTCGTCGGCGACCACCGCAAAGCCGCGTCCCTGCTCACCGGCCCGCGCCGCCTCGATGGCGGCGTTGAGCGCCAGCAGGTTGGTCTGCCCCGCCACATCGTTGATGACGTTCACCACCCCACCGATGCGGGAGATCCCCTCCCCCAGCGCCGTCACATCGCGGGAGGCCTGACGAATGGCGTCGGCGATGTCGTTGATGGCGAGCACAGTGCGCTCTATGGTGGCCCCGCCGTCACTGGCGAGCTTGCCGGATTCATTGGTGATGCGGCTGGTCTCCTGGGTGCGCTGGGAGATGTCCGTGATGCTCACGCTCATCTCCTCCACCCCGGCGGCGATAAGGCTGGTGGCGTCATTGGCCTGACTCGCCGACTCCGCCATGTGCTGGGCCGCCTGGGAGAGGGACTCTGCCGTGCTCTTGATTTGCAGGCTGCCCACCGAGAACTCGGTGAAGGTCTGCTGCAAGGTGTCCAGCAGGCGGTTGACCGCCGTCAGCGTCTGGCCGATCTCGTCCTGCTGGCTCACATTGGCCCGCAGGGTGAAGTTCAGGTCGCGCTGGATCTCGGACAGGGTCGCCATGGCCAGACGGAGGGGATTGGCGACCTGCCTGAACAGCCAGAGAAAGAGCACCAGCGTGAGGGCTCCCGTGCCCACCGAGATGAACAACAGGGCCTGCATGCTGCTATCGGCATTCTGCTCGCCTCGCAGCTTGACGGCGTCACCTTGCTGGATGTTGAAGTGGACGTGCTTGTCGATGGCCTGGGAAAGCTGCTCAAACAAGGGGGCAAGCTCCGTGTCGATCGCCTCTCTGGCCTCCACATTCTTGTTCTCGAGGGACAGGCGCAGGACGTCTTCAGAGGCCTTGCCGTACTGGGCAACCAGGCGCCGATCATCGGCGACGAGCTGCCTGTCCTCCTCATTGGAGATCATCCCGCTTTCATACTGGCTCAGCAGGGCGTCCATCTTGGTGTGAAGGGATGCAATGCTCTGCTCTATCTGACTCATCTTGCCGTCGTCGGTGTTGAGCACGTGCGCCTGGATCAATGAATGCAGGGCGTAGAAGTCTGTTTGTATCTCCTTGATCGTGGAAATGCTGGGGACTGTGTTGTCTGTTACATAGCTGAGATCCGCATTGGCGGAGGAGAGTCTGCTGATACTGAACCAACTGAGACACCCCAGGGCCAGCATGACCAGCAGGGCAATGAGTTGAAGCCGACGAGCGATATTCATGAGTGCTTACTCCATCCATAGACTCCCTGCCAGTGTAGCCGATGCGGGCCCCGAAAATAGCGCCTAAAACATGCATTTCATTACACTTTTCAACTTCTGCTCGGCCGCGTCACACCCGCCGCCCCAACCCGGCCTTCGGGACCGCCGCCCCCCTCTGGCAGAATGGAAAAAGGAAGGCATTCGCCTTCCTTTTTTGCCCGGGGCGGCCGCACTGGCCGCCCATGTGCCCCGTGACGGGGCGCTCGCCGGTCACGCCGCCTCGGCCAGCTCCTCCTCTTTTTTCTGGTAGGCCTGGGGGGAGAGCCCCAGCAGCTCCTGCACGGTGGAGGCCACCGTGATGGAGGAGAGCGTCCCCACCAGGATGCCCGCGAACAGGGTGAAGGAGAAGCCGTAGAGGGCGTCGCCGCCGAACAGGAGCAGGGCCCCCACGGTGAAGAGGGTGGTGCCCGAGGTGATCATGGTGCGGCTGAAGGTGGCCTTGATGGCCACGTCCGAGCACTCGTGGATCCCCATACGGGTACGCGACCCCAGCAAGTCCCGCAACCGGTCCGAAATGACGATGCTGTCGTTGAGGGAGTAGCCTATCACCGCCATCAGGCCCGCGATGACGTTGAGGTCGAACTCGATGTCAAAGAGCGCGAGCAGCCCGATGGCCACCAGACCGTCGTGCAGCACCGACACCAGGATACCGATGGCCTGGCGCCACTCGAAGCGCACCGCCAGGTAGGCGGAGATGGCGAGCGAGGCCACCAGCACCGCCAGCATCCCCTGCTGGAACAGCTCCGCGCCCACCTGGGGCCCGACGATGGTGGTGCGCAAGAGCTCCACCGGCAGGGCGAGTTGCTGCCCCAGCATGGTCGCCAGATCCTCCGCCGCCCAGGGCAGCGCGTGGGGGGGCAGCTTGATGAGCCACTCGCCGGGCACACCGGCGCCGTGCAGCTCCACCACCCCCGCCAGGGGCGCCGTCAGCAGAGCGTTGAGCTCATGGGCCTCCTTCAGGGTCTGGATGCGAAACTCCAGCAGGATCCCGCCGGTGAAATCGAGCCCGAGGGCGAGCCCTTTTGTCGCAAGGACGGCCACGCAGGCCAGGGTCAGCAGCACGGAGGCCCACAGCCCGATATAGCGCCAGCGGGTCAGCCCCATGGCCAGGATCATTCTCAGCATTGTTCTTCCCTCGACGTCAGGTGGTACAGGCTTCCCGGCAGGAAGCGGTCGGTGCGCAGGTCATGCAGACTCACGGGCGCGGCGCCATGGTGATGAAGTCGGTTCATGGTCATACCCTCAGCAGCTTGGCGCGGCTGTTGCCCCACAGGGGGTTGATGATGGCGCGGGTGCCCCAGATGCCGGTCACCATGCTGGAGATGAGCCCCAGGATCAGGGTGATGGAGAAGCCCTGCAGCGGCCCGGAACCGATGGCATAGAGCACCACGGCGCAGATGAGGGTGGTGATGTTGGCATCGAAGATGGTGCGAAACGCCGAGCGATAACCAAAGTCGATGGCGTTGGCCAACGAACCCCCTTCCCGCAGCCGGTCCTTGATCCGCTCAAAAATCAGCACATGGGTATCCACCGCCATGCCGACGGTGAGCACCAGACCGGCGATCCCCGGCAGGGTCAGCACGGCGCCAGGCAATACCGCCAGCATGCCCACCTGCATCAGCAGGTTGGCCACCAGCGCCGTGATGGCGACCCAGCCGAACTTGCGATACCAGGCCATCATGAACAGCATCATGCCCGCCATGCCGAACGCCAGGGCGGTGAAGCCCGCCTCGATGTTCTGCAGACCCAGGGTCGGGCCTATGCTGCGCTCCTCCAGGATCTTCAGCGGCGCGGTGAGGGCCCCGGCCCGCAGCAGCATAGCGAGCTCCTGGGCCTCGGGCAGGCTGCCGATCCCGGTGATGCGGAACTGGTTGCCAAGGGCGGTCTGGATGGTGGCGACGTTGATCACCTCGCTTCGGGCGCGCAGCTTGCCTTCGGCGTTGGTCTTGTACTCGGTGAAGACGGTGGCCATGGGCTTGCCCACGTGCTGGCGGCTGAACTGGTTCATCTTGCTCCCCCCCAGGGTGTCAAGCACGATGTTGACCTGGGGCTGCCCCATCTCCCCCATGTTGGCGCGGGCATCGACGATGTGCTCGCCGCTCAGCACCGGCTGGCGGGCCAGCCCCACCGCCTGGCCGCTGCGATCCGCCATGAAGAAGCGGCTGTCGGCCTTGGCTTCATAGAAGGCCAGGGACGCGGTGGCGCCGATCACCTCTTTCGCCTGCTTGGGGTTGTGCACCCCCGGCAGCTCGATGCGGATGCCGTCCTGCCCCTGACGCACCACCGAGGCCTCGACGATGCCGAGCTCGTTGATCCGCTTTTTCAGGATCGACAGGTTCTGGGTCACGGCGTTGTTCACCAGCAAGGTGCGCTCGGCGTCGCTCAGCACCAGGGTCAGTGCATTGCCGGAACGGCTCAGTGTCCACTGATCCTGGCGGGTACCGGCACTCTCCTTGATGATGGAGAGCCAGGCCTCCTGCCCCGCCACGTCGGGCAGGGTGACGGCCACGCTCCCCTGGGCGGTGCGCATCACGCTGGCACCGCGCAGGTTGGCCTCGCGAAAACGGGTGCGCAGGGTATCCACCAGGTTCTTGGTCTGGTTGTCGATGACGAAATCCACGTCCACCCCGATCAGCAGCTGGGAGCCACCGCGCAGGTCCAGCCCGAGCTTGATGGGGTCGGCGCCGAGCCGGCTGATCCAGGCCGGGGCGTTGGAGTAGAACTCCAGGGTCAGGGCGGCGCTGTCCAGCCCCTGCTGCTCCAGCAACTGCTTGGCCAGTTGCTGCTCCCCCTGGCTGGCGAACACCAGCGCCATCCGGCCACCCTGGGCGATCTGCTTGAGGGGGTCGATGTGGTTCTCGGCCAGCAGGGTGCGCTGCGCGTCGCTCAGGCGCGACTGGCCGTGCAGACCGAGGGAGGGCTGCTCACCGAAGAAGGTGGGCAGGGAATAGAACGCGAACGTGACCAGCATCAGCAGCAACAGGGCGTACTGCCACAGGCTCATGCGGTTCAACACGGTATGACTCTTTTTTCTCATGAAATCGGCCTCTGTCAGGCGATGGCAAGGGGCGACACCGGGGTCGCACCGTGCAAAAAAATGAAACAAGACAGCCTAGCCGTTCACTAAAAGTGAACAGCAACAGAGAGAAGATGAGGCAACAGGTGGCAAGCTGACCCCATCGGGATCAGGCGAGGAAGCTCTGGGCGAAGCGGTACTGCAGATGCCGGCGCTGCAGGCGGCGCCTGTGAATGCCGGCGAAGTGATCGCGAAAGCTCGTCCCCGGGTAGAAGAGGGCGGCATAGAACAGCAGGCCGCACAGCAGCAGCAAGATGGCCTGCTGGGACCAGCTCCTCACCAGCTCGTAGACCACGCTGCCGGGCTGATGATCGCGGCTCAGGGAGTGCTCGAGGCGCAGCAGGTGATTCTGGTGGGAGCCGACGAACTTGACGATGCCATCGTCACTGCCGCTGACGCCGTGGGCCGCCGGGCTTGCGTCGGCAGGCGCCGCCCCCTCCGCCAGCGAGTGGGCCTGCTGGGCCGAGGGCTGGAACGCGGGTACCTTGACCCCCTCCACCGAGAGGGTAGAGAACAACAGTGCGAGGGTGATGAGCAGGGTCATCGCCGCCAGTTTCACGTTGTCGGTCAGGTTCAAAAGTTAATTCCCACACAATAGAAAGGGCAAGCTACCACAGCCTGCCCCACAAGAACAAGGGCGGCAGGCCCGGGGCCCGCCGCCCTTGTGTTGTCTCACCGCGTCCTCAGCGGCTGCGGGTCATGCCCTCGAAGTCCTCGGCATAGTCCTTGAGCAGGGTGTAGAGGTGGGCCCGCTGGGAGAGATCCATGGAGTGGCTGAGATCGCTCAGCCACTGGATGGTACGCTGGCGGGACTGGTCCGTGTAGCCGGTGAAGCGGCCATCCATCAGGCCGTCCCCCTGCTGGAGCAAGCGAGTCAGCTCCTGGCCGAAATCCGGACTCTGGCGCTGTTTCATCAGCCGATCCAGCTCCTTGGTCCAGGCCTCCTGAAAGTCGAGCCAGGGGGCCATCATCTCGTATTGCCACTCGGCCCACTGCGTGATGAGGGGCTCCTGGGCCGGCTTCACCTTGCCAATCCAGAACACCAGGCGCTCGTTCATCTTCTCCCGAAAGCCCTTGATCATCTCGGCCTTCGACTGGGTGGCAAAATCGTGCTGGCGCTCCTGCTGGCGCGTCACCCGATCGGCCATGAAGCGAGCCACCTGCTCGTCGGTCAGGGTCTTGGCAAGGCGCACCGTGCGGGGAATGGCGTTCTCCAGAGTACGGGTCAGGCTCGCCTGGGTTCTGTCCAGATGCAGGGTCACCTGGGCCGGGCTCATGGGGCTGGCCACCGCCTTGGCCAGGGCGTCGAGATCCCGGGCATAGATGGGCAGCTCATGCTGCCGGTGCCAGGCCATCAGCCCCTTCACCTCCTGGTCCAGCAGCTTCTTCTGGCTGCGGTCCAGGGAGAAGTAGTCGTCCAGTTGCCAGACGATGGCCGAGTCGAGCCAGTAGTAGATCACCCGGGTGGCGCAACCCGTCAGCAGCAGGCAGAGCAGCAGCAGGCTCCAGCTACGCGGTTGACGCCATGAGAATGTGGTCACCATGCATGCCTCCCATTCATTGAATACACGCGTCGCGCGGGCCGTTGCCTGGCATCACTCCAGGCGCTGGCGGTTGATATCGATCAGGGCCTGATACTCGGGCCCGGGTTGCTGTTCGGCCATCAGCAGCGCCCACAGCAGGCCGATGTAATCGACCCAGGGCAGGAAGGCGTCGGCCTGGAATCCCCGGGGCCCCAGCCCCGTCGGTGCCCCGTCCATGGCTTCAAGATAGCAGCTCTCCAACTGGCACCGCTGCTCTTCGCTCCAGCCGTGGGTGCGCTGAATGCTGGCGACCTCGAACCCTGGATGGCCGGCGGCGCCGTACTCCCAGTCGATGACCCAGGGCCGCGACCCCAACAAGTTAGCCGGATTGAGATCGTGATGGCAAGGGAGCCAGCAGTCGTCCGGCTCCCGGCTCGCGAGCAGGGCCCGCTCCAGCGCGGGCAGCCAGGGAGGGATATGGGCCAGACGCTGCCGATAACCGCCGCTGTGGGCCCGCACCGCCATCACCACGGTCGGCACCGGCAGGCGGTGCAGCCGCACCAGCACATCCGCCATCAGGCGGGGTTGCGCGGCGAGAGGCGGCGCCTGCTCGGCCCAGTTGGGTTCGTCGCACCACGCCAACAGCATCAGGCCGGTGGCGGGATCGCCGTGATGACAGGGCAACGCCAGCCCCTGCCCCACCGCCTCCCGGTAGAGCTGCCACTCGGTGGCCCGGTCGATGCCAAGGCGCACCGGATCCGGATGACCGCGGCGCAGGAAGGCCTGCTCGCCAGTGGGGAGGCAGAGCCGGTAGTTGCCGTTGGTCAGGCCCTGGCCCAGCGGCTCAAGGCGCCCCTGATCCCAGGGCGCCGGCAGGCTGGCGAGGAGCGCCAGCTCCGCCAGATCCCCCTGCCCCCGCGGGTCCTCACCAGCCAAAGGTGGACTTCTTGGCCTGTTTGCGGATCTCTTTCTGATCGGCCCACAGCAGTTCGCCGTTCTCCACATCCATCAGGTTCATGGTCATCTGGTAGTAGACGTCCTTCACCTTGCCGTTGTCCTTGACGATGCTGGCGAGGTTGCCATAGACCATGTAGCGGGCACCGGTCTGCTTGCCGAGCCGCACCATGGTGGCGGGATCCACCATGCCGCTGCCCTGCTGGTATTCGAGCTGCTGCTTGACCGCCGCCACCTTGCTCATGTCCACGAAGCGGAACTTGCCCGAGCGCAGCAGCTTGGTGCGGATGGTGTCGGTGATGGCCTCGGTGTCGATGTGCTCCGAGGTCTTGTTGCGGATGGAGTCCATGAACATCACGGGGCGGCCCCCGGCGGTGATCTCGCTGGTGGCCGGGGACGCCAGCATGGAATCCGCCATCTTGTCGGCGATGGCCTGCAAGTCGGAGGAGCCGTAATCGACGGTCACCGTCTCGGTCTCGGTGGGATCGCCATAGCTGACGGTGGTGCTGGAGCAGCCGCCCAGCAGCAGGGCGCCGGTCAGGATCAGCAGGGCATGATTCATTTTCATCAGTAGGATTCCTCCATCACTTCGCGAACGTAAATCCGGTAACCCCGTGCAGCCGGGCTCGGCGCCAGGGCGGACAGGGTGCGGGTCTGGTAGCCATGCAGCTTGAGGGGAGTCCAGCCGCGGCCATCGCTGGCCACCTCCTGCCCCGCGTCGTCATACCAGTAGAAGAGATATTGCAGCCTGTTGTCACCACGCTGGGTGCTGGCCGCCGCCACGTTGACCTGCAACAGGCCGTTCTGCTGGCGCCGGCTGAGTTCGGTCAGGGTGACGTTGACGTTTTGATGCTGCTCGGCCACCGCCGCCGCACCGGCCGCGCCATAGAGCGCCACGCCGGAAGTATTGGTGGCACAGCCCGTCAGCAGCAGAACTAGGCCCAGGGCCAACCCTTGTGCTTTCATCTTGTTCTCCTTGCCGGTGGCCGTCGGCCTGACCGGTCATTCATCTGAGTTGCCATATCCGGTTCCCCCTAGAGGGGCATCACCCGGGTCATGAGCCCGCTCCCCAGGCGCTGTACCCACACCAGGGTGGTGCGCCCGGCGTGGACGCTGAGTGGCAGGGTACGCATGGCGCTGCCCGCCCCCAGGGTCAGGGTGACGTTCCCGGCCGGGACCATCCCCTGCCAGCTCGAGGCCTTGGCGGGCAGCGTCAGCCAGCTGCGGGTATCCGCCCGCTCCGAGAGGGTGTTGAAGATCCCCACCAGGATGTTGCCCACATCCCCTCCTTCCTTGGCGGCAGTGCGCCGTACCTGCTCCTTGGCCACCAGCCGCAGGGCCTGCCGGGTCAGCATGCCAGGCAGCCGCTCCTGCAGATCCTTGGCCGCCAGCGCCTCCAGCCTCACCAGCTCGCTGGTCTGCGCCACCCCCTTGCCCACCGACAGGGTGAGCGGGGCGCCGTCGCTGGCCCGATTGTCGTAATAGGGCACCGCCACGGTAAAGGTACGAAAATCGCCGCTGGAGGTGGAGATGGGCAGCGGCAGGAAGAGCTCCCGGCGCGCCGGGATCAGGCCATCTTCAAACAGCACCACCAGCTGGCCCTGATCCTTGGCCAAGGGCGGCGCCTTGCGGCCCACCCGTTGCTCGGTCTCCATGAGCTCCTCGGGAGAGCCGCGAAGCCGGGCCAGGCGCAGCAGGGCATCCTGCAGGCTCTGGTTGTCCGGCGCTATCTGGTAGCCGCGCTGGTAATCGACCCAGGCATCGTTGAGATCCCCGGCCGCCTCGTAGAGCACGCCGGAGAAATAGAAGGTGTAGGCGTTCTGGAAACCGTTTTTCACCTGGCCTATCAGGCGATCGAGCTCGGGGGCGCCGCGCGACATCAGCTGGCGCATCTCCCCGGCTTCGTCCTCCTGCGCCCCCTCCTGCGCGGCCTTGCGCACCTCGTCGGCCCGCCGTTTAAGGGCCTGCTCCTGCACCTGGTTGGCACGGCGCACCTCTACCAGGGCGCCATCGGCATCCCCGCGCTGCAAGTAGTTGAGCGCCAGATAGTGGTGCAGCATGGTGCGCTCGTAATCGGGCGCCTGGTAAGCCAGGGTCTGATCGTTGGTGAGCAGGCTGCCCGCCTGGGCCAGTCCCTGGCTCAGGCGGTACTCGGCCTGATTGTCTTCCCACGCAAGCCGGCTGTCGGCGGCGGCAAAGGCCTGCTTGCTGGGGCCGTCCTGGCCCGCCAGCCAGGCGATGCGCCCCTTCTCCAGCTGGTCGAGCACGAAGGTGTCGTCCCCCGGGGTCGATTCGCGCACCTCGGGCAGGGCCTCGGCGGCATGGCCCAGCAGCAGCTGGTTGCGCAGGGGTACCATCTGATCCGAGTAGGAGACGAACATGTCTTTCCACTGGGAGGCACAGCCCCCCAGCAGCAGACCGGCCAACAGCAGGCCGGTCGACGGGACGAGGCGCATCACAGGCTCAGCAGGGGTCCCAGGGGCTCGCCACCGACCAGGTGCAGGTGGATGTGATAGACCTCCTGCCCGCCGTGGCGGTTGCAGTTCATGATGAGGCGGTAGCCGTCCTCGGCGATGCCCGCGTCGCTGGCGAGCTTGCGGGCCACGGTGAACATCCGGCCCAGCGCCAGCTCGTGATCCGGCTCCACGTCGTTGACGGTGGGGATGAGCACGTTGGGAATGATCAGGATATGGGTCTTGGCCTTGGGCTGGATGTCGCGAAACGCGGTCACCAGATCGTCTTGATAAAGGATGTCGGCGGGGATCTCCTTGCGGATGATTTTGCTGAAAATGGTTTCTTGCGCCATGGGTAACTCCTTTATAGGAAAAAGAAAATTCAATACAAAGCTCAAGCGGCTCCCAAACAGGCCGCCGCAACGCGCCAAGTGTGACACAAGCCGACATTTGGCACAGCCGTTGTCCCAATCGCTTCAGTTATTGTGAAGAATACCGATAGCGAGGAGACGTCCCGCGAACCACAACGGCATCCCCTTCGGGGCATGCAGGGTATCAAAGGGACGGGGTACTCAGGCAAGGGACTTTTGCACAGACAGCGGGACAATAATGAAACAAACAATGTCAGACCTCTCGATCCTACAGAGAGTCTATCTGGGCTTTGCCATCCTGGTCGCCGTCATGGTCGCCAGTGCGGTACTGACCTTTCGCGGCCAGAGCGAACTCAGCGGCGCCCTGGATCAGGTGACCCAGGAGTCCATGCCGCTGGTACTCGCCAGCAGCCAGACCCAGATAAGCCTGCTCAGCGCCAACAAATGGCTCACCGACGTGCTGACCGAGCAGGATCTCAAGCAACTGCCGGCGGAAGTGGCCGAGTTGCAACAGGCCAAGGGCCAGGTCGACAAGATGGTCGCCAGCCTCAAGCAGCAGGTGGCGGTTCATCCCCAGTTGCAGGCGGACATGACTGCCCTCGTCAAGCTGGTGGATGACTACCTGCAACTGACCCAGACCCTGCCCGGCGAACACGAGGCCCTGCTCACCCGGCTGCACAAGGTCAATCAGGCCAAGGGCCAGTTCCAGGTCAGCCTGCCCCAGTTCAAGAAGAACCTGGGGGACATGATGGTCACCATCGACGACAGCTTCATCAAGATGCTCTCCGAGACCCTGACCACCAAGCTCTCCGCCATCGAGCTCTCCACCATGGATGCCCTCAACCAGAGCATCCCCGCCCCCATCGAGGCGGCGCTCAAGCGCAACAAGATGCAGATCGAGGGCTTCAACAGCACCATCAAGGATCTCCAGGGAGAGCTCAAGGACTTCGACAACAACATGGGCCACTACGTCCATGGCTTCGTGCGCGACACCACGGGTAATGACGGCGTGCTCTCCCAATACCTGGCCCTGATGAAGCAACAGCAGGCCATGCGCGAGCAGAGCAAGCAGGCGAGCCAGCTCATCCTCAACATCCAGAACAAGCTGGAGGGGATCACCGCCCAGAGCCAGCAGCTGATGAACGCCAGCATCCAGGCCTCCGATCGGGTGCAGACCCAGAGTACCCTGACCCAGGGGATCAGCATCGCCATCGCCATCTTCGTCGCCATCCTGGTGGCCTTCACCCTGGGCAAGGCCATCCGCCGCCCCCTGAAAGAGCTGCTGCGGGTGCTGACCGAGGTGACCCAGGGTGACATGACCCAGCGGGTCGGCTTCAAGAGCCAGAACGAATTCGGCCAGCTCGCCAGCCAGATCAACCTGCTGATCCACCAGATGGGGGATGTGCTCAAGCAGCTCTCCCAGGCGTCGACCCAGCTCAACAGCGCCGCCCACGACAACCGCCACACCACCGAATCGGTGCGGGCGGATCTGGAGAAACAGCGTCAGGAGACCGCCTCGGTCGCCGCCGCCATGACCCAGATGGAGGCCTCGGTGCGGGAGGTGGCCCAGGCCGCCAACCAGACCCTGGAGCGGGTGCAGGATGTGGAGAAGGCCTCCGAGATGGGGCGCAAGGTGATGGCAGGCAACATCACCACCACCCACCAGCTCGCGGGCAAGCTGCAGCAGACCGGCAAGGTGATTGGCGACGTGAGCGCCATGAGCGGCCAGATTGGCAACATCCTCGACGTCATCCGCGGCATCGCCGAGCAGACCAACCTGCTGGCCCTCAACGCCGCCATCGAGGCGGCCCGCGCCGGCGAGCAGGGACGCGGGTTTGCGGTGGTGGCCGACGAGGTGCGCAACCTGGCCGGTCGCACCGCCCAGTCCACCAGCGAAATCCAGACCATGATCGAGAACCTGCAGCAAGGCGTCGCCCGGGCGGTCAACGTGATGCAGGAGTGCTCCCGCGAGATGGACAGTTGCGTGGATCAGAGCTCCCAGGCCAACAACGCCATGGAAGAGGTGCAGGGCATCGTGGTGCTCATCAGCGACATGTCGAGCCAGATAGCCTCCGCCGCCGAGCAGCAGCAGGCCACCAGCGCCGACATCGCCACCAACCTCAACCGCATCTCCGACATCTCGGATCTCAACTATCAGGGCATAGAGCGGGTCGCCGAGACCAGCCAGCAGCTCGACTCCCTTGCCGAGCAGCAGGAGGGGCTGGTCCAGCGCTTCCGCCTCAGTGCCTGATGGCCACGACCCGATACGACAAGGCCCCGCATTGGCGGGGCCTTTTCATGGCAGCGAAGAACCTGGATCAGGCGTAGGCGATGGCGCCCTTGCCGACCCCTTCATAGGCGACAATCTTGACGAACTTGTCCCCTACCTGCTTCTTCACCTCGCGGGCGATGTAGTGGGCCAGCAGCTCGATGGTGGTGTCGGTGTCGATCATCTCCACCTCCGCCGCCGGCATGGCGAGCTGGAACAGCCCCTGGGGCGCCACGTACTTGAAGCCGACGTAGTGTGCGTTCCCTTCTTTCAGTGACGCCTCGGCCCGCTCGCTCAGGGCGAGTTCGCCAAGGGCCACCCTGTCCTCTTCGGTGCCCAGGTAGATGTCGGCCCAGCGCTCGGCCCAGTTGAACTCCAGCTCCTCGTCACGCTCCCCGTCCACCAGGATCTCGACGGGAGAGCGGTGGCCGTGGGCGATGCGCTGGCAGTTGCCGTCGTGCTTCTTGAGGCCGTGGCTGTAGTGGTAGAAGGCGCCCTCGATGCGCTCCTGGCGCAACGTCAGGGAGAGATCCTTGATGTTGCCGGGCAGGCGCTTGGCCAGTACCCCCAGCAGATAGCGGGTCACCGACTCTTTATCCACCTGGGGGGCGGGAATGAAGGCAAAACCCTGGGTCGGGCAGCGCAGGTGGATGGCGCGACCCGGGCGCAGCAGATCCACGGTGCTCTCGTCGTTGTCCAGCGCGTGGACATGGACCAGGGGACATTCCGTCGGCACCAGCAGCTTGTGATCCACCTCTTCATCGATGATCGACTTGATGAGCTTCTTCACCCGACCGAAGTCCAGCAACATGCTCATCTCGTTGAGCTCGCCACTCATCTCGATGTCCACCAGCCAGCTCTCGCCCACCATGCCGCGGCGCTCGCATAAATAGCTGGAATCGATCACAGTCAAATCTCTAACAAATAACTTCATTACTCAGGCCTTGCTACAGAGAAAGTGCAGTTTGCGATATTATGACCCCGGATTATCGGCAAAGGAACTGGAACCCCCCATGAACAAATTGCTTATCAAGAATGCCACCCTGGTCAACGAAGGCCGCATCTATGCCTCCGACGTCCTGATCGAGGGTGAGCGGATCGCCCGCGTCGCCCCGGACATCAGTGCCCCCGATGCCGTGGTGATCGATGCAACGGGCCGTCATCTCATCCCCGGGATGATCGATGATCAGGTCCACTTCCGGGAGCCCGGTCTGACCCACAAGGGAACCATCGCCAGTGAATCCCGGGCCGCCGTGGCCGGTGGCACCACCAGCTTCATGGAAATGCCCAACGTCAATCCCCAGACCACCACCATCGACGCCCTCGAAGCCAAATACCAGATCGCCGCCAACTCCGCCGCCGCCAACTACAGCTTCTACCTGGGTGCCACCAACGACAACCTGGAAGAGATCAAGAAACTCGATCCCAAGCAGTCCTGCGGCATCAAGATCTTCATGGGGGCCTCCACCGGCAACATGCTGGTGGACAACCAGGAGACCCTGGCAGCCATCTTCCGCGAGAGCCCGGTGATGATCGTCACCCACTGCGAGGACACCCCGTCCATCAAGGTGCTGGAAGACGAAGCTCGCGCCAAGTGGGGCGAAGACGTGCCCATGCGCGAGCACGGCCGCATCCGCAGCGCGGACGCCTGCTACAAATCCTCCAGCATGGCGGTCTCCCTGGCCAAGCAGTACGGCGCCAAGCTGCACGTGCTGCACCTGACCACGGCGAAAGAGCTCTCACTCTTTACCGCCACCCCGGATCTGAAGGATCTCAAGGACAAGAACATCACCGCCGAAGTGTGCGTCCACCACCTCTTCTTCAACGAGGCGGACTACGACACCCTGGGCAGCCAGATCAAGTGCAACCCGGCGGTGAAGAGCGCTGCCGACCAGCACGCCCTGCTGGATGCGGTGCGCAACGACGTGCTCGACATCATCGCCACCGACCACGCCCCCCACACCTGGGAAGAGAAGCAGAACAGCTACTTCAAGGCGCCGTCCGGCGTGCCCCTGGTGCAGCACTCCCTGCAGGCGCTGCTGGAGCTCTACCACAACGGGGTCTTCAGCCTGGAAACCATCGTCAAGAAGACCTCCCACGCGGTGGCCGAGCGCTTCCAGGTGCAGGATCGCGGCTACATCCGGGAAGGCTACTTCGCCGACCTGGTGCTGCTGGATCTCGGCAAGCCCTACGTGGTCACCGACAGCAACCTGCTCTACCTGTGCGGCTGGTCCCCGTTCAACGGCTACCGCTTCCAGAGCACCATCGAGATGACCCTGGTGAACGGCCAGATTGCCTGGCAGAACGGCCAAGTCACCGACAAGGTATTGGGCAAGCGACTCACCTTCAACCGCTGATCTGGATGATGACCGCTTCCAGCGCGCCCTGCTTGAGATGACCCTGGTGAACGGCCAGGTTGCCTGGCAGAACGGCCAAGTCACCGACAAGGTATTGGGCAAGCGCTTGACCTTCAACCGCTGATCTCGGCTTGAGAGCATCACGCCAAACGGCCGCCCATCAGGGCGGCCGTTTTTCCTGCAAGACAGCGGTGAAGTGCCGACAAAATGCACCGCTGGTCGCACTTTGATCCGAAGTTGCTCGCAAAGCAGGCAAACGATCTCGAACCTGAATTTCCCCTGTTGACAGGGTCGGGGCATCTCCATAAACTCCCTCCCCGTCAGCCGAGCTGACTCCGTCGGTGTGTAGCGCAGCCAGGTAGCGCATCTGCATGGGGTGTAGAGGGTCGGAGGTTCGAATCCTCTCA
>NZ_JBFODF010000020.1:0-11963 GCF_040908165.1 Aeromonas sp. R6-1
GACGGCGGCGAGCGAGAACAACCTGGTCCTCAATGGCAACGTCATCACCAACGACGTGCAGGGGGCGGATGGTGCGGCGGTGACCGCGGGCACCCTGAGCGGGACCTACGGCAGCCTGGTGCTCAATGCCAACGGCACCTACACCTACACCCTCAACCCGAACGACGGTGACTTCAAGGCGCTGACCGGGGGCGGGGTGGGCAGCGAAGTGTTCACCTACACCCTGACGGATGCGGACGGAGACGTGAGCACGGCGACCCTGACCCTGACCATCAAGAACGACGATGACGGGGTGACCATCACCAACCTGACGCCCAAGGGCGAGGGCGGGGATGTGAAGGTGTACGAAGACGACCTGCTGGCGACCCGCGGCGAGAACGAGTCGGCGGGGTCGGACAGCAGCAAGGAGTCGACCACGGTGACGGGGGACTTCACCATCAGCGCGCCGGACGGGGTGAAGACCCTGAGCGTGGGTGGCATCAACATCGTGGTGAACGGGGTGGTGGCGGGCTTCCCGCTGAGCGGGGTGACCACGCCGCTGGGCAACACCCTGACCATCACCGGGTACAACCCGGCGACCGGGCTGGTGAGCTACAGCTACACCCTGAACGACAACGAGGCGCACCCGACGGCGAACGGCAACAACAGCCTGTTCGAAGACTTCGCGGTGAGCCTGGTGGACAGCGACGGGGACTCGGCTTCGAACACCCTGAGCGTGCAGATTGTCGATGACGTGCCGACGGCCAACGATGATGCTGACAGTGCCACTGAAGGTGTGTTCACTCCGGTGACGGGTAATGTCATTACCGGGGCGGGGACCATCGGCGGCACAGCCGGTGCCGGGGTGGACGTCATGGGGGCGGATGGTGCGGCAATCAGCCAGGTCGTGAGCTCGAACGGCAATTCAGACAGTAATCCTGCCGGTGGATTCACTGTGACCGGGCTGTATGGGACGCTGACCATGGGGCTGGATGGCGAATACAGTTATACGCTCACGGCGGCATCGGTTCCCGTGGGGGCCTCGGAGGTATTTACCTACACGCTCAAAGATGGCGATGGTGATACGGATCCGGCAACTCTGACCATCAATATTGCTCAGGATACCCGTGTCCCTGTATTGACCATCGGCAATGCGACGGTTGATGAGGAGGGACTGCCTGAGGGGACGGCTGCCAGTGGTAATTCGGAGATATTCAATGGCAGCTTCACCATCAACACCCAGGGGGAAAATCTGACTACCTTGACCATCGGTGGGCAGTCTTACAACTTGACCAGTGGCGGCAGTCAGACCTTGATCAACAATACGGAAGGAATGCTGACGGTAACCGGTGTCAGCGGACCCACGGCCGGTGTCTACACGGTGAACTATACCTACACGCTCAAAGACAATGTGCTGACTCACAACGTTCAAGGCAACAGTGATACAGCGAATGGTCCGAGTTTCGTCGTGTCGGCTACGGATGCCAGTGGCGACAGTGGCACGGGTAACCTGCAGGTTGTGATCAGCGATGATGCCCCCATTGCCAATGCTGTTACCAATGCAGGCCAGGCGACTCAGGTGCAGAACACGAATCTGATGTTGATCCTCGATATCTCCGGCAGTATGGGTGATCCATCGGGCTATCAAGGCATGACTCGGATGCAGGTGATGCAAAAGTCCGCTTTGGAGCTGCTGGACAAATACAGCGCCTACGGCAGCGTCATGGTCAATATCGTGACCTTCTCCACTTCAGCCGCCAATCCGACCGGGGTGTGGGTCTCGGTCGATGTAGCCAAGGCCATCATCCTTGGCCTTACCCCCACGGACTCGACCAACTACGATGATGCACTGAACGAGGCAATCAAAGCCTTTGGCGATACAGGTAGACTCGCTAATGCGCAAAATGTTTCTTACTTCATGTCGGATGGTCTGCCAAATGCCAACTCGTTGAGCGGTACCCCCGCCACAGTTCCTGATGGCAACAACTCGCTTGGCGGTGGGAACGGGATCGATGGTGACGGCACGACACTGAGCGGTGAAACCAAGGACTGGGCCGATTTCCTGACGGCGAACAACATCAATTCATACGCGCTCGGGATGGGCTCGGGAGCAACCCAGTCTGCACTGGATCCCATCGCCTACAACGGGGTCAGTGGTGCCAGTCCGGCGAATACCACCGCAGTGGTGGTGACTGACTTCAGTCAACTGACCGCGACCCTTTTGAGCACTGTGGTAGCTCCGCCCCTGGCAGGACAACTGATCAACGGGGTAGCAGCGAGTGCTGGGGCCGACGGTGGCTGGCTCAATGCCATTACCGTGGGGGGGGTGACTTATACCTACAACCAGAAGACGGACTCCGCCGGCGTCTCGGGAGGAACATCAGTCGGGACTTTCAATACAGCGACCAATGAATGGACCATTACACTTGCAGGCGGCATCCTCAAGGTGGATATGGACAACGGCGCCTACACCTATACTCCGCCGACATCCATTCCGGTCGGGGGGATAAACCAGGTCGTGGGTTACAGTGTGATAGACAACGATGGGGATACTGCGTCCAGCACCTTGTCCATCGTTATCAACCCGGCGGTCGGTCCTACCGTGGTTCGTGATGACTTTATCATCACCAACCAGGACCCGGCGACCATTCCGGATTGGGCTCTGCTTGCCAATGACACCGGGCCTCTGGCTGCGACCCAGATGATCACGGGCATCTCGGGAGCCGTTGGAGGGACCGTCACAGACAATGCAGGCTCGGTAACATTTGACAATACTTCCGGCAATGCTACCCCCAGCTCTTACGAGGGTTCGTTCAACTACACCAATAGCACGACCACAGATACGGCCAAGGTGTATGTGGATGTGCAGAGCGGTTCGACACTCACCGGGAGCTATCTCGACGAGATCCTGATCGGGGGGTCTGGAAACGATACGCTCAACGGGAATGCCGGTAACGACATCCTGCTTGGGGGGCTCGGCAACGACACCTTGAATGGCGGCAACGGCAATGATACGGCCAGTTACTTCGACAGCGCTGCTGGGGTCACGGTCACAGTCAATGGCGCCAATCAGAATACCGGAGGGGCGGGGACAGACAGCCTGAGCAACATGGAAAACCTGGTAGGGTCCATGTTCAACGACAGCCTGACCGGCGATGGCAATGCCAACGTCCTGAGCGGACTGGCAGGTAACGACATCTTGAGTGGTGGTGGGGGCGACGACCTGCTGATTGGGGGTACCGGCAGCGATACCCTGACTGGTGGGGCTGGCAAGGATACCTTCAAATGGATGGCAGGTGATGCAGGAGGCACGGATACCATCAAAGACTTCACCACGGGGGCCAATGGAGATGTTCTGGACCTGAGTGAACTGCTCAGTGGTGAGCATGCCGATGCGAGCACACTGGATCACTATCTTACCTTTGCTCCTGGTCCGGGCAGTGGCAAGTCGACTCTGACCATTGATCTGGATGGCGCGGGAAGTGGCACCACGACTCATACCATCCTCTTTGACAACGTGGATCTGACGGCTGGCAAATCCAATCTGCAGATCATTCAGGATCTGCTGGATCAGGGCAACCTCAAGGTCGATCCGTAAGCAGGGTATGGGGGCCGGGTGTGCCCGGCCCCTGTTATTTGATGGAGTGGGCAGATAAGATAGCTGCAGTATCAGGAGAGGGTCACCATGCAGTCATTCAACTGGGTCGACATCGACGGCATTCGCTATAGCTGGAACGGGCAGGACAATATCGTCTGCACCGGCCGCTTTGGCTATCAGGCCACGATGACGGGTGACACGCTCAACGGTCTGGAGCTGGAGAGCGAAGATGGTGAGGTGGCGGGGTTGCTGAATGTGGACTTTGCCGCTTCTCGTATCAGCTTCACGCCAGCAGAGGATGCCCCCCTGCCCCACATGATGGTGCTGGTCGGCCATGAGTGGGGGCAGCAGGAGTATTCGTTGCAGAGCCTGAGCGATACCTCCTTGCAGGGGCTGCTCAGCCACGGTGAGGAGCTTGACTGGGGGGCGCTGGCCGTCGTGACGACGTCCGAGCCGAATCTGCCATCACAAGGTCATGTTCTGTCGTGGGATTCGTTCCACTTTGAGGATGAATCGCTGTTTGGCAGCCAGGCGCCTGCTCCCGTGATGACAAGCCATGGCAATTCAGGAGGAGGGGAGATCAGCATCAATATCGACATGACCAATCAGGTGCTGGACCAGATCCCGCCGACACACGATATATGAATCCCAATCGACGACATGCATAATGACCTCCATCTAAATGATGGAGGTTTTTTTATGTGGCGTCCCCTTCTTACCCTGTCCGCGCTGGTTGTCAGTGCTCCGTTGCTTGCCATCGAGGTTCCTCAAGCCCCCCATCTGGTCGTCAGTGGCTATGCGGAGCAGAAGGCTGAACCAGACATGCTGACGCTCAATGTCGCCGTCACGGCACTGGAGAAGCAGGGCATCAAGGCCAAACAGCAGGTAGATACCAAGGTAGCTGCCTTCTTTGGCCAGCTGGAGAGCCTGGGCATCAAGCGCAGCGACGTCGAGGCGGGCAACCTGGTGATCTCCCCCGAGTATCAGTATCCCCAGAACAAGCAGCCTGAAATGGTGGGTTACCGTGCCCAGCGCCAACTGGCCGTCAAACTCTATCAACTCGACAAACTCAGCCAGTTGATGGATACCGCCCTCAAGGCGGGTCTGGAGTCCGTGACCCAGATAGAGTACGGCCTGAAGTCACCACAGGTCATCAAGGAGCAGGCCCGGCTTGGTGCTGTCGCTGATGCCACGAGCAAGGCGGAGTCCCTGGCCAAGGCTTTCGGCATGAAGCTTGGCAAAGTGTATAGCGTTGAATACCGCAACAGTTCTCCCATGCCGGTCTATACCCGTGCCATGAAGGCTGCGGCAGCCCCTGCCGCCGACATGATGGAAAACAGCTATCAACAGCAGCAGATCAGCATCACTGACAATGTAGAAGCCGTCTTCCTGCTGGAATAACACAGCCCCTTTGTCCATCACTCAAACCCGAGGCAACCCCTCGGGTTTGTCATTACAGGGGCTGGCAGGACTAGCGAGCCGCGAACTGGGTCAGGTGAAACGGGAATGGAGTAAAAAAATGCCGGTCAGTGACCGGCATTTTTGCTGGAGGAGGCTTGATGCCTAGCCCAGGTTGGTCGCCAGCTTGCGTTGGCTCTTCTGTTTGAGCAGATAGCCGATACCGAGTACCAGGACCCAGGCCGGGATCAGCTCGACCGAGATGCGGGTGCCATCGTTCATGTACATGATCACCAGGATGGCGGCCATGAAGGCGAGGCAGAGGTAGTTGCCAAACGGGCTCCACAGTGCCTTGAACTTGGTGGTGACGCCTTCTGCAGCCTTCACCTTGCGGAACTTGAGGTGCGCCAGGCTGATCATGGCCCAGTTGATGACCAGGGCGGAGACCACCAGGGACATCAGCAGACCAAAGGCCTTGCCCGGGATCAGGTAGTTGATGAGCACGCACAGCAGGGTGGCCGCGGCCGAGATGGTGATGGCGGTCAGGGGCACGCCGCTCTTGCTGGTCTTGAGCAGGGCCTTGGGGCCGTTGCCCTGCTTGGCCAGGCCAAACAGCATGCGGCTGTTGCAGTAGACGCAGCTGTTGTACACCGACAGCGCGGCGGTCAGCACCACCAGGTTAAGTACGTTGGCTACCAGGTTGCTGTCGAGCGCATGGAAGATCATCACGAACGGGCTGCCGCCTTCCACTACCTTGCCCCAGGGATAGAGGGAGAGCAGTACGGTCAGGGCGCCGATGTAGAAGATGAGGATGCGGTAGATCACCTGGTTGGTGGCCTTGGGGATGCTCTTCTCGGGATTGTCCGCTTCCGCTGCCGTGATGCCGACCAGCTCCAGACCGCCGAAGGAGAACATGATGAAGGCCATGGCCATCACCAGCCCGCCGACGCCGTTGGGGAAGAAGCCACCCTGGGCCCAGAGGTTGCTGACCGTGGCCTCGGGGCCACCGCTGCCGGAGAACAGCATCCAGCCGCCGAATCCGATCATGCCGAGAATGGCGACCACCTTGATTATGGCGAACCAGAACTCCATCTCGCCGAACGCCTTGACGTTGGAGAGGTTGATGGCGTTGATCAGCACGAAGAAGAAGGCCGCCGACATCCAGGTCGGGATCTCGGGCCACCAGTACTGGACATAGATGCCGACTGCCGTCAGCTCGGCCATGCTCACCAGCACATAGAGCACCCAGTAGTTCCAGCCGGAGGCGAAGCCGGCGAAGTCACCCCAGTACTTGTAGGCAAAATGGCTGAATGAGCCGGCAACCGGCTCTTCCACCACCATCTCGCCCAGCTGGCGCATGATGAGGAAGGCGATGAAGCCGCCGATGGCATAACCCAGCAGCACCGCAGGGCCCGCCATCTTGATGGTGTCGGCAATGCCGAGGAACAGGCCGGTACCGATGGCACCGCCCAGTGCGATGAGCTGGATATGGCGGTTTTTCAGACCGCGCTTGAGCTCCTCGCCGTGTTGTTGAAGATCCATTCTTCCTTCCTTACGTCGCTGAAATCACTCGGCTCGCGTCCCGTCAGCCACAGCACGTCCTCTGCCTGGCGCGGCATCTTGTGCCGAAAACGTGACGAAATCCGTATTTATATCGTTACGGTTTGCCGCTGGCTGTTTTTTGTAGCGGCTACCAACCCGAGCAGAATAGTGATAATCGACCGTCCATGCACCTGTTTTCCTCATCATTGGCTGCTGTTTTGTGCGCCATGCAGGTTTTTCATGATCTGGAAAGGGGTTTTGAGAGTGATTGCTGATTTTGTGTTCTGGTGGATTTGCGCCTGTTGACGCGAATTGGTTTTTATGATGCTTTTGCCTTTTGATAAAAAGGGACTCATATGATGGAGCGTATAGTCGGTGGCCTGGTGATGGCCGTGCTCTGGCTCGGGATCTGGCTCTCCCCCATGTTGCTGACGATGGCGATGAGCAGCCTTGTTGTCTGGGGCTGGTTGGGAGCGGATTACCTGGTGAACCACGTCGCCATGGTGCTCATCCTTGCTGCCGGGATGGGGTTGGTGCCAGCCTGCTGGCTGAGCGAGCGAGTCCGCAAGGGCAGGGGACTCATCCATTTTCACGGCATGTTGATGAACAACAAGGAGCTCAACAAGCCCTGAGCCTGCTTGCCCCGCGAGTGATAGGATGCCAGCGACGATGCTGGCATCATTTTTTCATCCTGTTTCTCTGTTTCGTTATCTTGCCACTCACCTGTTTAATGGTGCGCTGTGCTGTCACAGCCTTGAAGGTTAGCAGAGCTGGCGGCGAAGGCCGGTTGCTTCCAGGATCTTGGCGCTGATCTCCTCGACCGAGTGGGAGCTGGTATCGAGGAAGCGGATCGCCTCCTGGCGGAACAGCCTCTCGACGCTGGCCAGCTCCTGTTTGCATTGATCAAGCGAGGAGTAGCGGCTGTTGGCGCGGCGCTGGTTGCGGATCTCGTGCAGCCGCTGCGGCATGATGGTGAGGCCGAACAATTTGTGGCGATTGGCCTTGAGGGCGGCGGGCAGCTCCAGCGATCCCATGTCCTGCTCGATAAAGGGATAGTTGGCGGCGCGAATGCCAAATTGCAGCGCCAGATAGAGGCTGGTCGGTGTCTTGCCGCAACGGGAGACCCCGATGAGGATGATGTCTGCCTCGTCATACTCCCTGGTGGTGATGCCATCGTCGTTGGCCAGCGCAAAGTTGACCGCTTCGATGCGATCGTCGTAAAGCTTGCGGTTTTCCATGCCATGGGTGCGATGTAACCTGGGTTCGGCCTTGATACCGAGCTCCTGTTCGAGAGGGCTCACGAAGGTGTTGAGAAAATCGTGGCTGCTGGCCTGGGCCTTGAGCACCTCTTCACGCACCATGGGGTCGACGATGGTGTGAAACAGAATGGGGCGCACCCCGGTCTGGCGAAACTGCTCGTCAATGCGTGCCCGTACCTGGCGCGCTTTCTCCTGGGTCTCGACAAAGGGGATAGTGACCTGCTCGAAGGCCAGGGGAAACTGGCTCAACACGGCGTGGCCGAAGACTTCGGCGGTGATGGCGGTGCCGTCGGATACATAGAATACGGTGTGCACTGCGGACTCCTGTGGTGCGCTCCAGAGGGCGGCGAGAAATAAGTATCTCTCGAAACCATATCGTTTTTGTCAACAGATCTGCCATGCCCAAGTTGTGAACTCGCTTGCAAACCTGAGTCGTTACCTTTTTGTGTCGCTATTGTAGAATGCCTGTGTCAAACGACCATCCCCAACTCTTGCTCGGGGATTTTTTTGACAATAAATAGAAAACGTTTTCATGGTCGTTGGCAACAGACACTAACAAAAACACACGACTTGGCACAGCAGGTGAATTGTCACCCTGGCCCCCCAACCTGGAGACATGCAAATGCAACAGTACGTACTCTGGTACGAACAGCTCGGTATGCAGGACGTTGAACGCGTCGGCGGCAAGAATGCATCCCTTGGCGAGATGATCAGCAACCTCTCGGGGGTCGGCGTGTCCGTGCCGGGCGGGTTTGCGACCACGGCCTTTGCGTTTAACGAGTTTCTGGAGTTAAGCGGCCTCAACGGCAAGATCCATGACTTGCTCGACAGTCTGGATGTGGATGACATCGCCGCCCTCAACCGGGCCGGTCAGCAGATCCGCGACTGGGTGGTGGAAGCACCCTTCCAGCCCGCTCTGGAGCAGGCGGTGCGCGAGGCCTATGACAAGCTGAGCGCGGGGCTCGAGGCATCCTTTGCCGTGCGCTCCTCCGCCACCGCGGAAGACATGCCGGATGCGTCGTTTGCCGGTCAGCAGGAGACCTTCCTCAACGTGCGCGGCATCGATGCCGTCATGACTGCCATCAAGCATGTGTTTGCCTCTCTGTTCAACGATCGCGCCATCTCCTACCGGGTCCATCAGGGCTATGACCACAAGGGGGTCGCTCTCTCTGCCGGGGTGCAGCGCATGGTGCGCTCGGATCTCGCTGCCTCCGGCGTCATGTTTACCCTGGACACCGAATCCGGCTTCAACGACGTGGTCTTCATCACCGGCGCCCAGGGTTTGGGCGAGATGGTGGTGCAGGGGGCCGTCAACCCGGACGAGTTCTATGTGCACAAGCCGACCCTCAAGGCCGGGCGCCCTGCCGTGGTGCGCAAGACGCTGGGTTCCAAGCTCATCAAGATGACCTACTCCGGGGATGCCGGTCATGGCCGTCAGGTGAAGGTGGTCGACACCACCGATGCCGAGCGCAACCGCTTCTGCATCACGGACGAGGAAGTGATGGCCCTGGCAAAGCAGGCCCTCATCATCGAGCAGCATTACGGTCGTCCGATGGACATCGAGTGGGCCAAGGATGGTCAGGATGGCAAGCTCTACATCGTTCAAGCCCGTCCGGAAACCGTGCGTAGCCGCCAGGAAGCCAATACCCTCGAGCGCTTTGCCCTCAAGCAAACCGGCAAGGTGCTGATCGAGGGGCGCGCCATCGGCCACAAGATTGGCGCGGGTCCGGCCCGTGTCATCTCCTCCATCAGCCAGATGGATGAAGTGCAGCCTGGCGATGTGCTGGTCACCGACATGACGGATCCGGATTGGGAGCCCATCATGAAGCGCGCTTCCGCCATCGTCACCAACCGGGGTGGACGCACCTGTCACGCCGCCATCATCGCCCGGGAGCTTGGCATTCCGGCAGTGGTGGGTTGTGGCAACGCCACCGACCACATCCAGGATGGTCAGCTCATCACCGTCTCCTGTGCGGAAGGGGATACCGGCTTCATCTATGACGGCGAGCTCGACTTTGACGTGGCGGTGACCGAGGTGGGCAATATGCCGCGCCTGCCCATCAAGATCATGATGAACGTCGGCAATCCGGACCGCGCCTTCGATTTTGCCCAGTTGCCGAATGCCGGCGTGGGCCTGGCCCGCCTCGAGTTCATCATCAACCGCATGATCGGGGTCCATCCCAAGGCGCTGTTGGAGTTCGATCAGCAGACCCCGGAACTCCAGGCCACCATCACCAGGATGATCGCGGGCTACGAGAGCCCACGGGAGTTCTACGTAGCCAAGCTGACGGAAGGGATCGCCACCCTGGCGGCCGCCTTCTGGCCTGAGCGGGTCATCGTGCGGATGTCGGACTTCAAGTCCAATGAGTACGCCAACCTGGTGGGGGGCCGTGGTTACGAACCCCATGAAGAGAACCCCATGATCGGTTTCCGTGGCGCGTCGCGCTACATCGCCGACAGCTTCCGCCCCTGCTTCGCCCTCGAGTGCGAGGCGATGAAACGGGTGCGGGATGTCATGGGGCTGACCAACGTCGAGGTGATGATCCCCTTCGTGCGTACCCTGGGTGAGGCGGAGCAGGTGGTGGAGATACTGGCTGAGAACGGCTTGCGCCGTGGCGAGCGCGGCCTGAAAGTCATCATGATGTGCGAGCTGCCCTCCAATGCGCTGCTGGCGGACAAATTCCTCGAGCACTTCGACGGCTTCTCCATCGGCTCCAATGACATGACCCAGTTGACCCTGGGGCTGGATCGGGACTCCGGGCTCATCGCCCACCTGTTCGACGAGCGCAACGAGGCGGTCAAGGCACTGCTGGCCATGGCCATCGCCGCCGCCCGCAAGGCGGGCAAGTACGTGGGGATCTGCGGCCAGGGGCCGTCCGATCACCCGGACTTCGCCGCCTGGCTGGTCGAGCAGGGGATCGATTCCGTGTCGCTCAACCCGGATACCGTGGTCGACACCTGGCTCTATCTGGCCGAGCAGCACAAGGCCGGCTGAGCCGCTTTTGTGCCTGTGTGGCGATAGCGCTGCACTGTGATAAAAGACACGGCGTCCGAGAGGGCGCCGTTTTCATGCCGGCATGCGGTGCATGTCTATGTTGTCCGATGCCTGCCTTCTCCTGCGCAAAAATGGCGTGCCAGATCATGCTGTTACGATCCACAACCTCGCCGAACTATAGGCCAATCTGAGGGCCGGGATGTCGATAAGGGCGTCGGGGGAGGCCGTGCGTGGCCATGAGCCCGAGCCGCAGGCAGGCTAGGCTGTGTTCTTAAAGTGATGAAGATATAATCTCACATCTTCTCAACAGCTTAAGATCCATTCCGTGTCCCGCCGTTATCAGCTGACTGATGCACAATGGGGGCTTATCGAGCCCCAGTTTCCTTCTCGAAGCCTGATCGGGCGCCCTACCCGTGAACCGCGCCAAGTGCTCGATGGCATTCTCTGGATACTCCACACCGGAGCTCCTTGGCGAGACCTTCCAGAACGTTTCGGACCATGGAATTCGGTCTACAACACCTTCCGGCGTTGGCAGGATGCAGGCCGGATTGATGCCATTCTGGAAGCGCTGCAACTCAAGCTCAATGAAGAAGGGCTCATCGATTTCGACCTGTGGTGCCTGGACGGCTCCAATGTCAGAGCATCCAAAGATGCTGCCGGTGCACGTAAAAAAACACCTCAATGAATCAAGCCCTTGGCCGTTCGCGGGGAGGTTTCGGCAGCAAAATTCACTTGGTCACGGACCGTCATGGCTTACCACTGAGCTTCTGCCTGTCACCGGGGCAATCAGCAGAAATCAGCTATGCAACAAGCGCGTTGGCCATGGCGAGGATACCAACGTCATCAGGTCGCTACCGAACACGGCCAGCGCATCTTGCCGCAGACAAGGCCTATAGCAGCAAAGCCTTTCGAGCCGAGCTACGGCGGAGAAGGATAAAAGCGGTCATTCCGCAACGCAGCGACCAGCAACGGCGCCATAAGGGGCGTCCATTGGTACTGGACAAGGTGCATTACCGCAGGCGCAATGTCGTGGAGCGGTGCTTCGGTTGGTTGAAGAAGTTTCGCCGGTTTTCAACGAGATATGAAAAGCTAGCCAAGAGTTTTGCAGCCTTTATCAAACTGGCTTTTTGCCTTCGCTACTTGCGCGAGTTATGTGTGGACAGAAAACCAGCATTTTGAGAACACAGCCTAG
>NZ_JBFODF010000021.1:0-161181 GCF_040908165.1 Aeromonas sp. R6-1
GACTCCGTCGGTGTGTAGCGCAGCCAGGTAGCGCATCTGCATGGGGTGTAGAGGGTCGGAGGTTCGAATCCTCTCACACCGACCAAATTCCCCGAGAAAGGCCTTGTCAGACGACAAGGCCTTTTCTTTTATGGTCTTCCACCGCGATTGTCTCTCCGATCCCTTTGTGCTGTAGTAAAACCCCCTTTGCCAAGCGGCCCGCATCATGTTGCCTTCCCTTCGTACTTTCTGCACCCTTGCCCTCAGCGTCCTGCTGGTCGGCCAGCTCGCGGGCTGCGCCACCGCCTATGACAGTGAAAAATCGTTCTGGAATGGCCAGACCGGTTTTTCACAGACCCAGCTTGGCCCGGCCCGCTGGCAACTGGAGTTTGTGGGCAACGATCTGGTGGACAGGGAAACGGCGCGCAAATACGTGCTCAAGCGGGCCGGTGAGGTGGCACTGGCAAAGGGATACCCCTGGATTCAGGTCGAGACGCTGACCCTGTCGCGAGATGCCGTCAGGGTCACCCCGACCCGCCCCCAATTCGGGTTCGACGAGTACGAGCCAGACACCTTCATGGACGACATGCAGGTGGAACATCGCACCTCGGCCCTGCTCGTCTTCACCCTGGAGGCCAGCCCCCGGGACGCACAGAGCATGGAAGCCGTTTATCTCGCAAAAATTAAAATAAACAGCGATTAATACAAATAAATCACAAGATGCATATCAAATGCAGCTAACAACAGCGCAAAACTCCGAAACAAGTCACTGGATTTCCCCTTCGCGATTAGGCATGCTCCAGCACACCGGCTGTCTGGATTCCACCGCCCGGATCACAAAAAAGGACTGAGGCGGCCCCTCGCCGCCTGCACAGGCATTGCACCTATCGAAACCGGAACTCCCCCATGAAAATGAACAAGTTGACCGTTGCCATCCTCATTGCGATGTTGCTTGGCATCGTGACCGGGCAGGGTTATCGCCTGCTCGCGCCCGCACAGGCCGCAGGCTTTGCCGATGACATCACCCTGCTGACCGACATCTTCCTGCGCCTCATCAAGATGATCATCGCCCCCCTGGTGTTCACCACGCTCGTGGTCGGTATCGCCAAGATGGGCGACACCCGCACCGTGGGCCGCATCGGCGTCAAGACTCTGGGCTGGTTCATGCTCGCCTCCCTGATGTCCCTGACCCTGGGGCTGGTCATGGTCCACCTGATGCAACCTGGGGTGGGGCTCTCCCTCTCCCTGCCCGATGACGGCGCCAGCTCCGGCGTGGTTGCCACCGCCATCTCCCTCAAGGATTTCGTGACCCACGCCATCCCGAAAAGCGTGGTCGAGGCGATGGCCACCAACGAGATCCTGCAGATCGTGGTCTTCTCCCTCTTCTTCGGGCTGGCCGCCGCCGCCCTGGGGGACGACGCCAAGCCCGTGGTCAAACTGATGGCCAGCGGCGCCGAGATCATGCTCAAGGTGACCGGCTACGTGATGAACTTCGCCCCGTTCGCGGTGTTTGGCGCCATCGCCGCCATGGTCGCCAAGGAGGGGCTCGGCATCCTCGCCACCTATGGCACCTTCATGGCCCAGTTCTATCTGGCGCTCGGCTGCCTCTGGCTGCTGCTCATCGCCATGGGCAGCCTCTTCATCCGCCGCCGCATCCTGACCCTGCTCGCCCTCATCCGCGAGCCCATCCTGCTGGCCTTCTCCACCGCCAGCTCCGAGGCCGCCTACCCCAAGACCCTGGACAGGCTGGAGAAATTTGGCTGTGACAAGCGCATCGCCAGCTTCGTGCTCCCCATGGGCTACTCCTTCAACCTGGACGGCTCCATGATGTACTGCACCTTCGCGGTGATGTTCATCGCCCAGGCCTATGGCATCGAGCTCTCAACGGCCCAGCAGATCACCATGTTGCTGCTGCTGATGGTTACTTCCAAGGGAATGGCCGGGGTGCCCCGCGCCTCCCTGGTGGTGATTGCCGCCACCCTCAACCAGTTCCACATCCCGGAAGCGGGCATCCTGCTGCTGCTCGGTATCGACCACTTCCTCGACATGGGGCGCTCCGCCACCAACGTGCTGGGCAACGCCATCGCCGCGAGCGTGGTGGCCAAGAGCGAAGACAGCCTGAGTGAGACCGCCCCCCTCGGCGAGGTGGACACCGCCAAGGCGTGATCCCCTGACCCCCATGGCAACGGCCCGCCTCTGCGGGCCGTTGTCATATGCCTGATGGGGCACACCGCGCCTCAGCACCAGCGCCTGACCTGTCGGCAATAGTCGTCATAGGTATCGCCGAATTGCCGCCGCAGCGCCTGCTCCTCTGCCAGGATCTGGAAGCGGGTAAGCCAGCCCCAGAGCAGCAGCGGCCCGAGCCACACTGCCATGCCTCCCAGATAGCACGCCAGCGCCAGGGTCCAGCAGAGCAGCCCCAGGTACATGGGATTGCGGCTGATGCGATAGACGCCCCGAGTCACCAGCACCCGGCTGCTCTCCAGCCGCTGGGGGTGCACAGTGGTGCGCTGCTGCCAGAAATGCAGAAGCGCACCGCCTCCCAGCAGGGCTCCCGCCAGCCACAGCGTGGCGACCAGCACCAGCCACAGGGGCGCAGCCCTCCCCTCGCCCCGCCCCAGCCACATGGCGAGCACGATGACGACGAACAGCAGCAGCGGTGGAATCCGCAACGTCAGCTTCATATTTTCTTCCTGCAACACGTGCCACGATTGACGCCGTTGAGATACACTCCCAGAGTCGGCATCTGGATAAAAAGTGAAATATATCATTAGCATAGCAACATGCTATGACCAGCCCTGCCGCAGCTCGCCTCAGCGATGAGCCCAGCCTCAACTCAAGACAATAAGAAAGGACTTGCCCCATGCACAAGAAAACACTGCTCGCGACCCTGATCTTTGGCCTGCTGGCCGGCCAGGCGGTCGCCGCCCCCTATCTGCCGCTCGCCGACGACCACCGCAACGGTCAGGAACAGACCGCCGCCAACGCCTGGCTGGAAGTGGATCTCGGTGCCTTCGAGCACAACATCCAGACCCTGAAGAATCGCCTCGGTGACAAGGGCCCGCAGATCTGCGCCATCATGAAGGCGGACGCCTACGGTCACGGCATCGACCTGCTGGTCCCCTCGGTGGTCAAGGCAGGCATCCCCTGCATCGGCATCGCCAGCAACGAAGAGGCCCGCGTGGCCCGCGAGAAGGGCTTCGAAGGTCGCCTGATGCGGGTGCGTGCCGCCACCCCGGATGAAGTGGAGCAGGCCCTGCCCTACAAGCTGGAAGAGCTCATCGGCAGCCTGGAGAGCGCCAAGGGGATCGCCGACATCGCCCAGCGCCATCACACCAACATCCCGGTGCACATCGGCCTGAACTCCGCCGGCATGAGCCGCAACGGCATCGATCTGCGCCAGGACGATGCCAAGGCCGATGCCCTGGCCATGCTCAAGCTCAAGGGGATCACCCCGGTCGGCATCATGACCCACTTCCCGGTGGAGGAGAAAGAGGACGTCAAGCTGGGGCTGGCCCAGTTCAAGCTGGACTACCAGTGGCTCATCGACGCCGGCAAGCTGGATCGCAGCAAGCTCACCATCCACGCCGCCAACTCCTTCGCCACCCTGGAAGTGCCGGAAGCCTACTTTGACATGGTGCGCCCGGGCGGCATCATCTATGGCGACACCATTCCCTCCTACACCGAGTACAAGAAGGTGATGGCGTTCAAGACCCAGGTCGCCTCCGTCAACCACTACCCGGCGGGCAACACCGTCGGCTATGACCGCACCTTCACCCTCAAGCGCGACTCCCTGCTGGCCAACCTGCCGATGGGCTACTCCGACGGCTACCGCCGCGCCATGAGCAACAAGGCCTATGTGCTGATCCATGGCCAGAAGGCCCCCGTCGTGGGCAAGACCTCCATGAACACCACCATGGTGGACGTCACCGACATCAAGGGGATCAAACCCGGTGACGAGGTGGTCCTGTTCGGACGCCAGGGTGATGCCGAAGTGAAACAATCTGATCTGGAGGAGTACAACGGTGCCCTCTTGGCGGACATGTACACCGTCTGGGGCTACACCAACCCCAAGAAGATCAAGCGCTAAGCAAATTGCTGACATGAAAAAGGGCTCCCGAGGGAGCCCTTTTTACTGCGCCGTTCACGCCGCCTTTTTGCGGGTCATCAGCAGACTCAGCCCCATGGAGGCCAGCAGGATCAGCGCCACCACGCCAAGGGCGATGCCGGTCGGTATCTTGAAGATATCGAGCAGCAACATCTTGACCCCGATGAACATCAGGATCAGCGCCAGGCCGTATTTGAGCAGGGCGAAGCGATCGGCCACCCCGGCCAGCAGGAAGTACATGGCGCGCAGCCCCATGATGGCGAAGATGTTGGAGGTGAGCACGATGAAGGGATCCGTGGTCACCGCGAAGATGGCCGGGATACTGTCCACCGCGAAGATGAGGTCGCTCACCTCCACCAGCACCAGGATGAGCAGCAACGGGGTCGCGTAGCGCACACCGTCACGCCAGACGAAGAACTTCTCCCCCTCCAGCGTCTCGGTCACCTTGAAGCGACGACGCATCCAGCCGATCAGGGCATTGTTCTCGAGATCCGGCTCCTTGTCGGCCGCCCACAGCATCTTGGCACCGGTCAGCAGCAGGAAAGCCCCGAACAGGTAGAGGATCCAGTGGAACTGCTCGATGAGCCAGCTGCCCGCGAACACCATGCCGGCGCGCATCACGATGGCCCCCAGCACTCCGTAGAGCAGGACCCGACGCTGCAGCTCCGCCGGGATGGCGAAGTAGCCGAACAGCATCAGCCAGACGAAGACGTTGTCCACCGCCAGTGCCTTTTCGATGAGGTAGCCGGTGAGAAACTCCAGCCCCTTCTGGTTCGCGATTTCGCGCCCGGCACTGTGATCCAGCCAGAGCCAGATGGCCAGGTTGAACAGGAGCGCCACGCTGACCCAGATGAGAGACCAGATGCCCGCCTCTTTCAGCGACACCTTGTGCGCCTTGCCGCCACCGACAAAGCGGATATCAATCCACAACAGGACCAGCACTATGCTGAAGAAACCGGTCCACATCCACCATTCACCCATTTTCACGTCTCCCAAAACGACAAAACCCACGGCCGGGAGGCAGTGGGTTCGCGTTTGGAGCAGATACACCTTGCCTCTCGGCAAGGTCTCACTTACAGCCGACTTGCGTCAACTGCCCGGCTGCCGGGTGCACTGCAGGATATGGGTGCACCGTAATGACGACAAACCGGCGAGAAGTTACTCCCCTTGTGCGGCGGATAGTAGCAGCGACAACCGCTGGCGCCAAGAGGCATCTTATCCCCCATGCAATAAAAAGGGCGCCAGCACGCGCCCTTCTCGATACGGTTCTCCTTAAAACCTGTTTACGAGCTGTCGCGAGAGGTCGTCAACAAGGTAAAGAGCAGCGCAGGAACCGGAATGTATATGAATACATGAGCACTCTTTGTTACAAACAAGCGAGCAGCGCATGAGCCTTGATCACGGCCTCACAGCAAGATCGTTAACAGGTTCTCAGAGCGGATCCACCTTGAGACAGGAAACCGCGTGGTCGAAGTTGCCCTCGAGCTGGGGCCGGGTCTTGGCGCACTCCGGGCCTGCCACCGGGCAGCGGGTGCGGAACACGCAACCGGAGGGCGGATTCATGGGGGATGGCAAGTCCCCTTCCAGGATCTGGATGACCTTGCTGCGCTCCAGATCCGGATCCGGGATGGGGACCGCCGACATCAGCGCCTTGGTATAGGGGTGCAGGGGATTGGCGAAGATCTCCTTGCCGGTCCCGAGCTCCACCGCGTTGCCCAGGTACATCACCAGCACCCGATCGGAGATGTGTTTGACCACGGAGAGGTCGTGGGCGATGAAGATGAGGGAGAGCCCCATCTCCTTTTGCAGGGATTTGAGCAGGTTCACCACCTGAGCCTGGATGGAGACATCCAGCGCCGAGACCGGCTCGTCACAGATGATCATCTTGGGCTCGAGGATGAGCGCCCGGGCGATGCCGATGCGCTGGCACTGGCCGCCGGAGAACTCATGGGGGTAACGGTTCACCAGGTTCGGCAACAGACCCACCTTGGTCATCATGGCGCGCACCTTCTCCTTCACCTCTTCCCTTGCCAGGGTCGGGTAGAAGGTGATGAGGGGCTCGGCGATAATGTCGCCTATGGTCATGCGGGGGTTCAGGGAGGCCAGCGGGTCCTGGAAGATCATCTGGATCTCCTTGCGCTTCTCCCGCAGGGCGTTCTGCTCGAGCTTGGTCAAGTCCTGCCCAAGCCACACCACCTTGCCGTCGGTGGCCGGTACCAGACCGATGAGGGCACGGGCGAAGGTGGATTTGCCGCAACCGGACTCCCCCACTACGCCCAGGGTCTCCCCTTCGTAGAGGCGCAGGGTCACCCCGTCCACCGCCTTCAGGGCGGAGGGCTTGGCCCAGGGCCAGGCCTTGTCACTCTTGATATGGAAGTGAACCTTGAGGTCGGACACTTCCAGCAGCAGTTTCTTGTCAGTACCCATTTAGTTCACTCCCTTGATCATGGCATCCGATACCCAGTGGCAGGCCCGCTCCCGCCCGTCATTGAACGGGGTGAGGATGGGGGACTGCTGGCCACAAATCTCGCTCACCCGGTGGCAACGCTCCTGGAAGGGGCAGCCGGTGGGCAAACGCAGCAGGTTGGGCGGATTGCCCGGAATGGTGGGCAGCTCTTCCCCTTCGGTGTCGAGGCGGGGAATGGCGCGCAGCAAGCCTTCGGTATAGGGGTGGCTCGGGCGATAGAAGATATCGTTGACCCGGCCGTACTCCATGGTCCGGCCTGCGTACATCACCAGCACCTTGTCGCAGATGCCAGCCACCACGCCCAAGTCGTGGGTGATCATGATGATGGCGGTGTTGAACTCGCGCTTGAGCTCGTTCATCAGGGTCATGATCTGGGCCTGCACCGTCACGTCCAGCGCCGTGGTCGGCTCGTCGGCGATGAGCAGCTGCGGGCGGCACAGGAGCGCCATGGCGATCATCACCCGCTGGCGCATGCCGCCGGAGAACTCGTGGGGGTACATGTTCATCCGCTTGCGCGACTCGGGGATCTTCACCGCGTCCAGCATGCGCACCGACTCCTCAAAGGCGGCAGCCTTGGTCATCCCCTTGTGCAGCATCAGCACTTCCATCAGCTGATCCTTGACCTTCATGTAGGGGTTGAGCGAGGTCATGGGGTCCTGGAAGATCATGGCGATCTTCTCGGAGCGGATCTTGTTGAGCTTGTGCTCCGGCAGATTCAGGATCTCGTCCCCCTGAAATTTGGCCGAGCCGGTGATGACACCGTTCTTGGCCAGCAGCCCCATGATGGCAAAGGCGGTCTGGGACTTGCCGGAGCCGGACTCCCCGACGATCCCGAGGGTTTCGCCGGCAGAAAGAGAAAAGTTGAGGTCGTTGACGGCCACCACATTGCCGTCCGGGGTCTTGAACTCGACCCGCAGATCTTTCACATCCAGTAATTTCATATAAACACTCCTTATCGATCTGTCATGAGGCAGGCCTGCCCATCCCGCTGGCGCTATGTGACCAGCGGACGGGTCCTACGGCATTGCTTGCGTCTTACCGATCCTTGGGATCGAGGGCATCACGCAGACCATCCCCGAGGAAGTTGAAGCAGAACAGGGTCACCACCATGAAACCGGCGGGGAACAGGAGTTGCCAGATGGCCACTTCCATCGACTTGGAGCCTTCATCCAGCAGGGCGCCCCAGCTGGTCATGGGCTCTTGCACGCCCAGACCCAGGAAGCTCAGGAAGGATTCGAACATGATCATCCCCGGCACCAGCAGGGTGGCGTAAACCGCCACTATGCCGAGCACGTTGGGCACAATATGACGGGTGATGATCTTCCACTTGGAGACGCCGCAGACGTGGGCCGCCTCGATGAACTCCTTGCTCTTGAGACTCAGGGTCTGGCCACGCACGATCCGCGCCATGTCGAGCCAGCTCACCGCGCCGATGGCGAGGAAGATGAGGGCCAGATTGCGACCGAAGAAGGTCACCAGCATGATCACGAAGAACATGAAGGGGAAGGCGTTGAGGATCTCCAGCACCCGCATCATCAGGCTGTCGACGCGACCGCCGATGAAGCCGGACGCGGCGCCGTAGAGGGTGCCGATGATGACGGCCACCAGGGCCCCCATGATGCCGACCATCAGGGAGATGCGTCCGCCCAGCAGGGTACGCACGAACAGGTCGCGCCCCAGGCTGTCGGTGCCGAACCAGTGGCCGGTCTCCATGTCCGGGGCACTCTGCATGGCCCCCCAGTCCGGGTCATCGAACGTGTACTGGGACAGGTGGGGCCCCACGATCACCGCCAGACCGATGATGGTCAGGATGATGAGGCTGGTCAGGGCCGCCTTGTTGCGCAGGAAACGGCGACGGGCATCCTTCCACAGGGAGCGTCCTTCCACCACTTCCACTTTCTGGGCGAACGCCTCGACGGCTTCGCGCTTTTCAGTTGTGACTACCATGATGTACTCCCGGCTTAGTAACGGATCTTGGGATCGATGACGGCATAGAGAATATCGACCACGGCGTTAAAGGTGATGGTGAGGGCGCCGACCAGAATGGTCAGACCGAGCACCATGGAGTAATCACGGTTGAGGGCACCGTTGACGAACAGCTGGCCAATCCCCGGCAGGCCGAAGATGGTCTCGATGACCACGGAGCCGGTGATGATGCCCACGAAGGCCGGTCCCAGATAGGAGACCACCGGCAGCATGGCCGGGCGCAGCGCGTGCTTGAGGATGATGTGACGCAGGGGCAGCCCCTTGGCGCGGGCGGTACGGATGAAGTTGGAGTTCATGGTCTCGATCATGCTGCCGCGCATGATGCGGGAGATGGCCGAGATGTAGTACATCATCATGCCGAACACCGGCAGTACCATGAACTGGGCGCCGCCCCCCTGCCAGCCCCCCGCCGGGAACCAGCCCAGATAGATACTGAAGAAGAGCACCAGCAGCGGTGCCAGCACGAAGCCGGGTATCACCACCCCGGCCATGGCCGACGACATCAACAGGTAGTCGATGAGGGTGTTCTGTTTCAAGGCCGCAATGGTGCCGAAGGTGACCCCCAGGGTCACCGCCAGCAGGAAGGCGACCGAGCCTATCTTGGCGGAGACAGGCAGGGCCTGGCTCACCAGATCATTGACGGTGAAGTCCTTGTATTTGAAGGAGGGCCCCAGATCCCCCTGGACCAGGTTGCCGAGGTAAGTGAGGTATTGCATGCCGATGGGCTTGTCCAGGCCATATTTGGCTTCGATGTTGGCCAGGACTTCCGGCGGCAGGGCGCGTTCGCTGGTGAAGGGGTTACCCGGGGCGAAGCGCATCATGAAGAAGGAGACGGTGATCAAGACCAGCAGAGTCGGGATCGCTTCCAGTAGACGTTTAAGGATGAATTTCAACATAGACATTTCCTGTCCTGTACTGCTTCCAAAGGGTCGCGGTTGTAATAAAGGCCCGCCGTCTGGCGGGCCCTGCTTGTTATGCGACTTGTTTCTTTACTCAGTGAGCAACGATGTACATGTCTTTGCTGTAGATGTTGTCCAGCGGGTTGGCCGGGTAGCCGCCCACGTAGGGCTTGACCATGCGGGAGGTCACGTACTGATAGATGGGGGCGATCGGCATGTCCTTGGCCAGGATCTCTTCGGCCTGGACATAGAGCTTGTTGCGCGCCTCGGCATCCACCTGGTTGCGGGACTCGCTCATCAGCTTGTCGAACGTCGGGTTGGAGTATTTGCCGTCGTTGTTGCCGTGAGTGGTCTGCATCAGATCCAGCATGGAGGAGGCTTCGTTGTAGTCGGCAATCCAGCCACGACGGGCCACATCAAACTGACCTTGCTTGAGCGTCTCCAGATAGGTCTTCCACTCCTGGTTCACCAGGCTCACCTGCACGCCGAGCTTCTTCCACATGGAGGCGACGGCCACGGCCACCTTTTTGTGGTTGTCGTCGGTGTTGTAGAGCAGCTCGAACTTGAGCGGGTTGCCCGGGCCGTAACCGGCTTCGGTCAGCAGCTCTTTCGCCTTGGCATCGCGCTCTGCCTGGGTCAGCTTGGACCAGGATGGTGCCACCGGCTTGAAGCCGTCCACGAAGTCGGGCACCAGGGCATAACCCGGGGTCTCACCCTTGCCCATCACCTTGTCGGCGATCACGTCGCGATCGATGGCGTAGGTGAGTGCAGTACGCACCCGCACGTCGTCATAAGGTTTGCGCTTGGTGTTGAAGGTGTAGTAGTAGGTGCCCACATAGCCGCTCACCTTCACTTCGTCCGGCAGCTCTTTCTTCATCTGCTTGAAGCGTTCGATGGGCATGTTGTAGGTCAGATCCACTTCGCCAGCCAGATAGCGGTTCAGCTCGGCGTTGGTGGACTGGATGGGCAGGTAGGTCACCTTGTTGATGACGGTCTTGCCATTGTTCCAGTAGTTCGGGTTGCGCTCGACGTCGACGCGCTCGTTGACCACCCAGTCCTTCAGCACGTAGGCGCCGTTGGATACCATGTTGCCGGGCTGGGTCCACTTATCACCGAACTTCTCGATCACCTTCTTCGGGACCGGATAGGTGGTGGTGTGGGAGAGCATGCTGACGAAGTAAGGCACCGCCTTCTCCAGCTGCACCTCGAAGGTGTGATCGTCCACCGCCTTCACGCCCAGGGTGTCGGACGGCTTCTTGCCCGCGATGATGTCAGTGGCGTTGACGATGGTCGGGATCTCCATGTACCAGGAGTAAGGAGAGGCCGTCTTGGGATCCACCGCGCGCTGGAAGGCAAAGACGAAGTCATGCGCGGTGACGGGATCCCCGTTGGACCACTTGGCATCCTTGCGCAGGTGGAACACGTAATGTTTGTTGTCCTTGGTTTCCCAAGACTCGGCGACGCCGGGCAGGGTCTCACCCTTGGGGCCGGAGGTGACCAGCCCCTCGAACAGGTCGCGCAGGATATTGGATTCTACCGTTCCCTCGGTCTTGTGCGGATCCAGGGTGGCGGGTTCGGAACCATTGCCCTTCACCAGGGTTTGCTCGGGAGCAAGCTTGGTACCGGCGGGGACATCGGCGGCGTGAGCCAGGGTGGCGCCACCGAAAAGTGCAGTCAATAAAAGGGTATTAATAATTGTTTTTCTATGAGTCATTTCCATACTCCAACAAGAACATTCCATGCATTTGTTATCCACGAGACAAACACCTCGCTGCCCGCATAATTCCCTGACAATTCTGATAATGCAATAGATATCATCAGGAACAGGCCGCTTTCATGGTCAAAAAAACAACTTAAAACCATTTATTCAGCATTTAAATATCCCGTAGCGGTCGTTTTTCGTACAAGGCCGCTCGATTCTAGGAAATGACCAACAAAAAAGAAACAATAAAAAGCCGGTCACAAGGACCGGCTCCGACAAAAACGGACCTGGCTCACACCAGACCGGGGAAGACTCCCTTGATGCCCGCCACGATGATCTCGATGCCAAGGGACATCATGATGAGACCCATGATACGGGTCACCACGTTGATGCCGGTGTTGCCCATCAGCTTGAACAGCAGGGGAGCGGCGCGGAAGATGAGCCAGGAGCAGCAGGCAAACGCCACCACCACCACGAACATGCCGGCCATCTGGGGCAGGGTCTTCTGGCTGGCATAGACGATGGAAGAGGAGATGGCACCGGGTCCGGCCATCAGCGGCAGTGCCAGGGGCACCACGGCAATGGATTCACGCGCAGCCAGTTCACCCTTCTCCTGCTTGTTGTGCTTCACCTCCCCCAGCTTGCCCTGCAGCATGGACCAGGCGATCAGGGTGATCAGCGAGCCACCGGCAATACGAAACGACGCCAGGGAGATGCCGAAACTGTCGAGGATGAGCTGTCCCATGCACATGGAGACCATCAGGATGATCATCACGGCAATGTGGGCGGTGGTGTTGGTCTTGCGTCGCTCCTCCGGCGACATGTGGCCCGTCAGGCTCACAAAGACCGGCAACAGACCCAGCGGGTTGATGATCGCAAACAGGCCGACGAAAAATTTCAGGTATAAAGAGAAGTCTATTGCTGCCATAGGCGCCATCCAGAACCAATACGAGCCACAAGGGGCCAGCCCCCAAACTGCGCGTAAATTTACACCATGGCTTTTCCCTTCTCCAATCAAATAATCTCACCCTTACCGGGGCTTTTTAGTTAGTTCCGCTAATGTATCGACAAAATTCAACATATCGGGTTGTTAAGGGAGAGAGGCCGCCATTAACATCGCCGGGTGCCATGGCAGCGCGTTATATCAACCCTCAGCCAAGAAACGATATTTTCGGCAAATGGCACCCTTGCTTCTCACCACACCTGCTTGCCGCCCCCACCCGCTCCTGTGACCCCGATTCTTGGCCTTTCTCACCCTGGTGCGGCGCCAGTGGGGCCGGCGGTGAAGAGGTGACGCGCTCCCTGCCACCGCCAGATGTGCTGTTTCGCCAGGGCGACTGGATGAAAACAACAACCCCTTTCTCAACATAAATGAAACGTCAAGGGAGTGGACGTTCTACCACCAACACGGCGATACCGCCTCCCCCATACCGGTCAAGGCGAGAATTCATCGGATCCCCTTCCCTGAGCAGATATTCAAAGGGCGCGTGACAGCAGCTCGTGATGCCAAGAAAGGATGACACACTCCCGTAACATAGTGGTGCGACAAGGGGTGAAACAGAATTTCTTTTGTTCTTTTGTTACATATGATCCAGATCAATCTTTTCTGACACATCCCGACCCTATAATCGAGTCAGAAAACAGTTTACTAAGGCATGTAAATACCCCGTTATGGTGATTCTCGCCTTGACAAGGTGGCTATAATTGCCGGGCATTGCCAAGGTCTTACTAAACAGTTTTCAAATCATCAGGAGATAAACATGGCAGTAACCAATTTGGCTGAACTGGATGCACTGGTTGCCCGCGTCAAAGAAGCACAGCGTCAATTCGCCAGCTTCTCGCAAGAGCAGGTAGACAAGGTCTTCCGCGCCGCCGCTCTGGCCGCCAGCAACGCCCGTATCCCCCTGGCCCAGATGGCCGTGGCTGAATCCGGCATGGGTATCATCGAAGACAAGGTTATCAAGAACCACTTCGCCTCCGAATACATCTACAACGCCTACAAAGATGAGAAGACCTGCGGCATCCTCAGTGAAGATGACGAGATGGGCACCATCACCATCGCCGAGCCGGTAGGCATCATCTGCGGTATCGTACCGACCACCAACCCGACTTCCACCGCGATCTTCAAGGCCCTCATCTCCCTGAAGACCCGCAACGCCATCATCTTCTCCCCGCACCCCCGCGCCAAGAACTCCACCAATACCGCTGCCAAGCTGGTACTGGATGCTGCCGTGGCTGCCGGTGCGCCGAAAGACATCATCGGCTGGATTGATCAACCCTCCGTCGAACTCTCCAATGCCCTGATGCGTCACGACGACATCAACCTGATCCTGGCCACCGGTGGCCCGGGCATGGTGAAGGCCGCCTACTCCTCCGGCAAACCCGCCATCGGCGTGGGTGCGGGCAACGTGCCCATCGTCATCGACGAAACCGCCGACGTGAAGCGTGCCGTCGCCTCCATCCTGATGTCCAAGACCTTCGACAACGGCGTGGTCTGTGCCTCCGAGCAGGCTGTCATCGTGGTCGACTCCATCTACAACCAGGTCAAGGAGCGTTTCGCGACCCACGCCGGCTACATCCTCTCCAAGGACGAAGCGGACAAGGTGCGTAAAGTGCTGCTGATCAACGGCGCCCTGAACGCCGACATCGTGGGCCAGCCTGCTACCAAGATCGCCGCCATGGCCGGTGTGACCGTGCCTGCCACCACCAAGATCCTCATCGGTGAAGGTCTGGAACTCTGCGCAGAAGACGAGTTCGCTCACGAAAAACTCTCCCCGACCCTGGGTATGTTCCGTGCCAAGAACTTCGAAGAAGCCGTCGAAATGGCCTGCGACATGGTCAACATCGGTGGTATCGGCCACACCTCCGGTCTCTATACCGACCAGGATCGCAATGCCGACCGCATCAAGTACTTCGGCGACAAGATGAAGACCGCCCGTATCCTCATCAACACCCCCTCCACCCAGGGTGGTATCGGTGACCTGTACAACTTCGCGCTGGCCCCGTCCCTGACCCTGGGTTGCGGCTCCTGGAGCGGTAACTCCATCTCCGAGAACGTCGGTCCCAAGCACTTGATCAACAAGAAGACAGTCGCAAAACGGGCAGAAAATATGCTGTGGCACAAACTTCCGAAATCCATCTACTTCCGTCGTGGTTCCCTGCCGATCGCCCTGGGCGACCTGGAAGGTAAAAAGCGCGCCATGGTGGTGACCGACCGCTTCCTGTTCAACAACGGCTATGCAGATGAAGTGGTGCGCCTGCTCAAGAAGCTGAACATGGAAGTGGAGATCTTCTACGAAGTGGAAGCCGACCCCACCCTGTCCGTGGTCCGCAAGGGCGCCGAGATGGCCAACTCCTTCAAGCCGGACGTGATCGTCGCCCTGGGTGGTGGTTCACCCATGGATGCCGCCAAGATCATGTGGGTCATGTACGAGCACCCGGACACCGCGTTCGAAGACCTGGCCATGCGCTTCATGGACATCCGCAAGCGTATCTACAAGTTCCCGAAAATGGGCGTGAAGGCCGAACTGGTCTGTATCACCACCACGTCCGGTACCGGTTCTGAAGTGACCCCGTTTGCGGTCGTGACCGACGACGCCACCGGCATGAAGTACCCGCTGGCCGACTACGAGCTGACCCCGAACATGGCCATCGTGGATGCCAACCTGGTGATGGGCATGCCCAAGTCCCTGTGCGCCTTCGGTGGTATCGACGCCGTGACCCACGCCATGGAAGCCTATGTCTCCGTGCTGGCCAACGAATACTCCGACGGTCAGGCGCTGCAAGCCCTGAAACTGCTGAAGGACTACCTGCCCTCCAGCTACATCAACGGCGCCAACGACCCGGTTGCCCGCGAGAAGGTGCACAACGCCGCCACCATCGCCGGTATCGCGTTTGCCAACGCCTTCCTGGGTGTGTGCCACTCCATGGCCCACAAACTGGGTGCGGAGTTCCACATCCCCCACGGTCTGGCCAACGCCCTGCTGATCAGCAACGTCATCCGCTACAACGCGAACGACAACCCGACCAAGCAGACCGCGTTCTCCCAGTACGACCGTCCGCAGGCTCGCCGTCGCTACGCCGAAGTGGCTGACCACCTGGGCCTGACCGCTGCCGGTGACCGTACCGCCGCCAAGATCGAGAAGCTGCTGACCTGGCTGGACGAGCTGAAGGCCACCCTGGGGATCCCGGCCTCCATCCGCGAAGCCGGCGTGAACGAAGCGGACTTCCTGGCCAAGGTAGACCAGCTGGCGCTGGAAGCCTTCGATGATCAGTGCACCGGCGCCAACCCGCGCTACCCGCTGATCACCGAGCTGAAAGCCATCCTGATGGACACCTACTACGGCCGTCCCTTCATCGAGGAAGCCCCTGCTGCCGCCCCGGTTGCAGCCAAGGTCGACACCAAGGTGGACAACAAGAAAAAATCCAAGGCCTGATAAACGCCACGGATGACAAGAGCCCGCGCACATGCGCGGGCTTTTTTGTTTGTCTATCTGTTTAATTTTGCTAGCTTGTTGATAGGCAAATTCGACAGAAGAGCTAGTCCATGGCGCTGATACAGGCCTCCATCGAGCAGTTGAGAGTCGGCCACTACATCCATCTTCCCACGGGATGGACGAGCCACCCTTTCATGTTCAACGCCTTCAAAATCAAGGACCAGCAACAGCTCGACATCATCCGCCACCTCGACCTGACCCTGCTGATGGTGGATCCCGACAAGAGCGATCTGCCGGTCGAGCCCCTGCTGCGGGCCGAACCCGTCCCCTCTCTTGAGATGAGCGACACCGGGGATACCACCTCCTCTTCTGAGGGCCCCACCTTCGACGAAAAGGCGTTCAGGCGCTCCCTTCGCATCGCGGACAAGGCGTTCGGTCAATCCCTGTCAGATCTTCGCGACGCCCTTGGCGCCCTCAACCTCAAACCGGACGAAGGCCTGGCCAATACCGCGCAGATAGTGCGCAGCACCGCCGCCCGTCTGGCAGAACACCAGGGGCCGCTCGGTCTGCACCTCATCCGCAGCCAGAACACGGATACCCTGCTGCAACACAGCCTGAGCGTGGCCTTCATCGCCATGCTGATGGCACGGGAGCTTGGCATGAATCCCGTCGAGATCGAGGAGACCGGTCTGGCGGGCCTGCTCCACGACATCGGCGAGCTCAGGATCCCGAGCCAGATCATCCAGAAGCGGGGGGAGCTCAGCAAGGCGGAGCAGAATTTCCTCAACATGCACCCCCAGTACGGACTGGAGATGCTCAACCAGTTGCAGGCTTTCGAACCCAGGATCCGCGAGGTCGCCTACCTGCATCACGAACGCCTCGATGGCAGCGGTTTTCCCCTCGGGATCAAGGGCGACAAGATCCCCCCCCTCGCCCGCCTCATCGGGCTGGTGGACCACTATGACGAGCTGCTTCACCCGCGCAGCGGCCTCAACCCGCCGGGACCCAGCCAGGTGATCGGCCAGCTCTACAAGCTCTCCCAGAAGAAGTTCGAGCAAACCCAGGTCAGGTTGCTGATAAAGGTGCTGGGGGTCTATCCGCCGGGTTCCCTGGTGCGCCTGGATGACGATGCCCTGGCCCTGGTGCTCTCCACCGAGCCCAGCATGCCCCTCAGACCCAAGGTGCTGCCCTACCTCAAGGGGCAGCGACCGGAAGGGGTGGCCATGATCGATCTGCGGGAAGATGCGCGAAGCATCGTCGCCACCCTCAGACAGGAAGAGCTGGACGACGCGCAACGCGCCTTTTTCGGTCTGGGTCGGCGGGTCTGTTACTATTTCGCCTTCTGAGTTATCCCCAGAAGCTGGGGATAACTCATTGGACAAACCTGAATAATTGCTCAGGTCCCCTCTAAATCGTCCACCATTGGAGCTGGATAAAAAACGCCCAGCCGATGGCCGGGCGGAGCATGCCACCTCCGTGTGGCGTATCCGGTGGATACCTTCATGCTCGCATCAGCAATATCAAGCGGGCGCAGGTTACACAAATATCAATTTAACGTGCTGATTTTATATGGTTTTATTTTTCCATTCTGGCAAACTGCCGCAGCGTTCAGCCCGCAGCCCGCATCAAGACGGGCTCAGGCTCACCCTGCGTCATGACAACGCCCGGCTCCGGCGTGGTGTTTGAGGAAGCTTTTTTATGCAACTAGTCCTCTCTCTGCTCCAGCAGATGAGCGTCAGCCTGGTCATCGCCTACCTTTTTTCCAAAAGCCCCCTGCTGCGTCCCCTGGCCAACTACTCCGTCAGGCTGCCCCACAAGGTGCTCATCTATGTCATCTTCTCCTGCTTTTGCATCCTGGGAACCTATGTAGGCCTCGACATCGATGATGCCATCGCCAACACCCGGGCGGTCGGTGCCGTACTGGGGGGACTGCTGGGCGGCCCCCTGGTGGGATGCCTGGTGGGGCTGACCGGCGGCCTGCACCGCTATACCCTGGGGGGGTTCACCGATCTCGCCTGCGCCATCTCCACCACCTGCGAAGGCTTGCTGGGGGGGCTGGTTCACTGGCGGCTGATGCGGGTAGGCAGGGTCAATGACCTCTTTGCGCCCAGGGTCGCCTTCTTCACCACCTTCGTGGCCGAGATCATGCAGATGGTGATCATCCTGCTGGTCGCCACCCCCTTCGACAAATCCCTGCTGCTGGTGCGCACCATCGCCACCCCCATGATCCTCGCCAACTCCTGCGGGGCGGCGCTCTTCATCAGCATGATCCGCGATCAGCAGCGGATGTACGAAAAGTTCTCCCGGGTTTTCTCCGCCAAGGCGCTCACCATCGCCAATCGCACCGTCGGCATCATGAGCCAGGGGTTCACTCCAGAGGCCAGCGGCAAGATAGCCCATATCGTTCAGGAAGAGACCGGCGTCGGCGCCGTCGCCATCACGGACACCGACAAGATCCTCGCTTTCATCGGCACCGGAGAAGATCACCACAAGCCGGGCACCCCCATCACCTCGGCGATCACCCTGCAAGCCATCGCCCAGAACAAGGTGCTGTTCGCCGATGGCAACAGCCAGCCCTATCGTTGCAGCATCTCCCCCCAGTGCCAGCTCGGCTCCGTGCTGGTGATCCCCCTGCAGGGTGACGAGGGGGTGATCGGCACCATCAAACTCTATGAGCCCAAGAAGCGGCTCTTCCTCAAGATCAATCACACCCTGGGAGAAGGGATCGCCAACCTGTTGTCCCAGCAGCTGCTGGCAGGCCGCCTGGAGCAGCAGCAGCGCCTGCTGGTGCAATCCGAGCTCAAGCTGGTGCAGGCACAGATAAACCCCCACTTCCTGTTCAACACCCTCAACACCATCAGCGCCATTACCCGCCGCGATCCGGGACGGGCACGGGAGCTGCTGCTGCACCTCTCCCGTTTCTTTCGCAACAACCTCAAGCGCCAGAGCGGCCTGACCACGCTGCGGGAGGAGCAGGAGCACTGCCTCTCCTACCTGGAGATAGAGCAGGCCCGCTTTGGCGAGCGGCTCACCGTCATCAACGAGATCCCGCCCCACCTTGCCGAGGTGCAACTGCCGAGCTTCACCCTGCAGCCCCTCATCGAGAATGCCATCAAGCACGGCATCTGCTCCCTGCTGGGAGAGGGGCGACTTCGCCTCTTCGCGAGGGAGACCCCCGAGGCGATCACCCTTTGCGTCGAAGACAACGCCGGGGCCTGGCAACCATCCGGCCAGGGGGATGGTCTGGGGATGAGCCTGGTGGACAAGCGCCTCAAGAGCGCCTTTGGCGAGCGCTATGGCATTGACGTCCAGTGGGAGCCAGAGCAATGGACCCGGGTCTCCCTGACGCTCCCACGACAACCCCGCACCACCGCCAAGGAGATGACATGATCCGCACCCTGATCGTCGATGACGAGCCCTATGCCCGCGAGGAGCTGGCAGAGCTGCTGGCCAGCGATCCCGACATCGAGATCCTGGGCATGGCGGGCAACGCCATCGAGGCGCTCGGCCTCATCCAGCAACTCAAGCCGGATGTGGTGTTTCTCGATATCCAGATGCCCAAGCTCAGCGGCATGGAGCTGGTGGCCATGCTCGATCCCCTGCCCCGCATCGTCTTTGTCACCGCGTTCGACGACTACGCCATCCAGGCCTTCGAGGAGAACGCCTTCGACTACCTGCTCAAGCCGGTGGAGCCGGCGCGCCTCGCCAAGACCCTGGCGCGGCTCAGGCAGGACATCACCCCGCAACCGGTCGGGACCCTGGCCCCGACCATCCACCATATCCCCGGATACCTGCACAACCGGGTACGGCTGCTCCCAACCTCCCAGGTGGAGTACGCCTTCTCCGATCTCGGCGGCGTCCATGTCGCCTGCCAGGGCGAGCTGTTTCACACCCAGCTCACCCTCAAATCCCTGGAGGAGAAGACCCCGTTGCTGCGCTGTCACCGCCAGTATCTGGTAGCCCCGACCGCCATCTTCGAAATCCGGCTGCTGGAGAATCAACTGGCGGAGATCGTGACCCCAAGCGGGGCCCGGGTACCGGTCAGCCGCCGCTACCTCAAGGAGCTCAAAGACGAGCTGGGACTGGAATAAAGCGGGGCGCGGTGTGCGCCGGATCACAGCGGACAACCGCTCGGGTCGCCATGTCGCCGCTCACCCTCTTTCACCTGCCGTTAACAGAAATCCCCCCCTACACTGGCTGCGCACACCAAAAAATAACAAAGCAGGAGCGTAGCAATGATCTGGTTCTTCCTCTGTGTCGGCTTGTTGATAGCCGGCTACTTCGTATACGGCAAATTCATCGAACGGATATTCGGGCCCAAACCCGAGTTGAAGACCCCCGCCATCACCATGGCGGACGGAGTGGACTATGTCCCCATGTCGGACAAGAAGGTCTACCTGGTTCAACTGCTCAACATCGCCGGCGTCGGCCCCATCTTCGGCCCCATCCTGGGTGCCCTCTATGGTCCGGTCGCCATGCTCTGGATCGTCTTTGGCTGCATCTTCGCCGGTGCGGTCCACGACTACTTCTCCGGCATGCTGTCGGTACGCGCCAGGGGCGCCTCGGTGCCGACCGTGGTCGGTGAGCACCTGGGCACCGCCGCCAAGCACTTCATGAACCTCTTTGCCGTGGTGCTCCTGATGCTGGTGGGCGTGGTCTTCGTCCTGAGCCCGGCGGGCCTGCTCGCCAACCTCACCTCCACCGATCTGGTCTACTGGATTGCGGCCATCTTCGCCTACTACATCCTCGCGACCATCGTCCCCATCGACAAGATCATCGGCCGCTTCTACCCCATCTTCGGCGCGCTGCTGGTCTTCATGTCGGTCGGCCTCATCATCGGCCTCATCGTCTCCGGCAAGGGCTTCTACAACACCGGGATGGACTTCTCCAACCTGCACCCGACGGACCTGCCGCTCTGGCCGCTGCTGTTTATCACCATCGCCTGTGGTGCCGTCTCCGGTTTCCACGCCACCCAGTCTCCGCTGATGGCGCGCTGCATGCAGAACGAGAGCTCCGGTCGCTTCATCTTCTACGGCGCCATGATAGGGGAAGGGATCATCGCCCTCATCTGGTGCACCCTGGGTCTCTCCTTCTACGACAGCACCGAGGCGCTCAACGCCACCCTGGCCAGCGGCGGCCCCTCTGCCGTGGTGCACGAAGTCTCCACCAGCCTGCTAGGTACCGTGGGCGGCATCCTGGCCATCCTCGGCGTGGTGATCCTGCCCATCACCTCCGGTGACACCGCGTTTCGCAGCGCCCGCCTCATCGTGGCGGACTTCCTGAACCTGACCCAGAAGCCCATGGCCAAGCGTCTGCTCATCGCCATCCCCATGTTCATCCTTGGTTTCATCATCTCCAAGGCCGAGTTCGGGGTGATCTGGCGCTACTTCGGCTGGGCCAACCAGACCACCGCCGTCATCATGCTGTGGGCTGCGGCCGCCTACCTCATCAAGGAAGGCAAGCTGCACTGGGTATGCACCATTCCCGCCATCTTCATGACCGCAGTGGTCATCACCTACCTGGCCAACGCCCCCATCGGTTTCGGCCTCGAGATGAATGTTTCCACCATCATCGGTCTGGTGAGCACCGCCCTCATCACCCTCGCCTTCCTGGTGAAATTCAGGCCCTCCCAACTGAGAGAGGCCAAGGAGAGCTGAGGCATCAGCTTCTCTTCATGACAATAGGCCCGGCATTGCTGCCGGGCCTCTGCTTTTTGTGGTCACTCCCTGACGGGGGGCTCGGCGGAATCGGGCGCCCGGGCCGGCGCCTGATACCACTGCTCCCTGGCCACCAGCACAGCCTGTTCCGGCTGGGCAATGAAGTTGGGGGACATGATCTGCACCCCGAACTCGTTGAAGACATCCTGAATATGGCCATGGAGCTCCGTCTTGACCACTGCAGGGAGTTCGTTCGCCTTCATTCTTACCTGCAACTCGTACTCCACATACCAATCCTGCAGATTCAACTGCCGCACCAGGGGAGCTTCATCCTGATTGAGCCGGGTGCAACGCCGCGCGGCCAGCTCCAGCATGGCATGTACCTGACGCCAGGGGGTGTCATAACCGATGGTCACCTTGGTCAGCAGGGCCACCCCCTTCTCGCCCGCCAGCCGTGTCAGGTTCACCACCTTGCCACCCACCACCACCGCATTGGGCAGCGTGACCTCGTGATCCTGGCGCGTCACCAGCTTGGTCGAGAGGGCGTTGAGCTCGCTCACCATCCCCTCAACCTCGCCGATCTGCACCAGATCCCCTGGCCGCAGTGCGCGGGAGTAGATGAGCACCAGGCCGCTCATGGCATGGTTCATGATACCGGCCGATCCCAGTGTCACCATCAGACCGAAGAAGACGCTGATCCCCTTGAAGGCATCGGAATCCGCCCCCGGCAGATAGGGGTAGGCCACGGTCAGGGCAAACAGCCAGATCACCACTGACAGCAGCCGCCGGGTGGCGCCTATGGTTTCGGCGTGCAACCCCTGCACCCGGAACTGGCCACGCTCGATACGGTCGAAGAGGATGGCCAGCATCTTGATGAAGAAACGGGCGATGACCACGATAAGCAGCACGGTCACCAGACCGGGCATGGCGGCAATCATGCCCTCCAGCATGTCGCCACACAGGGCAAACAGGGATTCCCCAAGCCGATCGCTCCAGGCCCGGGTCTGGGGGAACAGGCCGAGCACATAGGTCAGCCAGCCATAGGTGAGCATGAAGATGAGCAGCAGCGTGATGAGGCCGAGCAAGCGGACCTCGACATTCCCGGTGACCTGGCGCCAGGAGTGGGGGACCAGCCCCTTCTGCAGCAACAGGCGGTTGGCCAGCCACTTTCTGACTCGCCGATGCCCCCGCTGCAACAGCCAGATGAGGCCGAAGAAGATCAGGCTGACCACCACCGCCAAGCCAACGGCTCTGAGCAAATAGGGGGTCGAGTGCAGCTCGAGATACTTGATGCGCACGCCGTCGAGCCGATGCAGGACACGTTCGGCCGCCTGATCCAGGGTCAGCTCGTCGAATTCATCAAGGTCCCCTTCCAGCAGCACCAGAATGCGCTTGCCATTGACCAGAAACTCCCGGCTCTCCTGGCCGTATCGGCTGCCTTTCGTCACGGCCACAGGCGTCATGAGGTCGCTTGGCTCCATCCGCTGAACTCGCTCATGGGCCAGCCGTACCCTGGCCGCCCCATCCAGGTTGCCATATTTAGCCGTCAGCATGACGATGGGTTCATGAAGCAGGACCAGGGTCTGTGCCCGCTCCTGCTCATTGGGCTCCATTCTGGGTTCGGCGGTCCAGCCGAGGCGGGACCACAACAGGCAGATCAGCAACAGGCCAAGCCGCCATCCTTTGCCACTGCACCATTCGTTCATCAGGTTCACCTCTCACCTTACCCGGGCATCCATTGCTGTTTGATTTTATCTAACCAAATCAATTTTGTGTGTTAAATGAGCAACCGATGAACCATGCCTGTACCGCCACACCAACTCTCCGATTGCAGACTTGCACCGACGGCATATGCTGTCATTATTGCCGAAGCCTCGACTCGACAATCGAAGCATTGTTAGCGACTCAGACGGGAGAAATCGATGGTACTTGACTACATTGCCCTGGGGATCCTGGTGTTTGTCGTCTTGGTCATGTTCTATGGCATTATCGTCATTCACGATATTCCATATGAAATTGCCAAGCACCGTAATCACCCCCACCAGGACGCCATTCACGTAGCAGGCTGGGTCAGCCTGTTCACCTTGCACGTGCTCTGGCCCTTCCTCTGGATCTGGGCCACGATTTATCGCCCCGATCGCGGCTGGGGCTTCTCGCAACGCCTACAACATGACGAAACCGAGATCAGCGCACTCAAAGAGGAGCTGGCCGCACTGCAGGCTCGCATGACCACGCTCGAACAGACCGACAAATAGGTAACGCCCAATGGACCTGCTACTTATTCTCACCTATACAGCCCTCTGCATAGGTATTTTCAAGATCTTCAAGATCCCGCTCAACAAGTGGACCGTGCCGACCGCCGTGCTGGGTGGCGTCATCATCATCGGCACACTCATCATGCTGATGAACTACAACCACCCCTATTCCGAGCTGGCTCGCAACTATTATGTCTCCACCCCGGTCGTGCCCCTGGTCAAGGGGCGTGTCACCGACGTCCCGGTCAAGCCCAACCAGCCGGTCAAAAAAGGGGATGTGCTGTTTCGCATCGACGCTGAGCCCTTCCAGGAGAAGGTCGCCAGCCTAACGGCGCGCCTCGCCTCCAACACCGATTTTCTGAAGGCTCTGGACGCCCGCCTGCGCTCCGCCAGCCTGGACAGGGATCGCGCCCAGGAGCTGATGCGACGGGGCATCGGCAAACAGCGCGACCTCGACGTCACCCAGGCCAACGTGGATGACATCGTCGCCCAGATAGATCAGCAGAAAGCGACCCTCAATGACCTGAGTGCCCAGCTCAACATCGCCAAGTACGATCTGGAGCAGACCGTGGTCTACGCCCCGAGTGACGGTCATGTCGTGCAACTGGCATTGCGCCCGGGCATGATTGCCGCCCCCTTCATGTTCCGCCCCGTGATGACCTTCATTCATGAAGATGCCAATGCCTATGTCGGCTGGTTCTGGCAGAACAGCATGCAGCGGCTCAAGGCGGGTGACGAGGCCGAAGTCGTGCTCGACGGCATCCCGGGTCGCATCTTCAAGGCCAAGGTGCAGTCCGTTATCCCGGCCATGGCTCCGGGCAACATCCAGGCACAGGCGGGTCTTATCGATCAGACTTCGGCCCAGGTACCGGGTCGCCTGCCCATCGTGCTCGAGATCACCGATCCCGAGTGGGCAAACTACCAGGTGATCGCGGGCTCCAGCGGTCAGGCCGCCATCTATACCGAGCACTTCCACCACGTGGCCATCATGCGCAAGATCCTGATGCGCATGGGTAGCTGGCTCAACTACCTGTTCCCCTTCCACTGAGGTCCCTGACCTGCACGGGCCGGCATCTTGCCGGCCCGCTTCCTGTCAGCACGCCCCCCTCGCTGCATTTTCCCCGCAAGATCCCTATAATGGCGCCACCTTGCGCCACAACCGTTCCCCATGTTCGTTCTCAGACCCTATCAAACCGACGCGGTCAACGCCGTCATCAACCACTTTCGCAAACACCCGGATCCCGCCGTGGTGGTGCTGCCCACCGGGGCCGGCAAGAGCCTGGTGATCGCCGAGCTGGCGCGCAAGGCCCGTGGCCGGGTGCTGGTGCTGGCCCACGTCAAGGAGCTGGTGGAGCAGAACCACGCCAAGTACGAGGCGTGGGGGCTCAAGGCCGACATCTTCGCCGCCGGGCTGGATCGCAAGGAGGCGAGCGCCCAGGTGGTGTTTGGCTCGGTGCAGTCGGTGGCACGCAATCTGGATGCCTTCGACGGGGCGTTTTCGCTGCTCATCATCGACGAGTGCCACCGGGTCTCGCTCGATGACGACAGCCAATACCACCAGGTGATCGAGCATCTCAAGGCCGCCAACCCTGCCCTCAAGATCCTCGGGCTCACCGCCACCCCCTATCGGCTGGGGCTGGGCTGGATCTACCGGCGCCACTACCACGGCATGGTCAAGAGCCACGGCGAGCGGCTCTTTGGTGACTGCGTATTCGAACTGCCCCTGCGCTTCATGGTGAAAAACGGCTACCTGACCCCGCCGCGCCTGGTGGACGCCCCCATCGTCCACTACGACTTCAGCAAGCTGGTGCCGCGGGAGAACGGCCTGTTCAGCGAGGCGCAGCTCAACGGCGAGATCAGGCGCCAGGAGCGGGTCACCCCCCATATCCTGAGCCAGGTGCTGGAGTATGCCGCCGACCGGCAGGGGGTGATGATCTTCGCCGCCACCGTCGAGCATGCCCGGGAAATTCATGGCCTGCTCGATGCCAGAGGCCAGCAGGCCGCCCTCGTCACCGGCGAGACGCCGGGACCGGAGCGCGACGCTCTAATCAGTGCCTTCAAGGCGCGCGAGCTCAAGTTTCTGGTCAACGTGGCGGTGCTCACCACCGGCTTCGATGCCCCCCACGTCGACCTTATCGTGATGCTGCGTCCCACCGAGTCGGTGTCGCTCTACCAGCAGATTGTGGGACGGGGCCTGCGCCTCTCACCCGGCAAGAGCGATTGCCTGGTGCTCGACTACGCAGGCAACAACTTCAACCTGTTTGCCCCCGAAGTGGGGGAGCCCAGGCCCCACGCCGGCACCGAGCCGGTTCAGGTGCCCTGCCCCGCCTGCGGCTTTGCCAACACCTTCTGGGGCAAGACCGACGAGGATGGCAAGGTGATCGAGCACTATGGCCGCCGCTGTCAGGGACTGTTTGAAGATGACGAGGGCAACCGCGAGGAGTGCGACTACCGCTTTCGCGCCAAGATCTGCCCCGGTTGCGGCGCTGAAAACGACATCGCCGCCCGTCGCTGCCAACGCTGTGACCAGCTGCTGGTGGACCCTGACGACAAGCTCAAGGAGGCCCTCAATCTCAAGGACTGCATGGTGATCCGCTGCGCCGGTTTGACCCTGAGCCCTGGGCGAGGCAAGCAGGGGGAGCGGCTGGAGGTGACCTACCACGACGAGGATGGCCTGACCCTGACGGAGTACTTCCCCTTTCACTCCCGGGGTGCACAGCGCTTGTTTCAACAACGCTTTGTGCGTCATCATTGGCCCGCCCCGGGCCTGGAGCCCGAATTCACGACCCTGGCGAGCGTGATGCTCGCGGCAAACCAGTTCCGTCACCCGGATTTCGTCATCGCCCGCAAGTCGGGACGCTTCTGGCAGGTGAAGGAAAAAATATTCGATTACGAGGGGCGTTACCGGACTGCCAACGCCCCGGCCTGACCCCATGGCAGGCGATACCCGGCAGTCACCCGGTTTGATTATCGGGGCGGTTTCTGATGCCGCCCTTTCGTTCAGTTAGAGGATCCTATGCAGCGGCTGTTGATTGGTTTTTGTGCTCTCTTTTCTCTGGCGGTCCAGGCCGCCCCGCTGACCCCGCCCAAGGGGGGCCAGTACGCCGTCATCGTACAGGGCAACAACGGGGTGGAATTTGCCCGTCACGCCGATGACATGATAGCCCCCGCCTCCACCATGAAGGTGCTCACCGCGCTCGCCGCCCGCCTCGAACTCGGTGCCGACTTCCGCTTCGCCACCGACATCCAGGCCCAGCCCGGCGCCAAACAGGGCACCACCATCAACGGCGACATCTGGATCAACTTCGTGGGCGACCCGACCCTGTCGCGCATGGATCTGGTCGCCCTGTTCAAACAGTTGGGCGTCACCCGCATTCAGGGCAACGTCTATGTCAACACCGGTGCCTACAACGGCTATGAGCGTGGCAACGGTTGGTCCTGGGGGGATCAGACCCTCTGTTTCGCCGCTCCCGTCTCCTCGGTCATCATCGACAAGAACTGCGCCTACGGCACCATCACCGCCACCCAGATTGGCAAGCCTGCGGTGGGCAACGTGGCCACCGGTGTGCCCATCGGCATCGGCGCCGACAACGTGGAGGTGATGAGCTATGGCGACATGGCACGCCAGTTCTGCGCTCTGGAAGTGGACATGGCCAAGGGCAACTTCTACGAGCTCAAGGGCTGCATCACCCCGAACAAGGAGCCACAAGGGCTGCGCTTTGCCATCCATGACGTGGAGGCCTGGGGCTGGGACAACATCCGCTGGGCCATGAACCGCGCCGGGATCAGCCACGACGGCCTGCTGCGGGTCACCCATCAGGCCCCTGTCGGTGCCCAGACCCTGGCGACCCACTACTCTGTCTCCCTGCCGGTGATGCTCGCCAAGATGTTGAAAAAGTCCGACAACCTCTACGCCGATACCTTCCTCAAAACCGTGGGGCGTCACTACTACAACAAGCCGGGCAGCTATCGCAGCGGCACCATGGCGGTGCGCGCCATCCTGACCAAGCACGGCATTGACCTTGGCAACGCCACCCTGGCCGACGGCTCCGGCCTCTCCGCCCACAATCTCATCAGCGCGCGCCAGATGTTGTCGGTGCTGAACTTCATCCAGAAGAACGATGCCGAGCTCGACTTCATCAAGCTGCTGCCAAGCTCCCAGGTGGACGGCACCCTGGCCTGGCGACGCAGCGTCACCGCGCCCATGATGAAGAACAAGGTGCACGCCAAGACCGGTACCATCACAGGTACGTCGAACCTCGCCGGCTTCATCGACACCGCCGGTGGCCAGCGCAAGGCCTTCGTGATGTTCCAGCGCGGTCTCTCCCAGGATCCGGCGACCCACGAGCGCTACCGCGCCAGCAAGGCGCCCTGGCCCTGGACCGTCTTCGAAAAAGGCGTGCTGGAGAGCATCTACCAGCAGCAACCCATCCAGATCGTCGAGCAGTGAGACAGACGGGCTGCCTTGCCGGCAAGGCGGCTCCACTCCCCGACCTTGGGGCGAAACAGGGACGCTGGCGCCGTCATCAGCAGTGGGCGCAATCGGAGATGGCGAACGTAAGCATCGCTATTTTCAGCTTTGACTGACAGGGCGCCACGGCTATGCTGTGCCCAGCCTCATCTCAGTGGCCTTCTTCAACGGCTTGTTTAATGGAGAGAAAAGATGTTTGTAGAGATTTTTGGTCGTCCCGGTTGCCCCTATTGCGTGCGTGCCAAGCAGATTGCCGAGCAACTGACCGAGGAGCGCGATGACTTCGAGTTCCGCTACGTGGATATCAACGTGGCCGGGCTGACCAAGGACGATCTCGCCGCCAAGGCGGGCAAGCCGGTCACCACTGTGCCGCAGATCTTCCTGGATGAGCAGCACATCGGCGGCTGCACCGATTTTGAGGCCTATGCCAGAGCCAATCTGGGTCTGTAAGCCCCGACACCATGAAAAAAGGCGCCAAGCCTGCCTCAGGCCACCGGCGTGAAGCGGCTCACCACCTGCCCCTGATGTTCAATCCACTCCATGAACATGGCGACGGGGCGGGCATAGACCTGACCATCCTGTTCGGATTGATAGATCACCAGCTGCTCCTGGGTTTCGGTGTGCAAAGCCAGGGCCAGAACCTGGTAATAGCCCCCCTTGAAATGGCGGTAGCGACCGGTGGCGGGTGCCTGCATGAGTGAACCTCGAGAGCGGGAAGATGAGCCCCCGTGCCTGCGTGCTCCCCTGGCAGACCGACGGGTCGGGGCCTTTTTTACCCCAGCCAATCGTGCCAGATGGGGGAGATATTTCAATACACTCATGTTGCTTTATGAATCTGCCCCTCATCTTTCACTAATCTACCAAAGAGAGGCAAACGATCATGCTGAATTTAACATTTCAACAACCCTGTTTCAGGGGTAAATATCAGGGATTTATTCCATAAATTAGATTGTTCTAGCATTCAATTCTGTGAAGAATAGGGGCAGAGAAATTTGATACTAAAAACAGCTTTTCTGCCAACGCGCCCCACGGGGAAGGAATCACGCTCACCATGTTCACTATCGACAAGTCGCACAAGCTCGACGATGTCTGCTATGACATCCGCGGCCCGGTGCACAAAGAAGCTCGCCGTCTCGAAGACGAAGGTCACCGCATCATCAAGCTCAACATCGGCAATCCGGCCCCGTTTGGCTTCGAAGCACCGGAGGAGATCATCAAGGATGTGATCCTCAACATGCCCCAGAGCCAGGGCTACTGCGACTCCAAGGGGCTCTTCTCCGCCCGCAAGGCGGTGATGCAGTATTACCAGCAAAAAGGGATGCGCAAGGTCGACATCGACGACATCTACATCGGCAACGGTGCGAGCGAGCTCATCGTGATGGCGATGCAGGCGCTGCTCAACAACGGCGACGAGATGCTGGTGCCCTCCCCCGACTACCCGCTCTGGACCGCGGCCGTCACCCTCTCCGGCGGCCATGCGGTGCACTACCGCTGTGACGAAGGGGCTGACTGGTATCCGGATCTCGACGACATCCGCGCCCGCATCACCCCGCGTACCCGCGGCCTGGTGCTGATCAACCCCAACAACCCGACCGGTGCCGTCTACGGCAGCGAGTTTTTGCTTGAAGTGATCGAGATCGCCCGTCAGCACAACCTCATCATCTTCGCCGACGAAATTTACGACAAGATCCTCTACGACGACATCTCCCACACCAGCGTCTGCACCCTGTGCGACGATGTGATGGTGGTGACCTTCAACGGCCTCTCCAAGGCCTACCGCGCCTGTGGCTTCCGCCAGGGCTGGATGGTCATCACCGGTCCCAAGGGTCGTGCCAAGGGTTATATCGAGGGGCTGGAGATGCTGGCCTCCATGCGGCTGTGTGCCAACGTGCCCATGCAGCACGCCATCCAGACCGCCCTTGGGGGCTACCAGAGCATCAACGAGCTGATCCTGCCGGGGGGCCGCCTGCGTCGCCAGCGGGACAAAGCCTGGGAGCTTTTGAACGAGATCCCGGGTGTCTCCTGCGTCAAGCCCAAGGGGGCGCTCTACATGTTCCCGCGCCTCGACCCCAAGGTGTATGACATTCGCGATGACCAGAAGATGGTGTTCGACCTGCTGCAGCAGGAGAAGCTCCTGCTGGTGCAAGGCACCGGCTTCAACTGGCCGGCACCGGATCACTTCCGCCTGGTGTTCCTGCCCCGGGAAGAGGAGCTGGAAGAGGCCATCGGTCGCCTCGCCCGCTTCCTCAAGGGCTACAAGCAGTAAGCAAGGCTCATGAAAAAGGCTCCTGCGGGAGCCTTTTTGTTGTCTGTCGTTTTCTATTCGCGCCATCAGCCGTGGAGCAAGGCCCCGGCCACCAGCACCGCCATGGTGATGAGGGCCACCCCGATGATGAAGGGCAGCACCCAGCGCACGAAGCGATCGTAGGGGATCCTGGCGAGCGCCAGCCCCGCCACCAGGTGAGCGGCGGTGGGGGCGAACAGGTTGATCCAGCCGGAGGCGGACTGATAGGCGGTGATCACCAGATCCCGCGAGATGCCGGAGAAGTCCGCCAGCGGCCCCATCAACGGCATGGAGACGGTCGCGAGCCCCGAGGTGGAGGGAATGAAGAAGCTCAGGATGATATGCACCAGATAGGCCATCAGGATGAAGACCGACGACGACAGCCCGCTCACCAGTCCCTCGGCCCAGTGCAGTATGGTGTCGATGATGACGCCGTGCTCCATCACCACATAGATGCCGCGCGCCACCGCCACCACCAGGGCCACCCCGATGAGATCCCGCGCCCCGTTGAGGAAGGTCGCCACGTAGTTGGACTCCGGTATCCGGTTGATGAGGGCAATCAGGATGGAGGCGCTGAAGAAGAGGGTGGAGAGATCGTCGAACCACCAGCCCAGGGTGGGCAACAGATCGATGCCCAGATCGGACCAGGGCACCACCGCATAGATCATCAGCAGGAAGGTGCCGAAGAAGACCAGCATGGTGAGCTTCTGCTTGCCGCTGAAGGCGAGGTTGCCGCTCTTCATCTGGGAGAACTCGTCGTCATAGACGATGTCGGCCAGCACGGAGCGGGACTTGTCCTGCTGCACCTGCCTGGCGTAGCGCATCACGAACCAGGAGGCGAAGATCACCAGCAGCAGCCACTGGATGACCCGCAGCCCTATCCCCTCACCGATGGGGATACCCGCAAAGCCGGAGGCGATGCCGGTGGCAAACGGATTGACGGTGGAGGCGAGCACCCCAACCCCGGAGCCGAGCAGGATGATCCCGGCCGCCACCATGCGATCGAAGCCCGCCGCCATCATCACCGGCACGATGAGTGCCCAGAAGGCCACCGTCTCCTCCGCCATGCCGAAGGTGGAGCCACCCAGGGCGAACAGGGCGATCAGCACCGGGATGAGCAGCCGCTCGCGCCCGGCAAAGGTACGCACTATGGCCCCGACCCCGGCATCCAGCGCCCCGCTCTGCATGGTCACCGCCAGAAAGCCGCCGATGATGAGCACGAACAGTGCCACGTCCGCCGCCTTGTGAAAGCCCTGGATGGGCGCCTTGAGCACATCGAATACCCCCTGGGGTTGGGAGGGGAGCTCGGTGTAACTGCCGGGTACCGGCAGCAATCGCTCGTCACCGCTGTAGTCGGCCACGGCCGCCGCCGCAACCGGCTGCTGGGTCTTGGCCGTCACATAGTTGTATTTGCCCGCCGGCAGCACCCAGGTGAGGGCCGCCATCAGGGCGATGATGATGAAAAGCAGGGTATAAACCGTGGGGAGCTGGCGCTTCTTGGGCGCCTCATGGGTTGTGGTCATGACTTTCGTACCTCGGCGGTGCCGTCTGTGATCCGGACAGCGCAAGCCTAGCGGGTTTGTTCGGGGAAAAAGGTGATCGCGGATAATAAACCTGAGGCAACAGGTTGAGCCTGCTGCAAAAAAACAGGGCCCCGCAGGGCCCTGTCTGTGCTGGTGACCGACTTACAGCTCGACCACGTCGAATTGCACGTCCGGATTCACGTCCGCATCGTAGTCCACCTCGTCCAGACCGAAACCGAACAGGCGCAGGAACTCCTGCTTGTAGCCGGTGTAGTCGGTCAGTTCACTGAGGTTCTCGGTGGTGATGGAGGGCCAGAGATCACGGCAGGTCTGCTGCACGTCTTCACGCAGTTCCCAGTCATCCATGCGGATGCGGGCCTGCTCGTCCAGCGCCATGTCGGCGCCGTACAGGCGGGTGCGCATCATGCGGTCCACCTGCTCCATGCAACCCTCGTGGATGCCCTTCTCCTTCATGATCTTGAAGGCCATGGAGATGTAGAGCGGCATCACGGGAATGGCAGAGGAGGCCTGGGTCACCACGGATTTGAGCACGGCCACGTGGGCGGTCCCCCCCTTGGCGGCCAGATCGCCACGGATGGCGGTGGCGGCGCGGTCCAGATCTTCCTTGGCGCGCCCCAGGGTACCATGCCAGTAGATGGGCCAGGTCAGGTCGGTACCGATGTAGGAGTAGGCCACGGACTTGGCGCCGTCAGCCAGCACACCCGCATCGCGCAGAGCCGCCATCCACAGCTCCCAGTCCTGGCCGCCCATGACGGTGATGGTGCTCTGGATCTCTTCCTCATTCGCCGGCTCGACGGTGGCGGTGATGATCTGATCCTTGTTGGTGTCGATGGCGGTGGAGGTGTAGACCTCGCCGATAGGTTTGAGGGCGGAGCGCACCACTTCGCCGGTGTCCGGCAGCTTGCGCACCGGAGAGGCCAGGGAGTAGACCACCAGATCGATTTGACCCAGATCCTGCTTGATGAGCTCGATCACCTTGGCACGGCACTCGTGGGAGAAGGCATCGCCATTGATGCTCTTGGCGTAGAGGCCGGCCTCTTTGGCGGCCTTGTCGAAGGCGGCGGAGTTGTACCAGCCGGCGGAGCCCGTCTTGGTCTCGGAGCTCGGCTTTTCGAAGAAGACACCGATGGTGGCAGCTCCGCTGCCGAAGGCTGCGGCAATGCGAGAGGCCAGACCATAGCCGGTGGAAGCGCCGATCACCAGCACCTTCTTGGGGCCATTCTCGATGGCGCCCTTGGCTTGGGTGTAAGCGATCTGGCGACGAACATTGGCTTCACAACCGACCGGGTGGGTGGTGGTGCAGATAAAGCCGCGAACCTTGGGTTTGATGATCATGTGTTGTCTCTTATCCGTTTGATGGATGAAATCGGGGCATAAGATACCTCATTGCGGCCCGTTATGGTGCTCTGATGTGTTGAACTGCGGGGAAACAGGCAGGGATCCGTCGCTTTATGCAGCCATAGCACACCCATTGCGCAGGAGATTTCCCCGCCATGGACCAGAGAGAGGCAACGTGAGGACCGGAATGTCACACCCGGAACGAGGCCGTTGTCTGACCTTGCGCCATGTACTAGTGTGCAAGGAAGAGGATTCAAGGAGGAGTCTATGTCACGCATGCTGGTCATCTCTCTCGCCTGCCTGGGGCTTGCCACCGTCCCCGTTGTCCAGGCGGCTGTCTATCAATGCGCCCGCGATGGGCAGATCACCTTCAGCGACATCCCCTGCAGCAGCGACGCCAAACCCATGGCACTCAATGTCTATACCCCCTCCCCCGAGGCGGTGGAGCAGGCGGCCAACCAGACCCGGGAGATAGAGCAGAGCCTGGCGAACGGCCAGAAACAACGCCAGGCCGAGGCGCTGCGCACCGAGATCGAGGCCAAAAAGCAGAAGATGAACAACGAGATGACCCAGATCACGGAGAACAAGGCAAGATCCCGCAATGTCTCGGCAGAGATGCAGTCGGTCACTACCCGATATCAGAAAGAGATTGAGTCCCTGAACCAGAAACTCTCTACCTTGCAGGCAAAATAAACACTCCCTGTTTCGGGACAAAAAATATACCGAAGCGGCAATGTCGTCACGGGTTCACACATGCCGCATATCCAAAAGCTCACACCCTTGGCCGTTTATTTCTCACACCAGAGAGTCAGATAGCGGCTATTTCCAGATCCCCGCCTCCACCTATTTCACTGTGCCCATATAAGACTCATTGAATCCCCACATAGGCCACATGGCGCGCCACTGGGTTCATATGAAGGCGATATATAGAATAGTCAGTGCCAAAAGAGGCGCCTTCATGCCAATATTCCCTGGGGCCAGGGCGGCCCAGGAGATAAATAACCCTTGTACGAGACCCCACAATTAAAAAGCCATTTATCAACATTGAAAAATAAAAAGTTAATTTGAGTTCGATGACGACTCATCAGGACGCAATGCTATTGTTAATTTACTCAGATTTGGTCGTTATCCCATTCAAGGGTCTCATGGAGGAGCACTGTCATGTTCTGGAATCAAAAAGCAAGCAAGGAAGCCAGTGAGCAAGCGGCAAGGGTGGTGGAGCTGGGGGCATTTGAACAGGCTATCCAGTTGCAGGTCCCCTTCGTCCAGTTCACCCCGGCGGGAGTGGTCACCTTCGCCAACGAGCTGTTTCTCAAGATCGTGGGATTTGAGCGTGACGAGGTGATCGGCAAGCATCACAGCACCCTCTGCTTCCCCGACGACGTCAATACCCGGGATTACGAGACCTTGTGGCAGGATCTGCGCCACGGCGTCTCCCGCAGCGGCCGCTTTATTCGCCAGTCGAAATCCGGCAAGGCCGTGTGGCTGGAGGCGACCTATTTCCCCATCGTGATCGACGGCAAGGTGGTGCGGATCGCCAAGGTCGCCTCCGACGTGACCCAGCAGCAATCCACTCTGGAGCGCACCCAGGCCCTGCTGGCAGCGCTGGACAAGTCCCTGGCGGTCATTGATTTCCAACCCGATGGCACCGTCATCACCGCCAACCAGAATTTCCTCAACTGCTTTGGCTACCGGCTGGAAGAGGTGGTCGGCAAGCATCATCGCCTCTTCTGTGACAGCGATTTCTACCAGAACAACCCCCATTTCTGGCAGGATCTCGGATCGGGTGACATCAAGTCAGGGCTTTTCATGCGTCTGGGTCACCGGGGGGAGAAGATCTGGCTGGAGGCCACCTACAACCCCATCTTCAACCACGAGGGCAAGGTGGTCAAAATCATCAAGCTGGCGAGCGACATCACCGAGCGGGTGGAGAAATCCATCTCCACCCGGGAAGCGGCCCAGAAGGCGTGTGCCATCGCCAGCGAAACCGTCGCGAGCGCCGCCAGGGGGCGGGAGGTCATCGACAGGGTGCTCGACACCTCCTCCCACATCAACACCTCGGTCAATGCGGTCAGCAAGCAGATAGAGCAGCTCAACCAGCAATCCAGGAGCATCGAATCCATCATCTCCACCATCAGCGGCATCGCGGATCAGACCAACCTGCTGGCCCTCAACGCCGCCATCGAGGCGGCCCGCGCCGGGGAACAGGGACGGGGATTCGCGGTCGTGGCCGACGAGGTGAGGCAGCTGGCGGCGCGCACTTCCAGCTCCACCAGCGAGATCGTCACCGTCATCAAGCACAACTCGGAGATCACCTCCCAGATCACCCAGACCGTCTCCGTCGTCTCCGACAAGGCGGTGGCAGGTCAGGAGCAGGCCACCATCATCGCCGACGTCATCAAGGAGATCATCGAGGACGCCAACTCGGTGTCGGACACCGTCAAGAGCCTCTCCATCTGAGCGACAGCTGCCAATGACAACGGGGGGCCCAGGCCCCCCGTTGTCATTGCTATCCGCCCACCCGACACCCGCTCAGCCATCTCCCAGGAGATAGTGTCTGGCTTCCTCGTCCGCCAGCGCGAGGGCGATGTCCCATAGCGCGGCGATGCAGAGCCCCTCCTCCCCCACGGCCTCCTCTTCCAGCGCCTCCAGGGCTCTGGCATCGGCCAGGGTAAAGGGGGGATGGCTCAACAGGCTTTTGGCCGCGGCCAGCAAGTGCATGTCGCTCATCGGTCGGCTCCTTCTTAGACAGCGTGTTTCCCTGCCCAGACTGTAGCCTAATGACGGCGACTCATCCCCCGGTGGCGACTGCCTGCGCACGCTTCCTGCCGGACGGCAGTTGGCCCACCCCGATGCCGGCCAGCACGGCGGCACAGGCCACCCATTGCAGGGCAGTGAGCGTCTCTCCCAGCAGCAGATAGGCGAGCAGCAGGGTAAAGACCGGTATGAGGTTCACATAGGCAGCCGCCAGGGTCACCTTCACCTGGGTCACCGACCAGTTGTAGAGCAGGTAGGCACCAAGTGTCACGAAGGCGCCGAGGAAGAGGATGACCCCCATGTCCTGCCAGGCCCAGCTCGCGGGCCAGGGCGCACTGAAGGCAAAGGGCGCGAAGAAGAGCATGCCGACGAAGGCCTGCAACGCTGTCAGTGTCATCACGCCGTAGCGGCTGGAGAGCTTCTTGAATACCACGGAATAGGTGGCGGCGCAGAGCATGGCGCCCATCTCCAGGCTGTTGCCGAGCAGGGCGTTGGGGGCGAACTCGTCGGCGCCCTCCCCCAACCCCAGCAGGGCGATGCCAACGATGGCGATGGCAAAGCCCAGCAGCTGGCGGCGACTCACCCGCTCTCCAAGCAGCACGAAGGCCACCAGAGCCACCATCAGGGGAAGCAGGGTACAGACCATACCGGCCTGGCCGGCACTGGTGTAACGCAGGGCGTTGACTTCAAGAAGAAAGTAGAGGCAGGGCTCAAGCGCCCCCATCAGAGCCAACCAGCGCCAATCCCCCTTCTGGTAAGTGACGCGGCCAAGCTGGCGGTAGCAGAGCAGCCAGCAACAGGACGCCACCCCCATCCGCATGAAGAGCACCTGACCGAAGGACCAGATTTCCAGCACATGTTTGAGGGCGATGAAGGAGCTGGACCAGAGCAGCATGGCCAGGGTCAGCGTCAGGACGGGTAAAGGGCGCACAATGCCTCCATCTTAAATGCGAAAGGGGACTCCCTCCGACGTAGGTGGGAGGGGAATTTCGCCGGGGCGTCAGCCCCGCTGGTTTTGAATGTATTGCTTGATCACCTCCAACGGTGCTCCGCCGCAAGAGCCCGCAAAGTAAGAGCGTGACCAGAGTACGGGTTTGCTGTAAGCACCTCTCAAGTCCAGAAATTCATTACGCAGTCGCCTTGATGTGACCGCCTTTAACGAGTTCACCAGTACCGATAGCTGTACCGTTGGCGCGTACTCTATCAGCATGTGAACATGATCAGCCTCTCCGTCACACTCTTTCAGTTCCGCACCAAAATCTCTGCAAACCTCTGCCGCACACTGACCGAAGGAAGCGTGATGCAGATCCCCCAGTATCGGCTTCCGATACTTGGTAATAAACACCAAATGTACGTGCAAAACGTAGGCCGCATGGCGTGATTTATTAATTTTAGTGAATTGCATTCTGTCACTCAATCGGGCTTAATAGATATGGCGATAATGCTACACACTGAGCGCTAAATGCAAATTCTGAAAGCCTACAAGTTCCGACTCGAACCGACAGCCCAACAAGCGCAACGCCTGCGCCAGTTGGGCGGTTGTGCTCGTTATGTCTGGAATCACGGGCTGGCAGAAACCAAACGCATTCTGGATGCTGGCGAAAAACTGCCTTCTGCCTTTGAGCTGAACAGGATGCTCACCAGTTGGAAGAAAGACCCAGAAATGGCCTTTCTGGCCGAGGCATATACCGACAACCTCCAGCAGAAGCTCAAGGATTTGCATGGCGCGTGGATGCGCTGCTTTGATAAGAAACTCGCCGCCAAGGCACCCGTATTCAAGAAAAAAAGCGACAACCGCGACGCTATCCGGTTCGTCAACTTCGACAAGTATTGCCGCCTTGAAAAGGGTCGCGTGAAGCTGCCTGCCGGGCTGGCGTGGGTCAAGTTCCGTCAGTCCCAGCCAGTTGAAGGGAAAATTAAAAACGCGACCGTCAGCCAAGCAGCCGGGCACTGGTATATCTCCTTTCAGGTCGAGCAGGAGACGCTTGAGCCAATTCACCCCTCCGGCTCAATGGTCGGGCTGGATGCGGGGATCGCCAAGCTCGCAACCCTGTCAGATGGCACGGTGTTTGAGCCCGTCAACAGCTTCAAAACCAATCAGACCAAGCTGGCAAGGCTCCAACGCCAGTTGAGCAAAAAGGTAAAGTTCAGCAGCAACTGGAAGAAACAAAAAGCCAAGATCCAGCGGCTGCATTCACATATCGCCAATAGCCGCCGCGATTACCTTCACAAGGTCACAACGACTATCAGCAAAAACCACGCGATGATCGTCATTGAGGATTTGAAGGTTGCCAGCATGTCAAAATCAGCAGCGGGCACGACCAGCCAGCCGGGGCGCAACGTCCGGGCAAAATCAGGGCTGAATCGTTCGATATTAGATCAGGGCTGGTTTGAGCTGCGCCGCCAGCTCGAATATAAGCAGGCATGGCGAGGCGGTCAGGTGTTGGCGATAAACCCGGCCTACACCAGCCAGCAGTGCGCCTGTTGTGGGCATACTGCGAAGGATAACCGCCAGACGCAAAGCCAGTTTAAATGCGCTGCGTGTGGTTATGAGGCGAACGCCGATGTGAACGGCGCTCGCAATATTTTAGCGGCGGGACACGCCGTTTTAGCCTGTGGAGGCGTGGTGCAATCAGGCCGCCCGATGAAGCAGGAACCCGGTACTGCGCGAGCAGCTATCACCCAGTAATGGGAATCCCCCTCCTGTGACGCGAAGCGCTAAGGTGGGGGAGGATGTCAAGAATTGGGCATTCGAATAATAACCATACGGCCTTGCGGTTGTCTAAAGGCACCTAACATCAGATAATACGGCCGCCTTCATACCGGATAACCCATCTTCAATGACTGAGTACCTGCTTTTACTGGTCGGCACCGTGCTGATCAACAACTTCGTGCTGGTGAAGTTCCTCGGCCTTTGCCCCTTCATGGGTGTCTCCGGCAAGCTGGAAACCGCCATCGGCATGGGTCTGGCCACCACCTTCGTCATGACGCTGGCCAGCGCCTGCTCCTATCTGATGGAGCACTATATCCTGATCCCGCTGGAGATCGCCTACCTGCGCACCCTGGGCTTCATTCTGGTGATCGCCGTGGTGGTCCAGTTCACCGAGATGGTGATCCGCAAGAGCAGCCCGACCCTCTATCGCCTGCTCGGCATCTTCCTGCCGCTCATCACCACCAACTGTGCCGTGCTCGGCGTGGCGCTGCTCAGCATCAACGAGCGCCACAACTTCATCCAGAGCATCATCTACGGCTTCGGGGCTGCCGTCGGCTTCTCCCTGGTGCTGATCCTTTTTGCCGCCATGCGTGAGCGGCTGGTGGCCGCCGACGTGCCGGCACCGTTTCGTGGCGTCTCCATCGCCATGGTCACCGCTGGCCTGATGTCGCTGGCCTTCATGGGCTTTACCGGCCTCATCAAGATATAACGCTATGATTCACATACTCTTTGCCATTCTGGTGCTGGCCCTGCTTGCCCTGGCCTTCGGCATCATTCTCGGCTTTGCCGCCGTCAAGTTTCATGTGCAGGCCGATCCCATCGTCGATCAGCTCGATGCTCTGTTGCCCCAGACCCAGTGCGGCCAGTGCGGTTACCCGGGCTGCAAACCCTACGCCGACGCCCTGGCCAATGGCGACAAGATCAACAAGTGCGTGCCCGGTGGCGACGCCACCATGCGCAAGATTGCCGACCTGATGGGGGTCGAGCCCCAGTCTCTGGACGGCGGTGAAGACGCGGCAATCCCCGTCAAGAAGGTGGCCTTCATTCACGAAGACATGTGCATCGGTTGCACCAAGTGTATCCAGGCCTGTCCGGTCGACGCCATCCTGGGTGCCACCAAGGCGATGCATACCGTCATCGCGGCCGAGTGCACCGGGTGCGACCTCTGCGTCGACCCCTGCCCGACCGACTGTATCGAAATGATCCCGGTGCCGACCACAGTCGACAACTGGAAATGGGATCTGGCCAAGGTCGCCATTCCGGTCAAGATAGTGGAATAAACAGCGGAGTAACCATGCAGCATCTGCTCGAACGCATCAAAGCCGGCACTCTGTGGGATTTTCACGGCGGCATCCATCCCCCCGAGAACAAGCACCAGTCCAGCCTGACCCCCGTCGTTGACGCGGGCCTTCCCCCACAGCTCATCATTCCGGTGCGCCAGCACGCGGGTCCGGCCGGCGAACTGCTGGTGCGGGTGGGGGACAAGGTCAAGAAAGGGCAACCCCTCACCCGTTTTGACAAGGGACGCATCGTGCCGGTACACGCTTCCACCTCGGGCACCATCACCGCCATCGAGCAGCACACGGTGGCGCACCCCTCCGGTCTTGACGATCTCTGCATCCTCCTCACCCCGGACGGAGACGATGCCTGGGGCGAGCGCACACCCCAGCCTGACTACTGGAACCTGGAGCGGGGGGCGTTGCTCGAACGCATCCAGCAGGCCGGCATCGCCGGGCTCGGCGGCGCCGTCTTCCCGACCCACAGCAAGCTCGACGGCCGTGGCCAGCTCACCGAGATCCTCATCGTCAACGGGCTGGAGTGCGAACCCTACATCACCACAGATGACCGTCTGATGCAGGAATACGCCGACGAGATCATGGACGGCATCCGGGTACTCAAGCACCTGCTCAAGCCCAAGCTCACCCTGATCGGGGTGGAAGACAACAAACCGGCGGCCATCGAGGCCCTGACCCGCCATGCCAGCGACGCCGACGTGCTGGTCAAGTCGGTACCGACCAAGTACCCCTCCGGCGGCGCCAAACAGACCATAGAGCTGCTCACCGGACGCCAGGTGCCCAAGGGAGGCCGGGCGGTCGACATGGGCATCATGGTGCTCAACGTCGCCACCGTCTTTGCCATCAAGCGCGCCATCATCGATGGGGAGCCGCTCATCGAGCGCATCGTCACCCTCACCGGCGACGCCTTCAAGAAACCCGGCAATGCCTGGGTGCGTCTGGGCACGCCGGTACGCTGGCTGCTCCAGCGTTTCGAGCTGCAACCGGAGGCGGATCAGCGGGTCATCATGGGGGGCCCCATGATGGGCTTCACCCTGCCCCACGCCATGGTCCCCGTGGTCAAGGCCACCAACTGCCTGCTCTCTCCCACCCGCGCCGAGCTGCCGCCCCCCGGCCCGGAACAGGCCTGCATCCGTTGCAGTGCCTGCGCCGATGCCTGCCCCGCCACCCTGCTGCCCCAGGAACTTTACTGGTACAGCCGGGTCAAGGAGTACGACAAGGCCGAGAAGCTCAACCTCTTTGACTGTATCGAGTGCGGCGCCTGTGCCTGGGTCTGCCCGAGCGAAATCCCCCTGGTGCAGTACTACAAGATCGCCAAGGATGACATCCGCGAGGCCCGTGCCGAGGCCGAGAAGGCCGAACGTGCCAAGCAGCGCTTCGAGGCCAAGCAGGCTCGCTTCGAGCGTGAGAAGGCGGCCCGCGAAGCCCGCCACGCCGAAGCCGCAGCCCAGCGTCGCCAGGCCATGACGACGGCCGGGGGCGAAGATCCGGTCGCCGCCGCCCTGGCCCGCATCAAGGCCAAACAGGAGACGGCCCAGGTGGCCGTGAGTGAACCCGCACCGGACAACGAGGCCATGATTGCCGCCCGTGAGGCGCGCAAGCAGGAGGCCATCGCCCGTCGTGCCGCCAAGGCCGCCAATGGCGAGGGCAATGGGCTGGCTGACACCCCGGCACCTGGGGAGCAACATCCCAAGGCAGAGCTGGATCCCAAGAAGGCCGCCATCGCCGCCGCCCTGGCACGGGCCAAGGCCAAGAAGGCCGCTCAGGCGCAAGGAGACGGGCCGGTGGTCGCAGGTGAGACATCCGTGAACACAAGCGAACACGCCGTTGAGGCCCCGGCCGCCGCATCCGGACCCGCCGCCGAGGTGGATCCCAAGAAGGCGGCTATTGCCGCCGCCATCGCCCGGGCCAAGGCCAAGAAGGCCGCCCAGGCGCAAGGGGATGGGCCGGTGGTCGCAGGTGAGACATCCGTGAACACAACCGATAACGCCGTTGAAGCCCCGGCCGCCGCATCCGAACCCGCCGCCGAGGTGGACCCCAAGAAGGCGGCCATCGCCGCCGCCATCGCCCGGGCCAAGGCCAAGAAGGCTGCTCAGGCGCAAGGTGATGGGCCGGTGGTCGCGGGTGAGACATCCGTGAACACAACCGATAACGCCGTTGAGGCCTCGGCCGCCGCATCCGGACCCGCCGCCGAGGTGGACCCCAAGAAGGCGGCCATTGCCGCCGCCATCGCCCGGGCCAAGGCCAAGAAGGCTGCTCAGGCGCAAGGTGACGGGCCTGTGGTCGCGGGTGAGACATCCGTGAACACAACCGATAACGCCGTTGAGGCCCCGGCCGCCGCATCCGGACCCGCCGCCGAGGTGGACCCCAAGAAGGCGGCCATCGCCGTCGCCATCGCCCGGGCCAAGGCCAAGAAGGCTGCTCAGGCGCAAGGTGATGGGCCGGTGGTCGCGAGTGAGACATCCGTGAACACAAGCGATAACGCCGTTGAGGCCCCTGCCGCCGCATCCGAGCCCGCCGCCGAGGTGGACCCCAAGAAGGCGGCCATCGCCGCCGCCATCGCCCGGGCCAAAGCCAAGAAGCTGGCGGCCGAGGCTGCCTCCTCCCCTTCGACCGACAAGAGCCACTGATCCATGTTCAATATCGCGAGTGCGCCCTTTGCCCACAACCGCAAACAGACCCAGACCCTGATGGTGCTGGTGATCCTGGCCTGCCTGCCCGGCTTCCTGGCGCAGACCTGGTTCTTCGGCTGGGGGACCCTGATCCAGATCCTGCTGGCGCTGGTCACGGCCCTGGGTTCGGAGGCCCTGGTCCTTCGCCTGCGCGGCCGCCCCGTCAAACCGGCCCTGCTGGATGGCAGCGCGGCGCTCACCGCCGTGCTCATCGGTCTCTCCCTGCCCCCCCTGCTGCCCTGGTGGATGCTGGTGCTGGGCACGGCGTTCGCCATCATCATCGCCAAGCATCTCTATGGCGGGCTCGGTCAGAACCTGTTCAATCCTGCCATGGTGGCTTATGTGCTGCTGCTGGTCTCCTTCCCGGTCCAGATGACCAGCTGGCTGCCCCCTTCCAGCATCGCCGCCTACGACATCGGCTTCGCCGATGCGGCCTCGGTGATCTTCACCGGCTTCAGCCTCGACGGCTACAGCATGCTGCAGCTCAAGCAGGGGGTGGATGGCCTGACCATGGCCACGCCGCTGGATACCTTAAAGACCGGGCTGACCCAGGGGCTGACCGCCACCGAAGTGATGACCCACAAGGTCTTCGAGGGCTGGGGTGGCATCGGCTGGAGCTGGGTCAACCTCGGCTACCTGCTGGGAGGCCTCTTCCTGCTCCAGCAGAAAGTGATCAACTGGCGCATTCCGACTGCCGTGCTGGGCGCATTGCTGCTCGCTGCCACCCTGGGCTATCTGGCCACCCCGGATGCCACCGCCACCCCCATGCTGCACCTGTTCAGCGGTGCCACCATGCTCGGGGCCTTCTTCATCGCCACCGATCCGGTGAGTGCCAGCACCACCGCAAAGGGGCGCCTCGTCTACGGTGTGCTCATCGGCGTGCTGGTCTATGTCATCCGCCGTTTTGGCGGCTATCCGGATGCCTTCGCCTTCGCCGTGTTGCTGGCCAACCTGTGCGTTCCCCTGATTGACAGTCTGACCCGCCCCAAGGTCTATGGAGCCCGTCGCAAATGAACCCCCATCTGAATTGCCGCAGACGCGAGACAGGGAGCCTCCCATGTTGAAAAGCATGCGCAAGAATGGCCTGACCCTGGCCCTCTTTGCCCTCGGCTGCACCGCCATGGTGGTGCTGACCAACGAACTGACCCGGGATCGCATCGCCCACCAGCAAGAGCTTGAGAAGCTGCGCACCCTGCAGGCCCTGCTGCCCGAGGGGAGTTATGACAATGATCTGGTGGCCAGTTGCAAGCTGGTCAGCAGCCGGGAATACCTGGGCAGCGATGAGCCCATGCCCCTCTATACCGCCACCCTCAAGGGGGTGCATACCGGCTACGCGCTGGAAACCGTGGCCCCCGATGGTTACAGTGGAGCCATTCGCATGGTGGTCGGCACCGATGCCAAGGGGGCCGTCAGCGCGGTCAGGGTGCTGGCCCACAAGGAAACCCCGGGGCTTGGTGACAAGATAGAACTGAAGAAATCCAGCTGGATCGACAGCTTCACCGGCAAGTCCCTCACGGCCGACAACGACGCCACCTGGGCGGTGAAGAAGGATGGCGGCGAATTCGACGCCTTCACCGGAGCCACCATCACCCCGCGGGCCGTGGTCAAGGCGGTGAAAAATTTGCTGAGGCTGCAACAGGAGCACCCCGAACTGCTGCACGATGCCCCCTCCTGCCATGCCAACCCCTAACGCCGGAGCACACGCTATGGAACAAGTCGACGTGATTGACACGGCCAGCCAACCCGCCGGGGAAAGTGGCCGCCGCGAAGAGCTCAAGGAGCTGATGCTGCAGGGACTGTGGAAGAACAACCCCTCCCTGGTGCAGGTGCTGGGACTCTGCCCCACCCTGGCGGTCTCCTCCACCTTTACCAATGCGTTGGGGCTCGGCCTTGCCACCATGGTGGTCCTGGTCTGCTCCAACCTCGCCGTCTCACTGGTGCGCAACTGGGTGCCCAAGGATATCCGCATCCCGGTCTACGTGATGATCATCGCGGCCCTGGTGACCAGCGTGCAGCTATTGATGAACGCCTACACCTACGGCCTCTATCAGGCGCTCGGCATCTTTATCGCCCTCATCGTCACCAACTGCGTCATCATCGGCCGCGCCGAAGCCTATGCCTCCAAGAACCCGCCCCTGCTTGCCGCCCTCGACGGCTTCATGATGGGGCTGGGCTTTACCCTGGTGCTGCTGGTACTGGGGGGCCTTCGCGAGATCATCGGCATGGGCACCCTGTTTGACGGTGCCGAGCTGCTGCTGGGTGACTGGGCCAAGTCATTGCGCGTCGAGCTGTTCCACGCCGACGCCAGCCTGCTGCTGGCGATCCTGCCCCCCGGCGGCTTCATCGGCCTCGGTTTGATGATCGCCGGCAAAAACGCCATCAACGACTGGATGGGCCGCAAGCAGAGTGCCGAGAAGGCCCACTGCACCGTGCCGGCGCCGGGCGCCCGCACGACCCAGCTCTGAGACAAGAGAGAGCCATGAACAACCAGAAACGCAGGCTGATCCTGGAGCGGTTGCGCGATGACAACCCCCATCCCACCACAGAGCTCAACTTCACCACGCCCTTCGAGCTGCTCATCGCCGTGCTGCTCTCGGCCCAGGCCACCGACGTGAGCGTCAACAAGGCCACCGACAAGCTCTATCCGGTGGCCAACACCCCCCAGGCCATGCTGGATCTGGGGGTGGACGGGGTCAAGGAGTACATCAAGACCATTGGCCTCTTCAACACCAAGGCCGAGAACGTCATCAAGACCTGCGCCATTCTGCTGGAGCGCCACGGCGGCGAGGTGCCGGAGAATCGCGAGGCCCTCGAGGCCCTGCCCGGCGTCGGCCGCAAGACGGCCAACGTGGTGCTCAACACCGCCTTCGGCTGGCCCACCATCGCCGTCGACACCCATATCTTCCGGGTCTCCAACCGCACCGGCTTTGCCGTGGGCAAGAACGTCGATCAGGTGGAGGAGAAGCTGCTCAAGGTGGTCCCCGCCGAGTTCAAGCTGGACGTGCATCACTGGCTCATCCTGCACGGGCGTTACACCTGTCTCGCCCGCAAGCCCCGCTGCGGCTCCTGCATCATCGAAGATTTGTGCGAATACAAAGAGAAGGTCTATCCCGAGAGTTGATCTGCAGGCCTCTGCGGATCCGGTCTCGGGCCATGGATTCAAGGCAGTACCAATCCACCAACCCGGAGAATTGAGCAATGAGAATTCTGCATACCATGTTGCGCGTCGGCGATCTGCAACGTTCCATCGACTTCTACACCCGAGTGCTGGGCATGACACTGCTGCGCAAGAGCGAGAACAGCGAATACAAGTACACCCTGGCCTTCGTCGGCTACGGCGACGAGAAGGATGAAGCCGTCATCGAGCTCACCTACAACTGGGGGGTGAGCGAGTACGAGCTCGGTTCCGCCTATGGTCACATCGCCCTGGAAGCGGACGACATCTATGCCACCTGCGAGGCGCTGCGCGCCGCCGGCGCCAAGATCACCCGCGAACCGGGCCCGGTGAAGGGCGGCACCACCGTCATCGCCTTCGTGGAAGACCCGGACGGCTACAAGATTGAGCTGATTGCCAAGAAAGACGCCGGTAACGGCCTGGGCGCCTGAGCCCACGCCGCCTGGCGGTGAGAAAAACAACGGGGCCCAGGGCCCCGTTTTCATTGGCTGCAACCACCGTCAGGCCAGGCGGAAGCGCCCCATGCTCTGGCGCAGACCCGCCGCCAGCTGGCTCAGCTCCAGACAGGCTTTGGCGGTGTGATCCGCGCCGGTCGCGACCTCGTTGGAGGAGTCGTTGATGCGCGCCACGTTGCGGCCCAGTTCATCGGAGACCGCATCCTGCTCGCCACAGGCACTGGCAATCTGGATCGCCATGTCGGCTATCTGGGCCACCGCCTCTTCAATCTGACGAATGCCCACGCTGGTGCGTTCGCTCTGACTCACGCACTGGCGGATCATCTCGCAACTCTGGCCGGTCACCGACTTCGCCCGGTTGGCACGAGCCTGCAGGGTCTCGATGATGGCGACGATTTCGCCGGTGGAGGCCTGGGTACGCCCCGCCAGGGTGCGCACCTCGTCGGCCACCACCGCAAAGCCGCGCCCCTGCTCACCGGCACGGGCCGCCTCGATGGCGGCATTGAGTGCCAGCAGGTTGGTCTGGTCGGCAATGCCGCGAATGACATCCACCACCAGGTTGATCTGGGCAGACTCTTTCTCCAGTTCACTCACCAGGTTACCCGTCTGCTCCATCTCACCGGCCACCCGGGTGATGGCATCCAGTGCCCCCTGCACATCCTGACTGCCGCGACGAGCCAGGGCATTGGCGGAGCTTGCCGACTCCGAGGCCACCTCGGTGTTGCCCGCCACATCCGCTACCGTCGCCTTCATCTGGGCCATGGCGGTGGCGACCTGGGCTATCTCCTGCTGCTGGCTCTGGATCCCCTGGGATGATTGCTCGGAGACCGCGCTCACCTCCTCGATGGCGGCCCCCAGCTGGGTCACGGCGGCGGCCACCTCCTCGATGAGCCCACGCAGGTTGTCCTGCATCTTGAGGGAGGCGCTGGCCAGCATCCCCAGTTCGTCCTGCCCGATGTGCTGGCGATCCAGCCGATGGGTCAGATCCCCCAGGGCGATGGCATTGGCCTGGGCCACCACGGCTTGCAGGGGCAGGCAGATCTGGCGGGTGAGGAACCAGGTCATGACCCCCATGAAGATCAGCAGGGTCGCGATGCTCACCACGGCAAAGGTCATCACCATGGTGACGCTGCCAAGCAGGCTGCCACGGTTCTCTTCCACAAAGCCAAGATTCACCTTCACAAGTGCACGCACCGCCAGCTCCAGCTCGGTGTAGAGCCCGTTCGAGCGAAACAGCGCCTCCCTGGCCTCATCCCTGCGGCCCTGGAACAACAGGGCATCCACCTGGTTGACGGCCCCCAGATATTGCAGCCACTGCTGCTTGACGCGGTTGAAGGCCTGGCGTTCATGCTCGGCCCCCACGGTTGCCTCGTAGGCATCCATGACCTGCTGCACCTTGCCCAGGCTCTCCTGGATGCGGGCGCGGCGAACCTGCCTGTCGACGGCATCTTCCACCATCAGCAGGGCAAACTGGGCACGGCGCACATAGGAGACGTCATAGAGCAAGTTGTCCACCGAGAGCACGCTTGGCAGGGTGGAGTCGGTGAAGTTCAATACCCGATCCCGAATGTCCCGCAGTTCGGTGGCGAGAAACAGGCCGAAGACGGCGTTGATGACGGCAATGACCGCAAAGACGGCGGCAATCTTCTTGCCGATGGAGAGATGCTTGTAAGACATGTTGGCTGGTGATCCTCGACTGCAGATGTGCAGTGACACAATGATCACATCCGTGTAAGCGGTGACCCGAGACTCCTGACGGGAAATGACGATGGGAGCGAAGAGAGGGGATCCCTTGCTTCCCGCTCGCCCCACGCCGGGCCTTGTGCCCGCCACGAGGCTGCCAGCACAGTAGCGACCAGCTCGACGCAAAACTTGAGCCGATTGCCACAATCGGTCCGCCGTCATGGACAAAGCAGGGGCCAGGTTATGTAATGGCCGCTCGTCTCTCCCCATTCCTGTCTTCAGAGGCCCCATGGACAACGTATCGACCCTCTCCCCTTCCTGGTCTGTCCAACTGCGCGAGCAGATAGCGGATCGCCCCCTCATCGCCCTGGGGCTGCTGCTCGCCCTGGTCGCCGTGCTGCTGCTCCTGGTGCAGAGTCTCGTCATGCTGGCCGCAGGAGAGATCACGCCCGGGGTACGCTATGGCCTCATCGGCGGCGCTGCGGGTTTTGCCGCCACGGCGCTGGGCGCCCTGCCTGCCCTGTTCCTGCGCGCCGTTCCCCAACGGGTGGAAGATGCCATGCTGGGGTTCGCCGCCGGCATGATGCTGGCGGCGAGCGCCTTCTCCCTGCTGCTGCCGGGGCTCGAGGCCGCCGAGGGGATCACGGGTGACGGCTTCCTCGCCGCCGCCGTGGTGGTGGCCGGCATGACCCTCGGGGTGCTGCTGATGCTGGGACTGGATCAATTCACCCCTCACGAACACGACAAGACCGGCCCCTGTGGTCCCGGCCATGAGAGCTGCTCACGGGTCTGGCTGTTCGTCTTCGCCATCGCCCTGCACAACCTGCCCGAAGGCATGGCCATCGGGGTCAGCTTCTCCCAGGGAGACATGACGGTGGGACTGCCCCTCACGACCGCCATTGCCCTGCAGGACATTCCCGAAGGGCTGGCGGTGGCGCTGGCCATGTGCGCAGCCGGTTTTCGCCCGCCGGTGGCCGTGCTGGTCGCCATCGGCAGCGGCCTGCTGGAACCGCTCGGCGCCCTGCTCGGGGTCGGACTCGCCAGCGGCATGGCCATCGCCTACCCCATCGGCCTCGGGCTCGCGGCTGGTGCCATGCTGTTTGTTGTCTCCCACGAGGTGATCCCGGAAACCCATCGCAACGGCCACCAGACCCACGCCACCCTGGGGCTCATGGCGGGCTTCGCCCTGATGATGACCCTCGACACCGCACTCGGCTGATCACCCCCCTCAAGCCCCGTGCGCCCGGTGACGACAGCGCGAACCCCTTGAAATAAGAGGGGGAAATCGCCTAATGTTGAGCACCCGGCGCCCTTTGACTGGTTGATGTACGGCGCCTGAATCCCATCGGAAGCCTGCCCGGATGACCCCCAGGATAATCCTGCTGCTGTGTCTGCTTGTCCTCACCGCCAGGACCATTGGCGCCACCGAGGTCTTTCATACGGCCGCGCAGCAGGCGTCGTCCCCCAAGTACGTGACGCTCCCCGACGGGCATGTCGGCGGGATCTGCGTCGATCTCTTCCGGCTCATGGAAGCGAGGGAGCCTGCCCTTCGCATTGAGGGAGATCAGCGCTTCCTGCCGCTGCGACGGCTGGAAAAGAAGGTGCAGCACGGCCAGCTGGACTTCATCTGCGGCGTGGGAGAGAGCCCGGCCAGGCGGGATCACTTCATCGTCCTGACCCCCGCCATCTTCACGGTGCGCTACCACCTGGCGGTGCGCCATGACGATCCCGTCGAGATACGCAGCTGGCAGGATGTCAGGGCCCTCGGCCAGGGGGGCATCATCCTCATCAACCATGGCAGCGGTGCTATCGCCCGGCTCCAGGACATCGGCGGCCTCATCATCGACAGCGGCGGGATCAGCAACCAGGCCAACTACGAGAAGTTGTTGATGAAGCGCGGCCGTTTCGTCTACTACCGCTCCCCGGGGTTTGAGTCCGACTTGCGCGAACAGGGGCTGGCCGACAAGATCCGCATCCTCCCCACCGTGATGGAAGAGACTCCCTTCTACATCCTGTTCCATCGCCACAGTGCCCCAGAGCGCCTGACCCTGTTCGCCAACACCCTGCAACGGCTCGCAGACAGTGGTGAACTGGCCGCCCTGGCCAGACGCTACCCCTGACCCCCCATCCGCGCCATCGCAATGCTCGGCGCCACCGCCAAGTTTTGCTATCATCCACGCCAACTTTTTCGGCCCAGCGGCCATCGAGACGAGGTAGATGATGAAAGTAGGTATTATCGGCGCCATGGAGCAGGAAGTGGCCCTGCTGCGCAGCCAGCTGAGCGAGCCCACCACCCTGCAACTGGGCGGCTGCGAGTTCTATCAGGGTAAGCTGGCCGGTAAAGAGGTGATCCTGACCCGCTCCGGCATCGGCAAGGTCGCCGCCAGCGTCGCCACCAGCCTGCTGCTGGAGAAGTTCGCTCCCGATTGCGTCATCAACACCGGTTCCGCCGGCGGCTTCGCCCAGGATCTGCACATCGGTGACGTGGTCATCGCGAGCGAGATGCGCTTCCACGACGTGGACGTGACCGCCTTCGGTTACGAGATGGGCCAGATGGCCCAGCAGCCCGCCGCCTTCCCCTGCGACGAAAAACTCATCGCCCTGGCACAGGCCTGCATTGCCGAGCAAGGCAAGCACCAGACCAAGGTCGGGCTCATCTGCACCGGCGATCAGTTCATGTGCAAGCCGGACGCCATCGCGAAAGCCCGTGCCGACTTCCCGCAGATGCTGGCGGTGGAGATGGAAGGGGCCGCCATCGGCCAGGTGTGCCACATGTTCAAGGTGCCTTATCTGGTGGTACGGGCCATGTCGGACATCGCCGGCAAGGAGCAGGTGGAATCCTTCGATGCCTTCATCGAGGTGGCGGGTCAACACTCCGCCGAAGTGATCATCGCGCTGCTCGGCAAGCTGTGATCGACGCCCCCTCCTGGGATGCTCTGATGACTGCCCTCGCCTCCACGACGGCGGCCATCATGGTGGGGGCCGCCCTGCTGGAGGCCCTGCTGCCCTGGCCCGTACGCTTTAGACCCGGCGCAGCCGTGCCTCTGCTCACCCGCCTCGGCCAGAAGGTCTATCGCCCCGACGGCACACCGCGCCAGCAGAGCCAGGCCGGGCTCCTTGCCCTGCTGGTGGTCTGGGTGCCCTGCGCTGCCGGTCTCTGGGCGGTGCGCAATCTCTCCCTGTCCGAGCCCCTGTTCGACCTCCTGTTCCTGCTGCTGATGCTCGAATCCCGCCCCTTGCGGGAACTTGCCCGGGGGAGCCGCGCCCTGGCGACCCAGGAGACGCTGGTCGTGGCGAGGCTGCAGGTCGCCCCCTGGCTCAAGCGGGAGACCGGCAAGCTCTCGGTGATGGGGTTGAACAAGGCGGTGAGCGAGACCTGCGTACTGCGCCTCGTGGGTCAGTGGGCCGCCCCCCTGCTGGGCTTCGCCCTGGCCGGGGTACAGGGTGCCCTGCTGGTGCGGCTCGCCCAGTTGACCCATCTGGCGTGGAACCCCAAGCAGAACGCGTTCGTCCACTTCGGCCGCCCGGCTGCGGCGCTCTATCAGGGTTTCTGCGCCCCCGCCATCCTGCTGCTGGCGCTTCCCCTGTGCCTGACCCAGGTGCGCGGGCTGGGCAACAGAGTGCGACCTGCGTTGCATTGGCCCCATCCCGCCATGGGGGTCCTGCTCGCGCTGCTGGCCCGGGCGACGGGCAGCCGACTCGGCGGCCCCCGCTACTATCAGGGCCAGCTGGTGCGCTTTCCGGTATTTGATGAGGGGCGCGAACCCGATGCCAACCTGCCCCTGCGCCTGCTGCAGCGTCTGCAACTGACCGGCTGGGGCTGGCTCGGGCTCTCGCTGCTCCTGACATGGATGGCGCTCAATCATGGCTGATCGCGTTTCCCTTCGTGCCCTGGGCCTGTTTGTCTGCCTGCTGGGCACCTCACTGTGCGCCATGGCCACCCCGCCGCTGCGCATCGTGAGCCTCACTCCCCATCTGACGGAACTGCTGTTCGATATCGGCGCCGGGGATCGCGTGGTCGCCACCGACGATGCCTCCGATTACCCCGCCGAGGTGACCAACCTCCCCCGGGTGGCCAACTATCGCAGCATCAACCTCGAGGCGCTGCTGGCCCAGAAGCCGGATCTCATTCTCGGCTGGCGCTCGGCTCAATCACGGATGCTGGCCCCGTTGGAGCAGCTGGGTATCCCGGTTTTCTACTCTGAGCCTACCGATTTTGCCTCGCTGGCCGTAGAGATGCGGGCGCTGGGCAAATTGCTGGGGGTGGAAAAGAGCGCCGACGAAGCCGCCGATCGCTATCTGGCACGCCTGCATTCCCTGCAACAGCGCTATGGCCAACCAACCGGCGTCAAGGTGTTCTACCAGCTCTGGTACCCGCCGCTCACCAGCGTGAGCGGTAACGCCTGGCCTGCGCAGGCCATCGAACTCTGCGGCGGAGTCAACGTCATGAGCAATGCCAGAACACCCTATCCTCAGGTGAATATGGAACAGGTCATCAGGGCCAACCCCGCGCTGATCCTGGCCGGGAGTCAAGATCCTGACGCCCTGCATCACTGGCAGCAGTGGCCAAACCTTGATGCGGTGAAACATCACCGACTGATGCTGGTCAGCTCCGATGAGCTGCACCGATTCACCCCAAGAGCCCTCAATGCGGTGGAGGATATATGCCGCACGCTCGCCAGCGCTAGCACCAGGCGTGGTGACAATTAACCCAAAAAAGCCATTCAGATCACATCAACCAATCAGCGTCTGCAAATGGCACAGAAAGTGCTTTAGAATTTTTCAAATACCAACCTCATCATGGGGCACCATCATGTTCAATGGAAAAACAATTCTGGTTACCGGTGGCACTGGGTCATTTGGCAAAAAATTTATTGCAACCGTGCTATCCCGTTACCAGCCTGCACGACTGATCGTCTACTCCCGTGATGAACTCAAGCAGTTTGAAATGCAGCAGCGTTTCAATGATCCCTGCATGCGTTACTTTATCGGCGATGTGCGCGATGGCGAACGCCTCGATATGGCGATGCGCGATGTCGACTTTGTGGTACATGCCGCTGCGCTCAAGCAAGTGCCGGCAGCCGAATACAACCCGATGGAGTGCATCAAGACCAACGTTGGAGGAGCCGAAAACGTTATCAAGGCCGCTCTCAACAATGGCGTGCAGAAGGTCATTGCACTCTCGACCGACAAGGCTGCCAACCCGATCAACCTTTACGGGGCAACCAAGCTCTGTTCTGACAAGCTCTTTGTCGCTGCCAACAATATGGCGGGCAAGAACCCGACCATCTTCTCCGTGGTGCGCTACGGCAACGTGGTGGGGTCGCGCGGCTCTGTGGTGCCCTTCTTCGATCGCCTGATCAAGGAAGGGGCCAGCAGTCTGCCCATCACCCATGGGGAGATGACCCGCTTCTGGCTCACCCTGCAACAGGGGGTGGAGTTCGTGCTGACCAACTTCGCCCGCATGAAGGGGGGGGGAAGTGTTCGTTCCCAAGATCCCGTCCGTGCGCATCACGGATCTCGCCAGCGCCATGGCCCCCGAGCTGCCCCAGGAAGTCATCGGCATCCGCCCGGGGGAGAAGCTGCACGAGGTAATGTGCCCGGCCGACGACTCCTACCATACCTATGAGTTCAAGGACTATTACGTCATCGCCCCCAGCATTACCTTCAATCACCGTAGCGATGACTTCTCTGTCAATGCCATAGGAGAACAAGGTTGCAGCGTGCCTATAGGATTTGAATACAACTCTCTCAATAATCCCGTCTTCATGTCCCAGAGTGAGTTGCAGCAGCTCAACAAGGAGGTATTGGCGGAATGATCCCCTATGGTAAACAGGACATTTCGACGGCAGATATTGCCGCAGTCAATGCAGTACTAAGCTCCGACTTCTTGACTCAAGGCCCGAAAGTCGCCGAATTCGAACAGGCACTCTGTGCCTACACAGGGGCCAGGTATTGTCTGGTGGTCGCAAGCGGTACAGCGGCCTTGCATCTGGCGGTCGCAGCAATGGAATTGCCCGAGGGTAGTGAAGGCATAACTACACCCAATACCTTTGCCGCTACGGCCAATAGCATGGCTTACTGTGGTATCAAGCCTGTATTCGCCGATATAGACCCCATCAGCTATAACCTATCCCCCAGCTCAGTATCGGCCCGTATAACTCCAGCCACTCGGTTACTCAGCCCTGTTCATTTTGCAGGCCAACCTGCGGACATGCCGGCTCTTTCCCTCATCGCCAAACAACATGGTCTAAAAATCATCGAGGATGCGGCCCATGCAATTGGTTCCTGCTACGCCGACGGCAGTCCAGTGGGAAATTGCCTGTATTCGGATGCCACAGTGTTCTCATTCCATCCCGTCAAAACGATCACCAGTGGTGAGGGAGGGGCGGTGATGACCAATGATCCAGTGTTGTATCAGCGCATGTTGCTGCTACGCAGTCATGGCATTACCAAGGATCCTGCTCTACTCAGCCAACAGCCCGGGCCTTGGTATCACGAGATGCAGACGCTTGGCTGGCATTACCGCATGACTGACATGCAGGCGACTCTTGGCTTGAGCCAGTTGCAACGCCTAGATCTGTTCAAGGCGCGCCGCCGTACCCTAGTGGCGCAATATAACCAGGCGCTGGCAGAACTTCCCTGGCTTAAGACCCCTCAGGAAATGGAGGGACTCTCCTCTTGTTTCCATCTCTATGTAGTAGAAATAGATTATGCGGCTATTGGTAGGAATCGCAGCCAGGTCATGGATTCATTGATGGCTGACGGCATTGGCACTCAGGTTCACTATATTCCTGTTTATCATCATCCTTGGTATCGTGAGCAATATGGAGACAAAACAGGATCATGTCCGGTAGCAGAGCGTTATTATCAGCATTGTCTCTCTTTGCCTCTCTATTTCACTCTGAGTGACGAAGAGCAGCGCCACGTGATCCAAGCTATGCAACGCTTGACCCGCTAGTCAGATAATGATGATTGTCACTCCTGACAGCCCGACCTCGATGACATGGAACCTCCTATGACCATATCACAGACCCTGGCCATCATCCCTGCGCGGGGAGGCAGCAAACGCATACCGGGTAAGAATATCCGTCCTTTTGCTGGTGTTCCTATGATTGTGCATTCAATTAGAGCTGCGCAGGAAGCGGGCTGTTTTGATCAAATCATTGTCTCAACCGATGATGAACAGATCGCAGACGTTTCCCACAAACATGGGGCCAGTGTGCCATTTATCCGCCCTCCGGAATTGGCAGATGACCATGCCGGAACCCAAGAAGTGATCGCACACGCCATTAACTGGGCCATCTCACAAGGATGGCAACTCGGTTCGGTGTGCTGCCTTTATGCAACAGCACCTTTTGTACGCGCAGATGACCTACGCACTGGCCTAAAGATGCTTGAGGGGAGCCATCAGCATTTTGTTTTTAGTGCCGGTACATTTGATTACTCTCCTTACAGAGGATTTGTACGATCTGGTGATGGTGTCGAAATGCTTTTCCCCGAACACTTTCCCACCCGCTCTCAGGACCTCCCCTTGGTTTTACATGACGCTGGACAATTTTATTGGGGTACCCAAGATGCTTGGCTCGAGAGTAATATATTGTTCAGCCATCTGGCTACACCACTGATATTACCACGTCATCTGGTTATCGATATCGATACACTAGAGGATTGGCATCAGGCTGAACTTATGTGGCATCTTCAAAAACAGCAAGGTCTTATCGTATGACGACATTATCTCGAAAAGTGCTAGTCGTTGCCGCACACCCTGATGATGAGGTTTTGGGATGCGGAGCAACAATTGCTAGCCATAGCGAGCGAGGTGACCAAGTATCGGTTCTTATTATGGCTGAAGGTGCAACCTCTAGACTCTCCAAACGGGAACGCTCGGTGGTAATGACGGAGTTAACTGAGCTGAATAGCGCTGCACAGATAGCAAATAGCATTCTAGGTGTAAAGAGACTCCACTTACTAGACTTCCCAGATAACCGGATGGATAGTGTCGACCTGCTTGATGTTATTAAAGTTATCGAAACCGAGATAAATGAATGGCAACCAGATATTGTTTATACCCATCATGTTGGTGATGTGAATATAGATCATAGGGTCATACATGATGCCGTTATCGCAGCAACCCGCCCCTTGCCCGAAAGAAAACTCCAAACAGTTCTCTTTTTTGAGATTGCATCAAGTACAGAATGGCGCCCAGCAGCATCTGCTTATCCCTTCTCACCCAATTGGTTCGTCGACATTACGCCACACTGGCAGAAAAAAAAGCTAGCACTCGAGGCATATGCTTCAGAAATGCGCTCCTATCCACACCCTCGTTCGCTTGAAGCGGTAGAATACTTAGCAAAATGGCGAGGGGCCTCTGTTGGATATCATTATGCTGAGGCCTTCATGCTTGGCCGTCACATATTAGGTGCCTAATGATTGTATTTCGTACCGACGCATCAATGAGCTTAGGATATGGGCATGTCATGCGCTGCCTTGCACTTGCTGACGCATTTAAGCAATTAGGGGAAAAATCTGTCTTTATTTTTTCCAAAAATGGAGATGCACTCTGTGAAGAGGTGGTTAAGAAGGGGCATGAATATAGAATATTGACCTCTTCACCTCTGCATTCTCTTGGTGAAAGCGAGCAAGCTGATGCCTATGCTACGTTATCTAAGCTATCGACCTCCACGAAACTCATGGTAGTCGATCATTACCAACTGAGCATGGGTTGGGAAGAGGTAATTACTGAATCCGAAATTTCGTTACTGGCAATAGATGATATTTTCCGCCCCCATTGCAGCCAGTTCCTTCTAGACCAGAATGTCATTAAAAATGAAAACTTCTATGTGGATAATATATCAAAAGAGTGTGTCTACTTCTTAGGCCCTCGCTATGCCCTATTGTCTAAACCCTTCCAACATCTTCGACATCGTGTAAAAACAAGAAGCAAGCTGGAAAAAATAATTATTTTCTTTGGTGGCACAGATCCAGATAATGAAACGGAAAAAGCTCTGCTAGGGGTGTTGGCTGCAAATAAAGACTTTAAAATAGATGTCGTTATTGGTGGCAATAACCCGCATCGAAGCCGGTTATTGGAGTTATGTAGTTCAACACATACTACACTGCATATACAGACCCCACATATGGCTAGGCTGATGCTCGATGCAGACCTTGCCATTGGAGCAGGAGGAAGTGCGTCCTGGGAACGTTGCTGTATGGGGCTGCCTGCATTAATCAGCACTCAGGCGGATAATCAGGTCCCTATTGCAGCAACACTACATGAATTGGGTGCAGTAATTAATTTAGGTATGGTAGATAACCTTACTGCCACAGATTATCGTACTGCAGTTGAGCGCCTTGACCCCAACCTAATAAATAATATGTCCGCAGCGGCTATGTTAATTACCGATGGTAATGGAGCAAGCTATGTAGCGTCATCTATTATATCTACTCTGGAGAAGATGAAATGACAGTTGATATCAACACTCTATTTTCTAACAAACCAATTGAGAATAGAGAACCGTATATCATACTTGAGGCAGGTATTAATCATAATGGCGATGTCAATATCGCAAAAAAAATGATCTCTGTCGCTAAAGCGGCGGGGGCTAGTGCTATTAAATTTCAAACATTCAAAGCTGATGAATTTGTCGGCGATCCGGAGTTGCTCTTTACCTACAGCTCGCAAGGTAAAAAAGTCACTGAGTCGATGCTGGATATGTTTCGTCGCTATGAGTTTTCAGTAGCAGAATGGCATAGCATAAAGAATTTCTGTGATGAGAAAGAGATAACATTTTTATCTACACCGCAAAATGTTACTGATATGGAGTTGCTACTTCAACTAGGTGTTTCTGCGCTGAAAGTTGGATCCGATGATTTTACCAATATCCCCTTGCTTAAGCAGTATAGTGCCACCGGATTACCACTTCTCATCTCTTGTGGAATGGCTAATCTTGGGGAGGTTTATCAGGCTCTTGATGTTACAGGTGCAATGGAAGGCAAACCTGTCGTATTGATGCTATGTACTTCTCAATACCCGACACCAGTAGCTGATGTAAATCTGAGTAAATTAAAAACTCTTGCGGCAGCGTTCCCAAATTTAGTATTGGGATTTTCAGATCATACCCAAGGACCCTTGGCTGCAGCAATTGCATATGGTTTAGGCGCTGTAGTATTCGAAAAGCACTTCACACTCGATCATCAATTACCAGGCCCAGACCATTGGTTTTCAGAAGATCCCAACGGTGCTCGAGAATGGATATCTGCGATCAGAGACGCCTACCTGATGCTTGGCTCTCCTCTTATAAGACCTACAATTGCAGAGCAAGATATGAAAGTATTGGCTCGCAGAAGTATCACTGCATTAAAAGATATTACGCCAGGTGAGATACTCAGTAATATAAACATCGGATTGCGCAGACCTGGTAATGGGCTACCACCAATTCACCTCGACGATGTACTGGGGAGAGTGGCAAAACACAACCTTAAGAAGGGCACATTACTTTCTTGGGAAGACATGTCATGATGAAGCAAGATGAATACAAGCAGCATTTTTATGATTTGACTACTTTCAAAGAAAATCCTTACCATCCATTAGTATGGATACTAGGCACTCCTGTCATTGGAGAAAATGTTTATATTGGTGCCTTTAGCGAAGTTAATGCTACAGGTGCTAACGTTGTCATTGGTGCTCAATGTGATATTGCATCCTTTGTTACCATTAACTGTGCAGATTCTCACTTAAAGTGTATTGAACTAGCGAATGATATTGATAGAAAAGATATTATCCTGGAAAATAATGTTTTTGTAGGATCCCATTGTGTAATAAAAGGTGGTGCCTACATAGGGCATCATTCTGTAATTGCTGCCGGTACTATCGTTGATGCTGGCCATATTCCTCCATACTCATTAGTAATTGGTAACCCTATGATAGTAAAGGAAGGCTACTATTTTAAAGAGATCGAAAAAAATGATCCCACATAATCGGCCGACACTTGGTCATGAGGAATCTGAAGCAGCCGCTAGAGTATTAGCATCCGGGTGGATTGCACAAGGAGAAGAGGTCTTAGCCTTAGAAGAAGAGTTTGGTGAATATATAAACTTGCCAGCAGAAAATATTGTCGCCGTCAGTAGTGGCTCTGCCGCACTTTATATGGCATTAACGATAGCAAATGCCAAAAATAGATATATATCTTCCTCTGCCTACTCATGCCGATCCATATTAAATGCGATACAGTTATCTGGTGGTATACCAAATTTTTTGGATATTGAAGAAGTAGTAGTAAACGCCTCATTAAAAAAAAGCAATGCAGACATTTATGTCATCGCCCATATGTTTGGCCTCCCAGACTTGAGCGTGGATAAAAAAAGAAACTATTTTTTAATTGAAGATGCTGCGCAAGCCCTTGGAGCCAAGATAAAAAATATACAGGTGGGTCTTTTCGGAGATATCGGTGTGTTTTCTCTAGGTGCAACTAAAATGATAACGAGTGGTGGGCAAGGTGGTATTATAATATCAAGGAATAGAGATATCTCCAATATGGCAAGAAAAATGAGAGATTATGACTCAATTGTCGATGCCATACCAAGATTTAATTTTCAGATGACAGATATTCAGGCTGCCATTGCCAGAGAGCAATTAAAAAAATTGCCTGAGTTTATTTTTCGTCGCGCCAATATATTTAAAAAATATCAGGAAGCAGGTCTACCTGTTATTGACAGTATAAGACAAGATGTGAAACCGGTTAGGTTTAGAGCCGTGATTTTCACTGATAGTAAAAAGGTCATATCCTGTCAAAATGCTTTGCTTGAAAGTGGTATCAGATCCATAGTACCAGTAACAGAGGATGAACTGCTTACTACAAATACATTGGTACCTAATGCAGCCGATTTAAGCAAAAAAACACTCTCGATACCGATCTACCCTTCCCTTTCAGATAATGACGTCAATAAAATAATTTCTGTCTGTACGAGGGCACTAAAACTATGATCATCAGCATCCATCAACCCGCATACCTACCCTGGCTAGGCTACATAGAACGTATCAAGAAAAGCGACTTATTTATATTTCTCGACACTGTGCAATTTGAAAAGAATAGTTTTACCAATCGAAATTTAATTAAAGGTGCCAATGGCCCATACTGGCTAACAATCCCCGTCAAAAAAAAGGGACACTTAAACAAGAGTCTGTTCGATACTGAAATTGTAAGAGATGTAGACTGGCGAAAAAGTCATTTGATGTCCATCAAAAGCAGCTACTCAAAAAGTGCTTCATTTCATGAAAAATATGAAAAGATATATAAACTCTATGACAATAATGAGACACGCCTGGCCGATCTGTGTTTTAACCATCTGTTATTTTGGCTAGATGAGCTAAATATTAAAACCAAAATCATCAGGTCTTCATCACTGAATATCTCATCAAAAAAGTCAGATCTTATCTTAGATATCTGCCAAGAAGTAGGTGCAACGACCTATCTCTCTGGCCCTATGGGAAAGAACTATCTGGAGGAAAATGATTTCATCTCGAATGGGATAAGATTGGATTATCATTACTTTGAGCCAACGCCCTACCCGCAATTGTTTGGTTCATTTATCCCTTTCATGGGCATTGTTGATTACTGGTTCAACGTTAAATAAAGGCTTGCTCAATGGCATATTCTAATGAATGGAATGAAGCATACAAAAACAACTCTCATATGAGCATCTGGCCATGGAGTGACCTTGTATCGTGCGTATATCGATATGCAAATCCTAAAGATGGCTATCAACGTGTACTGGAACTAGGCTGTGGTGCCGGCGCTAATATTCCATTATTTCTTGCACTAGATTGTAGTTATTATGGCGTTGATGGTAGTCAGATTATTACAGCCAAACTCCTTGAAACCTACCCACAGCTGAAGGGAAAAATTATAACGAGCGATTTTTCAAAAGTACATCACTCCGAATTTGATAACTATTTTGATCTTGTAATCGACAGAGCATCTATTACCCATAACGACACCTTCGCTATAAAACGAATTCTTGAATCTGTCATTATATATCTCAAACCCGGAGGAAAATTCATTGGCATAGACTGGTTCTCCACACAACATAGTGACTTTGAAAAGGGTCATGCTATCGATAGCTACACAAAAACCAACCTTCCTCACAAAAGTCAATTTTCAGGGGTAGGTCAAGTACATTTTAGTGACAAAGAACATATAATTGAATTATTTACAGATGCCGGCTTCATTATTGAACGACTGGAACATAAGGAAAGAGTATCCATATTGCCAGACAATAACCACCTTTTTGCAAGCTGGGATATTATTGCATACAAACCACTATAAATTAATTTAATAGCCCGACTGAATTTTATTGGGCTATTAATAACATAAATTTAATGCGACGATCGCTTGTTTTGGTTTGTTGTATACATTTTTAGTTATCACCAGACACCGGTTTGAGACCGATGTCTGGTGAATATTATTATCATGCATACTGTTTTCTATGTTGTTATATTATTTAGGGCACCCTGATGTTCCATAACTTATCTCTTACTCTGAATACATGCCGTATAATAATTACGTAAATAAAATATGGCAACCAACTTTATGGTGATATAAATTCTTCTAATTTAGCATATAAAACTTTCAACATATCAACCTACAATAGCTCATTTTCTAAACAATCTCATTGTCTGGTGATCGTCAATCATGTCTACGCTATCGAGCGCTTGTGGATACATCTCCTTTGCCTTTGCCAAAAAATCAAGCCAGACACCAATAGCTGGCTGCATCAGCACGAGTGTTTCTTTTTCACCTTCAAAAGAATAGAGAATGGAGCTCAGCAAGGTAAATACATAATTCATCGAACCAATCATAACTTCTGCGATATGCTGCTGCCGGGTAGCGGCGATCTGAGAAAGATAGCCAAAATTGCGCAGCATCAGCTGATTTATCTCATTACGAGACGTAAATTCCTGTTGCCATTCGACCACCATTTTGTCAATGAAAATATTGAAGAACTCGATATCCAGCAATGGCTCGAAATTTTTCTTTGACAAGGGGATAGGTGCACAAAAGGTGCCGATTTCCCCAAGCAGAGCAGACTTATCAACCGGTATAGAGAGGCTTATATCTGCACTTGGAAAGGCCTTCGCCCTCTCTATCTTGGCGCCATCACTGCAATTAAAACAACTTACGTCTTCATTGGCAGCCAGCACCTGTTCAATCACCCGACGCGAGGTGTCAAACATGGCATTGCTGATAATAGCTCCACCAAAATTCCCCTCTCGCAGCCACTGATTACCACTATACATCAAATCACCTAATACCTCAGCATGATCTTTATTATTATAATATGAGCTGAGTTTGGAATGGTGGTGACCCTTGTGCTTATAGCCATTATCCAAACCGAACAGATACAGCGTTTTAAAACCAAGATGGATAGGAGCAGCAATACCAATATTCCCCACCAAGGGATTAATTCCACCAAGGGATACGTAAGAACCCACATGGGGAAAGTAATTATGGTAGAGTCTCACTCCCGGCTCGCTTGGTTTGAATAGAAACGCAGACATATTAAACAAAGTAGCGCAATCAGGATGAATTACATCTGCACTCAAAAAAAGAATATCTTGGAGATAATCAGGATCGTTTAAATTAACTAGAAAATCATAGACGATTTTCGTTCGTTCAATCGCAACGTAAATGTCTGGTTTAATCCCCACTTTGTGTAATGCGGAAATGGCACTACCACAAGCAACAAGAATAGCTCCATCCTTATTTTCTTTAATTATATCTATTGATTCATCTAAAGAAGGGCCATTCCCAATAATGAATACTGGAGTGTGCTTAAATCTGTTTGATAACTTCTTTCCCTTCTGTATAAATGGTACAGAGCGCTCAATATTAGTTACTGTGTGAGATAAGGAAATTATATTGTCATCAAAAAAACCCCATCCCATTACCAACAAATAATATTCCTGTTGTACTTTTTCTATCAGCTTTCTTATCTTTTCGTTCTGATAACCCCACATAACAAAAGCATTGGCGACTAAGAAGGAACCGCGGCTGTGAATGGCCGAGGCGAAGTCCTTGACGATGGTCTCTTCATCCTGTCCCAACAAGATCTGCAGTCCCAGATTCTCCTGATGCAGGTAATCGAGCAAGGGTGCCCAGTCAAAGCAGTACAGAGAGGCGTAAAAGAGATCCAGATCCGGCTCAAACAAGAAGAGGGTGCCAATCTTGCACCTTTCATAGAGATAACCAAGGTGGTACCCGAGACCGACGCCGAATATCAGGGCACTGGGCACCTCGCTGGGCACATGACCAAGCAAGGTTTCCTTCGCAGAAATGTCGTCAAGATAGGTATTCAGCTTGTTGAGGTACTCGACATGCATAAAGCCCAGGGGATTGGCCTCTTGACTAAAGGAGAACTTGGACAAAGTCCCCTTCTCCATGAACTCGGTCACCAGGGTCTCGCATATGAGGTAGGGCTCGGCCCCGTAAACGGCAACATCATCATCGAGCCACGCCAGATTGGGTTGACCATTTTCAGTGCAGAATAATTTGAACGGGCGGGCCGGTTGATATGCCTCATACATGTCGGCGATATGGGGAATATATCGACGAAATGCCGCCATATTCTGTGCAAAACGCAACGGCAGTGCGACCGCCATGGCCGCTTCCTGTTCGGCTTGCTGCTGTAGTCGCAGTGCCTCCTGTTCGGCTTTTGCCAAGGCCACATCCAAATTGACTGACATCAGAACTCCTTACTGTTCACGCGATAAGCTTGCCCAGCCTTGTTGGCTTTACCGACTTGAGCTAGCTGTTTGAATATGACCTGATGATGACTGGCAGCCAGGGCTTGCTGACGCGCGTCCTCAATGGCAATGGAGGCCGCCAGGGTGACGGCGAGCTGTCGCTGCATCGGCTCCACCCTAACCAGCTGTACCAAACTGCCTATCAGAGCCAGCCGCTCATCCATGCACAGAAGGGCCTCGTCATATTCTTTTTGTTCCAGCAGCGTTTCCATCAGGCTGACATTGTCCTGCAGCGCCGCTTCGAGGGCGGCGAGCGCGGCGCTCACAGCTCACCCAGCTGCTGGCGCATCTGAAAACCTTGCTGTTTTTCTGCCTCGGGCAGCTGATCCCAGGCGGATTTTATCGTCACCATCAGGTTCATGACCTCATCGAGGGGAGCAACATCTCGTGCCAGGCTGGCATCCCAGATCCGCTCATCCATATAGGCATAAAGGCCGTGCAGGTCTTCGGAGATGGCGCCCTGGCTCATGTCCAGCGCATCCTGCAACCCGTGAAGCAATCCTTGTGCCTTGGAGACGGCGAGGGACTTTGCCTCCATGTCTTGCCGTTCTATGGCGCCCTTGGCCTGTGCCAGGCGCTCGAGAAATCCCTGCATCATCAGCTGAATGACACGGTGCGGATCGGCAACTGCCAAATCAGCCGCTATGCTGGTTGCCTTATATGCTTTCAGATTACGGTGGTACATAAGATGAAACCTCGAAATATCACACTCAATTATCTTTTATTTGCAATGCAGACAGGGCGGATGCCGAGTTGTTCATTTTAACCAGCAGGGCATCCAGGCTGCCGTATTGGGCACGCAGCGCCGCTTCATATTTCACCAATTGCGCGTTGCTGGTCACTTCTTTCTGACTCAGGCTACGCAGATCCGCATTCAGGGTATCGGTACGTTGCGCCAGCATGCCCCCTGATTTGGTATATTCTTTGAGTCCCTTGCTCAGAGAGCCGGCAAGGCCCTTCTCGTTGCCAAACAGAGCGACGACCTGATCGAAGTTCTTGTCGACCGCTTCCCCGAATTTTTCTTTGTCTAGAGACAACTTGCCCTTGTTATCCATCTTGATGCCGATCTCGAAGATGGTCGAATAGGTCGAGCTGCTCTCCGAAGGGCTAACCACCAGATTGCTCATAAAGGTGTTGATGGCCCGCGTCGTGGAATCACCGGCCAAGGCACCACCGTCATCCTGTTTCACGCCCCCGACGAAGCTGCTGCGCTTGCCGAGCGTCCCTATCTTGTCCTGCAAGGCGTTGTAGCCATCGACGAACTGCTGCACCAGAGCCTGGATGGAGGTCTTGTCCGTCGTGATATCCACCTTGTTGGACTTGAGATCGCCATTGCTGTCCTTGTCCGATACCCGCAGCACCGTCAGCTTCAGATCCTGAATGGTGTCATCGAAGACATTGGTATCACTCTTGAGGACGTTGCCATCAACTACGATCTCGGCGCTGCTCGCCGGCTGAGTCTGACTCATGGCACTACCGGCGGCGCCGGTCGAAAAGATATCCAGCTCGGCGTTATCGCCCGTGATGGTCAGATCCTTGCCATCACCCGACACACCCGAGTCGATGATGAGTTTTGCCTTGCCATCCGCGGTGTTGACGATATTGACGCTAAGGCCGAAGTTGTCGCCATTGCTGTTGATGCTCTTGCGGATATCTTGCAGGGTATCCCCCGCTTTCACATCCACCTTGAATTCCTTGTCACCCGCCTTGAAGGTCAGCTGACCATCCTGGGTGATAAGCGGCGTGGTCGAACTGTCAAAGATCCCTTCCTGCCGACTCGTCTGTGCCAACTTATTGACGGTAATATTGTATTGCCCGTTGGAGCCGCCGCTTTTGCTCTCCATCTTCAGCACAGGATCATCTTTATTCTGCGTGATATTGATGGCCCGTTTGTTGAACGCTCCCGGGGCACTCAACTTGTCAAGGATGTCGGTGAAGGCAGAGATCGAGGACTTGAGCTGACCGATGCCAGACAAGGTGATCTGGGTACTGTTTTGCTTGGTGATGATCGGCTGCTGCAACTGGGCCTTTTTGGCGGCGACGCTCGCCGAGATCACACTTTCAAGATCGATGCCCGATCCTGCACCGGCGGAGGTAATCGCCATAACATGCTCCTGTCAATCAGCTTAAAAATACGTTCATACCTGGCCATCAAACAACAGACCCGAGAGGTTGACACTATCGCTCCCACCCTGTTCCATGGCCTGCAATCTCTTTTTCATCAAGAGAATTTCTTCACTCGGGATCTGGCGTATCACCTGCCTGGTATCGGCATCTAGCACCTTGATCACGGGTTGATCGAGCTCAGGCACCAGGCTGAAGTTGATGGTCCATCCCTTCACTCTGCTCAAGCTGTCCAATCTTTCTTGCAATTCTTGGGCCTGCTTCTCTAATTGCGCCTTATCCATGCGCGGAGCTGACGCCTTTACATGCGCTGGTGGTACCTGCGATACCTTGGCTGTCGGCTCGACACCCGCCTGTTCGACCACATCATCCCCGCCAGAAGGGGGGGGAGAAACAGACATGGCGGCCTGAGGGCCGCCATGTTGAGTTAGCGTCGAAGTAACAGAGGGCATGGCTATCGATTCATTGGCCATCAGCTGTTCCTTCTATCAGTAGTTGATGGAGGTTTCCACTTAGCCCAGCAACTGCAGGGCTGACTGCGGACGCTGATTGGCCTGGGCCAGGATGCTGGAGGCAGCCTGCTGCAGAATATTCTGCTTGGTCATGTTCGCAGTCTCGGTGGCAAAATCCGCATCGCGAATACGGGAACGGGCAGCCGAAACATTCTCGGAGATATTGGCCTGGTTGCGAATGGTGGAATCCAGACGGTTTTGCACCGCACCCAGTTCGGCGCGCTTGCCATCCACCACTTCCAGCATGGCATCAGTAGCAGCTAATACATCTTGAGCCTTAGTCTGACTGCTAATATCAATACCGCCCGCCCCACCACCAGTGAAAATGGTATTGGCAGCAATAGCAGTACCTATTACTGTTCCCATATTGATCGTTGTAGCTGCTGCCGCAATGCCAGAAATACTGAAACCATCCGTCTGATTGAGGCTAAAGCTAATCGTTTGGTTGGCATCAGCCCCCACCTGGAAACTACCGCTGTAGTTGCCATCCAACAGCTTGGTACCAGCAAAAGTTGTATCTTTCGAGATACGGTTGATCTCAGAACCCAGTTGGTTTACTTCTTTTTGCAAGGCGGCGCGATCTTTATCAGAGTTTGATCCGTTGGCGGACTGCTGGGCCAGGGTTCGCATACGCTGCAGCATACCGGTCACTTCATCCATAGCCCCTTCTGCAGTCTGCGCCAGGGAGATACCGTCGTTGGCGTTGCGGTTGCCCTGGTCCAGACCGTTGATTTGGGAGGTCAGACGGTTGGAGATCTGCAAACCCGCGGCATCATCTTTAGCGCTATTGATACGCAGGCCAGAAGCCAGACGAGTGTAGGAAGTATCCATCGACTTGCTGGTATTCATCAAATTACGCTGAGCGTTCAGTGATGAAGTATTGGTATTGATATACATGGCCATAAAAAATTTCTCCTGATGAACAAGAAACTGCGGGCCCTGCAGATGTCATAGACAACTAGGTTCCCACCGTTCAGATGGACAGCTTGAACGAGTCTGCCTCATCTGGCGGGCCCTCTGTTTGAACAGACACAGGACCCGCAGTTGCGCAAATGCTGGATTTCCGAACACCCCTCAATTTGCTTCATACTCTGTAACGGCATTCCCACCAGAAGCTTTAGGAAATTTATTGCCGCCTTCATAGATAAAGAGGCAAGAGCTCTCCGCTTACAAGAAAGTTGCTATAGAACGAAAGAGCATAGCCTCCTTTATGACACTGTTTAGTGCCGTAGCTATGTGTGAAATACCAAAACTGCAGAAAGTTGGCACAACCTGTGCTAAGTATGAAGTGACGTCGCTTCTCTGACGCCCATAAAAAAGGCCGACAATGTCGGCCAAAGAAGAGCTTACGCTCAGGAGAACAACCTCGAGGGTGACAGAGTGAACGATCTGCGCAACACTCGAGGGGTATACCAATAAGAGAACTTCTCTTTCGATAGAACAAGGCGTAAATCCGAACACCCCATTGTTCCATCTTGTTTACCAGGGCGGCCTGAACAACCGCCCTTTTCTTTTTCTCGGCTTCAGAACCTTAGTTCTGCAGCAGGGAGAGCGCAGACTGCGGACGCTGATTGGCCTGGGCCAGGATGCTGGAAGCCGCCTGTTGCAGAATGTTCTGCTTGGTCATGTTCGCAGTCTCGGTCGCGAAGTCCGCGTCACGGATACGGGAGCGGGCGGCGCTGACATTTTCCGAAATATTGGCCTGGTTGCGAATGGTGGAATCCAGACGGTTTTGCACCGCACCCAGTTCGGCGCGCTTGCCATCCACGACTTCCAGCATGGCATCAGTTGCAGCTAATACATCTTGAGCCTTAGTCTGGCTACTAATATCGATACCACCCGCCCCACCACCAGTAAAAATGGTGTTGGCAGCAATGGCCGTACCTATAACTGTTCCCATATTGATCGTTGTAGCTGCTGCCGCTATCCCCGAAATACTAAAACCGCCCGCCTGATTGAGACTAAAACCAATCGTTTGATTTGCATCCGCCCCAACTTGGAAAGTGCCGCTAAAAGAGCCATCGAGCAGCTTGGTACCTGCGAAGGTAGTGGAAGTAGAGATACGGTTGATCTCTGCCCCCAGCTGATTCACCTCTTTCTGCAGAGCCACACGGTCTTTGTCAGAGTTGGAACCGTTGGCGGATTGTTGAGCCAGGGTACGCATGCGTTGCAGCATACCGGTCACTTCATCCATCGCCCCTTCAGCAGTCTGAGCAAGGGAGATGCCGTCGTTGGCATTGCGGTTGCCCTGGTCCAGACCGTTGATCTGGGAGGTCAGACGGTTGGAGATCTGCAGACCCGCCGCATCGTCCTTGGCGCTGTTGATGCGCAGGCCGGAGGCCAGACGAGTGTAGGAGGTATCCAGAGATTTGGTGCTGTTCATCATGTTACGCTGAGCGTTGAGCGATGAAACGTTGGTATTGATATACAGACTCATGATTTTTCTCCTAAGCTATTAAAATTTAACTTTAATTCACTCAGGCTTTATTGTGTTTTGTGCCTGATATGTTTAGTTAACGGCGCCTTTTCACAAGACTTTAATTTCTTTTTTCTGCCTTTATGGCAGTAATCGCCGCCTAACCTATATATCGGCCTCTATTCCTCACCCTTGAGAAAAAAATCGGGATTTTTTGTCACCTGACAGCCCACCCCCCGGGCCATAGTGGCCACAGCCCGCATCAGACAAGGCGGGAGCGTGATCTGCACCCAGCCTTCAGAAACCGGCGCTGGCTCCCACTTTTGCACGCCAGCATTGCTCATCCCCACACCTTGCCCCTAAAATCGCCGCCCCATCATCTATTGGACGTGAGTTGTTCTCCATGCAGACACTGGTTGAGCAGATTGTTTACATCAGCGACATGTTTGGTACTGCGGTATTCGCGTTTTCGGGCGTACTGGTGGCCGGCCGTCTCAGGATGGACGGTTTCGGTGTCATGGTGCTGGCGGCGGTCACCGCCATCGGGGGTGGCACCATCCGCGACATGATCCTGGGAGCAACCCCCGTCTTCTGGGTGCGCGACCCCCTCTATATCTGGGTGGTCATTGCCACGGCGCTCATCGGCATGTGGATGGTCAAACTGCCCCGTCGCATGCCCTGGTACGTGCTGCCGGTGGCAGACGCCTTCGGGTTGGCGCTCTTTACCGTGATCGGTGCCCAGAAGGCCCTCAATTTCGGCACACCCGGGCTCATTGCGGTGATCATGGGCACCATGACGGGGGTTGCGGGCGGCATGATCCGTGACGTGCTGGCCCGGGAGGTGCCCATGGTGCTGCAAAAGGAGATCTACGCCACCGCCTGCATTCTGGGCGGCATCCTCTATACCTTGTCGCTGGAGGTCGGGGTAGACAGGGTCAGCGCCATGCTCATCAGCATGCTCGGGGTGTTTGGTCTGCGGGTGGCGGCCATCTACTGGCACCTCTCCCTGCCCACCTTCTCGCTGCAGCGCAACTGAGAAGCCTCAGAGTGGGCGAGATCCCATCCCGGCAGGGACAAGATTGAACCAAGTCGGCTTTTCTGTTGTCATACAGGGGTCGTTTCAAGCCGGAAAACCTCATGCAAAAACTTGGGCTCATTACCACGCTTGTTCTGATGATGGTGGCAGCGGCTCATGCGGGGGCGCAGGCCCTGTTCGGGCGTCTGGCATCCACCCCGGTGCAGCAGTTCAACCAGCAGATCCGTCAGGCGAGCAGCAGTCAGCAAGGCTGGGTCAACGACTATCGCGAAGTGGCTCGCCGCTTCGTCGGCCATAAAGATGTACCCACCCGTATCCATGCTCAACAGCTGGACAACGATCTGGTGCTCTCGGTGGCCCTTGATGGCCAGCGTAGCGACATGCTCTACATCCTGACCCTGTTTCGCAGCAACAACCTGTGGCAGATGCGTCAGGCCGAGATGGGCTGGCGCTGTCAGGGTCAGGAAACCTTCACCCCGGTCCCCTGCCCCTGAGCGTCTACCTTCATCCGAGTGAAATAAAAAATCCGGCGCCTTGGCCGGATTTTTTATACGCGTCTTGCCGTCACATCACGGACGGTAGACCTTGACGTTGGCAAAGCCCTTCTCTTTCAGGTAAAGCGCCTGCAGTTTGCTCATCACGCCACGATCGCAATAGAGCAGGTAGGTCTTCTCTTTCGGCAGGTCACCAAAGGCGGTGGCCAGCTTGAAGAAGGGGATATGCATGATCTCGCGCCCTTCCACCACCAGCGGCTTGTCGTCATGCTCCTCCATGGAGCGAATGTCCAGGATCACCTCGTCGTCACCGCTCTCGGCGGTGGTCTCCACCTCCTGCACCTCGGCGGCGGTCTCTTCACCGATGCGACGAATGTCGAGGTAACGGGCCTCGGCCACCACCTTGTCCAGAATGGCAAAGTCGAAGTTCTCCTCTTCCGCCTCGATGCGGGAGAGCTCGGCCTTCACGGTCGGCTTCTTGGAAATCACGCCGCAATACTCCGGCATGGTCTCCGCGAACTCCAGGGTACCGATGCGGCGGGCTTCGCTGATGATGTCCGGCTTGTCCCAGGTGATGAGCGGGCGCAGGATCACCTTGTCGGTCACCCGGTCGATGACGTTCAGGTTGGTGAGGGTCTGGCTGGAAACCTGGCCCACGCACTCGCCGGTTACCAGGGCCGGGATCTGGAACTCGTCGGCCACCTTGGCAGCGGCACGCATCATCATCCGCTTGAGCACCACCCCCATCTGGCCGTTGTCGATCTTCTCGAGGATCTCGGCCACCACGGGCTCGAAGTCCACCGCGGTGAAGCGCACCCGGTGGGAGGAGCCGAAACGGTTCCACAGGTGATAGGCCACCTGCTTGACGCCGATCTCGTGAGCCGCCCCACCCAGATTGAAGAAGCAGTAGTGCACCCGGCAGCCGCGCTTGATGAACTGGAAGGAGGCGACACCCGAGTCAAACCCGCCGGAGAGCAAGCTCAGCACATCTTCCTGGGTGGCGATGGGCATGCCACTCAACCCCTGGTGGATGGCGCTGACGATGAAGAGCTCCTCGCCATCGATCTCGAGGTTTATCTTCACATCCGGGTTCTTGAGGCGCACGCCGTTGCTCACGCAGTGCTGGTTCAGACCGCCGCCCACGTAGCGTTCAATCTCCAACGAGGAGAATTCGTGCTTGCCGTGGCGCTTGGCACGCACGCAGAAGGTCTTGCCCTCGAGCTGATCACCCCAGACGGCTTTCACCTGCTCGAAGATGTCGTGCAGGTCCGTAAACTTGCTGGCCTGCACCTCGAGGAAGGCCTGAATGCCGGGGATGCAGGCCAGGGCTTCGATGGCCTGCTCGCGGAACTGGTCATTGCGGGAGCTCACGATCAGCTTGTCCCAATCCATCCGTACCCGGGCATCGTCGTCGAAGCGGCGCAGGACATTGCGGATATTGCCCTGCAGGATCTTGATGAAGCGCTGGCGAACCGACTTGCTCTTGATGGTGATTTCAGGGAACAGCTTGATAATGAACTTCATGGTAATGACTCGGGTGGCCTTGATTTAAGGGCGCGAATTATATCAGAACTTTGTGACCAGCGCCTACTGCATGAGCGGCCGCTCACATTCCCCCACGCAAAGTTTGCCGCATCCGGGCAATCATGCGTATATTCCCACCCCTGCATCCTGGCAACACAGCATCCATGAAAACCCATATCTACTACCCCGGCATGGAGGTACGCGACGAGCTCTGGCTCAAGTTTGCCCTGCTCTATCTGGAGCGGCTCGCCTTCGTCTTCACCGTCAGTGAAAAGAGCGGTCTCACCGCCCTGCTGGAGACCCTGCGCCAGCAAACCGACCTGCTGGCCGAGCCGCCACAACCCGCCTTCTTCGCCCATATCACGCCCCAGGTGGAGAGCCAGATTGCCGGCCTGGTCGCCCCCGATTTTGTCCGCCACAAGGTGTTTGGCAACAGGGAGCTCATCGCCCGCTGGCGTTCAGCCCCCAACCACGACTGCTTCTGCCCGGCCCAGGCGGGACTGGAGCGGCTACACGGGTTTTGTCTGACCCACGGCTTTGCGACGCAGGATGAAGGGGGGATCAGAATGGCGCGCCGCTTTGCCAACCTGCTCTCCATGCGCCTCGCCCGTGAGTGGGCACTCGCCAATGACGGGGCGCTGATTACCGATCACGACTATCTCGACCGCCTGCTCCACCTGCTCGAATCTCGCTACCACAATCGCGGCGGTCAGGATTGCTTCCACCTCGAGATCCCGCTGCAAGTGCCCACTCACCTGGCCGACATCCCGTTGGCAGAGCTCATTGCCCTGCGGGGGCGAAGCGGCTTTCGTCAGCAGCTCGCCGAGTTCCATCAGGCCCTCGATGCCCTGCTCGCCATGCTGGGCAGCGGCTACGCCGAACCCGCCGTGTTGACCCGCTTCGAGCAGGCCCAGCAGGGGTTCACACCCTTGCTGGGACCCGAGACCGTCACCCTGCCGCTCACCACGCTCGTCAGTACTGGCTTACCGGCCATGGCGATGATCCACCACCTCAAGGGGAGTCACCCACAGAGCGACCTGGTGTTTCATCCCATCAAGAAGAGCCACTTCCACCAGCGCAAGAGCCGGCATTTCTTCACCCGGCTGGGGCAGGTCAAGCCCTGACTCCCCGCCTCTGCCGGGGAATCGACAATCAACTGACGGCATCGGGACCATCACCGATGCCGTCAATATTCTGGCGCTCACCACGCCCTCAGGAAGGGTTTTCCAGCCGAAACTCGATGCGATCGCTGTTTCCCGCCTCATCCACCACCACCAGTTGATAGCGGCCCGCCTTGCTCACTACTTGATCCCCGTCCCAGCGCAGCCGCTGGCCGTTGAGAAACCAGGCCGGCTTGCCGACACCGCCCAGCACCCTGGGCTGCAACCGATAGCGCTGACTGCGGATAAGGTTGCCCTCCCCCAGTGCCAGGATGCGGATGGGGGCCTGCTGCTCGGCGCTCTGCCCCTCCCCCGCACAGCCCCTGGCAAGCAGCGCCTGACGCCGCTCGCCCGGTGAGCGCCATGGCTCCAGCGACAGCGGCCAGAGCGCTCTAAAAGCGGATTGTGCCGCATCGTGGCAGCGGGTCAGCGTCGGCTTGCCGTCGACAGTGAGCGCAATCTGGCGCAGCGGCGAGGGCCAATCCATGGGATCCGGCAAGGTGGGAGGGTCGCGCCCTTCCAGCAGCCAGGCGCTCTGATGCTGCAAACAGGCCTCAGGCAGGGTCCTGCTCGTCTTGCGCCCCAGGGGCCAGCAGATCTCCGCTTCGCTCACCGTGTTGGGTTGTGCTGGCAGGGAGCTGTTGTCGGCCAGCCGCGAATAGACCGAGAGCAGCAGCGGCACTGCCGCGCTCTGGCCGTAAAAACCGGGCATGGGGGTGCCATCGGGGCGCCCCAGCCAGACGCCGATGGTCCAGCGACCGGAGACCCCCATCGCCCAGCTGTCGCGATAGCCATAGCTGGTGCCGGTCTTCCAAGCCAGCCGGTTGACCCGGCCTGTCGCCTCGCTGGCAAAGGGTTGGTCCGCCCGTCCCTGCGCGCTCAATATTTGCCAGATGATCCAGGCCGCTCCCGGGCTCAGCAAGGGGCGCGACACCGCCTGCTGCCCCGCCAGCCAGACCGGCATCGCCACCTGCCCCTGCCGGGTCAGTGCGCTGTAGAGCGCCACCAACTGCTCGAGCCGAATGCCCGCTGCCCCGAGCGCAATGGCCGGATTGGGCTTGTCGGAAAGCGCCAGCCTCACCCCGGCGTTGTCGAGGCGGCTGACCAGTTTGTCGGCCCCGAGCGCCTCCAGCACCTGCACCGCCGGCACGTTGAGGGATTGCTGTAGCGCCTGGGCCAGCGTCACCGGCCCCTGAAAGGCGCCGGAGAAGTTGGCGGGTCTATAGTCCGAGCCCAGCCTTGGCGCATCGGAGAGCAGGGAGGCCGAGTGCACCAACCCCTCGTCCATGGCCAGACCGTAGATGAAGGGCTTGAGGGTGGAGCCGGGAGAGCGGATCGCCTGCACCATGTCGAGGTAACCGTGGCGGCGCAGATTGCCATACTCGGCGCTGCCCACATAGGCGCGCACCGCCATGGTTTTGTTGTCGACCAGGAGCAACGCCGCTGAGGTCTGCTCGGGGAAGCGGCGGATATAGCTCGCCACCCGCCCTTCCAGCCAACGCTGCAGATCGCCGTCGATGGTGGTATGCACCAGGGCCCCGGCCTGATGGTCGGCGGCGAGACGGGCAAAGAGCGGCGCCTCCATCGGCGTGAAGTGACCGCGGGCCAGCACAGGCTCGATGCGTCCCTCCAGCCAAACCTGTTCTGGCCAGACCCCCTGCGCCACCAGCCGCTGCATCACCTTGTCGCGAGCCGCGCGAGCCCGTTCGGGATGCCGGTCCGGCCGGTTGCGGCTGGGGGCCTGAGGCAGCACCGCCAAGAGCGCCGCCTCGGCATGGGTCAGCTTGGCCGCGCTCTTGCCGAGATAGGCAAAACTTGCCGCCTGTACCCCCTCCAGATTGCCGCCAAAGGGCGCCCGGTTGAGGTAGACGGTGAGCAGGGTGCGCTTGTCATAGTGCCACTCCAGCTGCAGCGCGCGCGCCATCTGGCGCAGCTTGCCGGGCACGCTCCTGTGGTAAGGCTCGATAAGGCGGGCCACCTGCATGGTGAGGGTCGAGCCCCCCGACACGGCCCGCCCATGGCGCAACCACTGCCAGACCCCGCGCACCATGGCCACCGGATTGACCCCGGGATGGCGCCAGAAATGGCGATCCTCGTAGCCGAGCAGCGCCTCGATATAGCGGGGGGAAACCTGCTCCAGGGTCACGGGGTAACGCCACACGCCGCTGGTATCGGCAAAGGCGCGCAGCGGCCGCCCCTTCATGTCGAGCACCACCCGCGCATAGGCCGGGTCGAGTGGCGGCGGCGGGAAAATCCGATCCAGCGCCAGCAATGACAGGAGCAGTGCTACAACGCCCAGCACCGAAAAGCGCAGCCAACGTGGCAGGCCACCAAGCCAACGCAAGCAAGCGTGGCCAGTGCGACCCAATTTCAACCAGCCACGCTGCCAGAAAGTGAGCGGGCGAACCCGCTCAAGGGAGGGTTTGTTACTCAGAGATGATCACCTCGTGGATATCCTCACCCACAGCCCGCATCTCGGGGCGGTACATATCCTCCACCTGGGTCGGCGGCACCTGATAGCGACCCGGCGTCACCGCCCGCATCAGGTAGACCAGTTGCTGGTTACTCCCGGCGCTCAGATCCAGCGCCGCCGTGTAGCGGTCATCGCGAAACTCCTGATGCTTGAGATAATCGTTCCACTCGCTCTGCCACGCCGGTTTCCCCTCGATGGAGAGCTCTTCGAGCTTGATGCTGTTGCCAAGGGCCGGATTCTCCAGCTCAAAGCCAGCGGGCACCATCTCCACCAGCAGGGCATCGGGCACCGCCGATTCACTGCTGATATTGAGCCGCACCACCACCAGATCGCCCACCTTCACCTTGGTCGGGTCAAAACGCTGACCGTCGCTGTTGAACCAGCTGCGGGTCACGCTCATCCCTTTGCTGATCCGTGCTGGCGCCTGCTCGGGGTAACCGACCAGGGTGCGCTGCACATAGAGCGAGCCCTTGCCCTCGTTGGTGACGGCGCTCGCCGCCAGCGCCTCGGGGGCGCCCTGCTGCAGCGGTGCCGAACCGCTCAGGGGTCCACTGCCAAGAGAGGAAGTTACCTTGGCCTGCCAGTCGGCGGCCGGATCGAAACGGGCGAGTCGCAGCAGGGCGAGCCGCTCCTGGGTGCTGAGCCACTGACGGTGAGCCAGCGTATCGGCCACCTTGGCACTGAGGGCCGGCCAGATCTCCGCAGCCAGCTTGTGCTGGCGCAGCAGGGAAAGCTCAAGGGCCTGATCGCGCAGCGGCGAGCCGTAATCACCCAGATAGTCATCACCACGCTCGGTCGCCAATGCTTGGCTGAGGGCCTTGGCGGCGCTCTGCTCATCCCCCATGGCCGAGAGGGCCAGGGAGAGGTGCAAAAGCGGCAAACCGGAGCGGGCGTGATCAGCCTGCTGCTCCCAGATAAGGCGCAGGGTAGCGAGCGGCGCCTTGCCCACCCGGGCCAACACATAGGCGCTGTAGGACTGATAGGCCAGCCGGCTGTGCTCGGGGGCACTGCTCCAGCGCTCGCCATACTGGCTGTCGGTGAGATAGCTCTGCAGCCGGTTCAGCGCCTGATTGAGCATCGCCTCCGGCACGGCATCGCCCGCCTCCTTGCGCGCCAGCAGATAGTCGGCGGCATAGGCGGTGAGCCACTGCTCCTCGTCGGAGCGACCATCCCACAGGCCAAAGCCGCCGCTGGGTAGTTGCAACCGCTGCAACCGTTGCAGCAGGGCGCGTTGCACATCCGCCTCACTCGCCGCTTTCTTGCCCTGTGCGGGTTTGCGCCAGGCGGCCCGCTCATCCGCCGTGGTCAGCAAGTAAGGCCAGGCACGGGACAGGGTCTGCTCCAGACAGGCATAGGGGTAATCGGCCAGCGCCTGCCACTGGGCTGCCGGATCCCAGGGGGGAGTGCCGGAGAGGCTGAGCAGCCCCTGCAGGTTGGCGCGATCCAGCCCGGTCAGCTCAGCTGGCGCAAAGCTCATCTGCTGGCCGGGGGCCAGCATCTGGTAGCGCTGGCGAGTCTCGGCAGGCCAGGGGGAGCGCAGCGGCAAAGTCCAGTCGCGGCTTATCGCAAAATCCTTGCCGCTGGCCGCCAACTGCAGGCTCGCCACACCGCTCGCCCCGGTCACGGTGAGCGGCAGGGTCAGCCACTGCTCCTCGCCATTTTTAAGAGCCAGGGTGCCGGGCAGCTCGCCATTTGCCTTGAGCCCGCCATTGAGGGTCCAGACAAAGGAGAGGGTCTGATCCTCACCGCTCATGTTGCGCAGCTGTACCAGCGCCCGGGTCTCATCCCCTCTGGCGCCAAAGCGCGGCCAGCCAATCTCGGCCACCAAGGGGGCGACCACCTTGACGGCGCGCTCTGCCTCCCCGACCTGCTGTTCGTTCCAGGCCAGCGCCATCAGCGCCAACTCGCCGTTGAAGTTGGGCAAATCGAGCGGGATCACCGCCTTGCCGCTCTCATCAAAACTCACCTCGCCGCTCCAGAGCGCGGCTATTTCGACCCGGCTCTCCAGCGCACCGCCCTTTTTCAGCGGCGCCCGGTCACCCCCATAGTTGAGGCGGGCCAGCTTGCCATCCTGTGGCGGGATCACCTGGCCGTAGTTGTCGAACAAATCCTGGGCGAAGCGCTTGCGACCAAAGAAGATCTCGAACGGGTCGAGAGGCTGGTAGTCGCTGATATTGAGCACGCCCCGATCCACCGCCGCCAGCACCACACGGCCTTGGCTATTGGGGGTGGAGGTTGCGGTCACTTCCAGCCGGGTAAGCGGCACCGCTTTATCAGGCGCGCTCAGGGTGAGCGGCAGACGGCGCGCTTCCCGATCCAGGGTGAGCGGCACCAGCCCGACCGAGCGCAGGCTCTGCACACTCTTTTGGCTCACCGGCTTTGAGTCACTGTCTGGCGCGGCGATCTGGGCCGAGATATGCAGATCGTGGCGCTGCCACTCGGGACTGACCGGGATCTCGAACTCGCCGCGGGCATCCTTGGCATCGCCACCGGCCCCCTTGAGCTCGATACGCTGCCACCAGCGCAGGCCGTCGCCATCTTCCACCAGCAGCAAGCCCTTGCCGGGGCGCGGGGCTACCAGAGTCACTTTGGCCTTGTCGCCCGCCTGATAGGCGCGTTTGTCGAGAGTGATGGCAATCTTGTCAGGCCGTGCCTGCTCGCCACCACCGCCCCAGGCGTAACTGCCTATCTCCACCCGCAGGCTGGATTGATGGCCCTGACTGTTCTCAACCTCCAACCGATACCAGCCCGCCGCCAGTTGCAGCGTGAGCGGGGTCGGCCCCTTGCCATCCAGCTGCAGGGCCTGCTCCTGCTCCAGATAGGGCTGACTGTTGAACTCGTACTTCCACCCCTCGCCATCGGCGTAGTGCCAGTAGTAGTCGCGGTATTCGTTGATGAGGCGCACCTTCACCGCCCCCGCCACCGGCTGGCCTTGCTCATCGAGGTTGAGGATCTGGAAGGGGAGCGGCTTGCCCCCCTCTACCCGATCAGCCACAAAATCGGCCTTGAGCGCCGGCCACTGGCTGCCCGCGGGCCAGCCATACTGGGTGCGACTGCGATTGACGGCGCGGCCCCCAGGCTCGGCGAGCGACACCCGATAGGCCACCTCCAGCGGCCCGAGGGCGCGCACCCCATCGAGCTCATCAGCTAACGAAAAAGTCCCCTGCCCCTGCGCATCGAGGGTGAGACTCTGCGCCTCGAGATCCTTGGCCTGCTCGGCGAGCAGCACGTCACCCAGCGTGAACTCCTGCCACTGGGTAAAGGGCATGGTGGCGCGGCTGATTTTTACCTCCGCCTTGGCCTTGGTTGCACTGGCCGGCGCGCCGTAGAGATAGTCCCCCTGCAGCGGCAGAGTGAGGGCGGCGTCCAGACTCGTCACTTCCCCATCCGGCCCCTTGCCAAGCTGCAGTTTCAACCGTTCCGGCAGAAACTCCTCCACCAGAAAAGGCCACTCGAAGCGGCTGCCAGCGGCAGTCTTGAGGTTGATGGTCCAGCGCCCGAGCGGCGCATCGTCAGGCAAACGCAGGCCGTAGTGGGCGGCGCCCAAATTGTCCGGCAACAGCCGTTTCTGTTCGAGCAGCTGGCCGTCCGGCTGCTTCACCTCCAGATCCACCGCCATGCCCGGCAGCAGTTGGCCATCCTGCCCCTTGAGCAGGATTTCGCTGTCGAGCCGCTCGCCGGGGAGATAGAGATCGCGCCCGCTAAAGAGATACAACTGCTGGGCCTGCCAGGGCTGGGTGCCGAGATCGAAGGTGGAGAGATCGAGCGCCGCCCCATCGAGGCGCAGCACCGCCAGATGGTTGCCCTGTTCGGCCAGCAGCAAGCGAGCCCCCTGCACCTGATCGAAGCGACGATGGCCCTGCGGATCAGTGGTTTGCACCTGCAGCCGGTTGCCCTTCTCGTCGAGCAGGGAGAGCTGCACATCCTTGAGGGGGTCGGCGCTGGCCAGGGAGCTGACGAACACCTCCAGCTGATCGCGGTAGCGGCGGGCACTGAGCCCCATGTCGCTCACCGCAAAATAGGTGGTCTCCTTGCGCCAGTCGTAGTTGCCAAGGGGCGACATCACCGCAAAGTAGACGCCGGCCTCCGCCAGCTGCGGCTCCTTCACATTGATGAGGCGGGTCTCGCGCCGGTTGGCATCGAGCTCCAGCGCATAGCGGCCGCTGAACACCCGCTTGGCCCGCTGAGTGATCTGCTCAAGCTCCCAGTTGCCCATGCCGGCACCGGGGCGATACTCGGCCAGGAAACGGGGCAAATACTCGGCATCGACCCGGAAGAAGTCGATATTGACCTCATCCACATTGACCGCACTGATGGGCAAGCGCAGCTCGTCGCGCAGCGGCAATACCATACCGCTCGCGGTAAACGAAGCCCCCGCCTCCAGCGGCCGGGTCTTGAGGGTCCAGCGCTGGGGGGATGGGCCCAGCCCAGCCTTGAGGCTCACCTCGTAGCGTTTGTCGGGTTGCACGTTCGGGAAATAGAGGGTGCGGCCATCGTCGGCGAGGATCCACTCCCCCTGCACCTGCTTGCCCCCTTCACTCACAGAAAGCCAGCTCTGCCAGTTTGCCTTGGGCGCCAATGGGCCGGAGAAGACCAGCGCCAGCGCCGGGGCATCCCGATACTGGCGGGCATTGGCCTGCACCACGGAGGCGGGCGCCCCCGCCTCCTGCCGGGCCATCGGGTCAGTCGTCGGCTCCTGGCTGACAGGCTTGTCGGGGCCGCAACCAGCCAGCAGCAGCGCCGCCAGCCAGGCCACACGGGGAAGACGAGTCACGGGGCAGGAGAGAGAGAGGTGCATGGTGTTCATCCCGGGTTGGATCGCCGCAGCGCAGGAGCCAATAGAATAAAGCGTCACTCCCGGGAACACCAACTGCCATATCGGGCGGCATCGGCCAACAGAGATGGGCGCATCGCCTCGAACGGGAGCGCGACGCTCCGTGAACCGCGAGGTTTATTCGAGACCCTGCATGCGATCTCCTGTTCCATGAAAGAGGATTGTCGTGATTTTCTGAACCCAGGCTAAACCGGGCACCACTGTTCACTTGTGCGTGATCGGGCCATTCATTATGCTCGGCCCTGCTCAATGCAGGCCTTCCAATCAACGACATATCAAGCAGATAAATATTTTTTAAGCCTTGAACACCTGTGCCATACATAACGTGCAGGTGCGCTCGATGTATGCCTCAACCATTGAAAACAAACTTATTAATTGTCCATCGACCAGAATGCCGACCTTGAGTTCACACAGGGTCAGCGGGGTCATGCATCCATCCCTCTCTGGAGTCATATCAGCATGGAAAATAACGATCTGTCCCTCGTCGAAAAAAGATTGGTTGCCAGATTCCTGGACATGTTCATCAAATTTGGCCTTATTCTGGCGCTAGGCTCGTTCTGCTTCACCGTGTTCTCCCCCTTCATGAACATGATGCTGTGGGCCCTGATCCTGGCGGTCACCCTTTACCCCCTCCATCAGCGCTTTGCCGCCCGACTCGGGGGAAAACAGGGCCAGTCGTCCACCCTGCTGGTCCTGCTGGGCATCCTGCTCATCGTGGCCCCCACCGTTGCCATGCTCGGCTCCCTGGGAGACAGCGTCAGCGCCCTGATAGACAAGGTGAACAACAACACTCTAGTGATTCCGGCGCCTTCCGCCGACATCGCCAGCATCCCGCTGATCGGTGCCAAGCTGCACGCCTTATGGACCAAGGCATCCGTGGATCTGCCGAGCCTCCTCATCAGCTACAAGCCGCAGCTCGGCGACATGGCCAAGCAGACTGTCACCATGCTCGCCAGCATGGGGGGCGGCCTGCTGGGCTTCGTCGCCTCTTTCATCGTGGCTGGCATCATCATGGCCTGGGGGGCGCCGGGTGCCATCAGCGCCGAGCGCATCGCCATGCGCATCACCGATGAGCGCAAGGGCCTCGCCCTGACCAAGCTGTGCACCAGCACCATCCGGGCCGTGGCCATGGGGGTCATCGGGGTCGCCTTCATCCAGGCCCTGCTGGCTGGCGTCATCATGTCCCTCGCCGGGATCCCGGCGGTCGGCATCTTCTTCGTCCTGGCGCTGATCCTGGGCATCGCCCAGGTCCCCGTCATCCTGGTCACGGGACCGGCCATCGCCTTCATGTGGATGGCGGGGGATCACGGCACCCTGCTCAACGTCATCTACTCAGTGCTGCTGGTCGTGGCCGGCATGGCCGACAACGTGCTCAAGCCGCTGCTGCTGGGGCGTGGCGTCGATGCGCCCATGCCGGTAGTGCTGCTGGGGGCCCTCGGCGGCATGGCCACCAATGGCATCCTCGGCATGTTCATCGGTGCCACCCTGCTCTCCATCGGCTATCGCATCTTCATGGCCTGGGTCAACGACGGTCTGGCCAACGCGGAAAAATAACCCCATGGCCGACGCACTTTCTCTCCTTCGCCCCCTGTTTGCAGGGGGCACCTGCCTGCTGCTCGGTGCCTGTACTCTGCTCGGGCCCGATTATCAGGCCCCCGGTGTCGAGGAGATGGCCAACTGGCACAGCGCCAGCGAGGGTCAGCAGGCGGTGACGGTGACCGACTACCGACGATGGTGGGACAACTTGCACGACCCCGTGCTGAGCGCCCTGGTGGAGGAGGCCTTCCTCAAGAATCCGGACGTGCGGATCGCCGGCCTGCGGATCCTCGAGGCCCAGGCCCAGCTTGGCATCGCCGAGAGCCTGCTCGGCCCCCAGGCGACGGTGGGAACGGCAGAATTCCTCCAGGCAGGTCAGACCCGGGGCGGCCACAGCAGCGCGGGCAGCAGCTACGGCGCCGGCTTCAACCTCGGCTGGGAACTCGACTTCTGGGGCAAGTTCCAGCGCGGAGTCGAGGCGGCGGATGCCAGCTATTTCGCGACCCTGGCCCAGTATGACGACATCCAGGTGTTGATGGCCGCCCAGGTGGCCCAGCTCTATGTGAGCATCCGTACCCTGGAGGCCAGGCTCCAGATCGCCCGGGAGAATGCCCGCATCCAGCGGCGCAGCCTGGAGATCACCGAGCGACTGTTCAAGAGCGGCAACAGCGCCGAGCTGGACGTGCAGCAAGCCAGGACCCAGTACCTGGGCACCCTGTCCGGCATTCCCCAGCTCGAGACCAGCCTGCGCCAAAGCCAGAACGCCCTCTCCACCCTGCTCGCCCGCGCCCCGGGTCCCCTGCCCGAGATGACCACCAACACCGGCAGGATCCCCCAGGGCGAGCTGGCCCTGGTCACCGAGATGCCCGCGGATCTGCTGCGCCGCCGTCCCGATGTGCGGGTGGCGGAGCGCCAACTGGCCGCCCAGTCGGCCCTGATCGGGGTGGCCGAGAGCGAGCTCTACCCCTCCATCACCCTGCTCGGCACCCTGGGGGTCAACGCCACCAATGGGGAGAGCGGCACCTTCTCCTGGGCCGTCGGGCCGTCGCTGAGCTGGAACCTGCTGGATCAGGGCCGGCTCGGCAACCAGATCCTGGTGCAGGACGCCCGCTTCCAGCAGCTGCACGAACGCTATCGCGACAGCGTGTTCAAGGCGGCGCGCGAGGTGGATGACGCGGCCGTGGCCTATGCCAACGGCCAGGAGGAGATCGCCCTGCTGACCCAGACCGGCGAAGCCGCCCGCCGCTCCCTCGAAATCGCCAACACCCAGTACCGCGAGGGGATGGCGGACTTCCAGCGGGTGCTCGACTCCCAGCGTGCCCTGTTCAACCAGCAGGAGCGCCTGGTCAACAGCCGTGGTGCGCGGATGCGCGACCTCATCACCCTCTACAAGGCACTGGGTGGCGGTTGGGAACAGGGGCGCGAACGTCCCCTGGTGACCCCCAAGGTGGAGGCTCAACTGCGCACGCGCGCCGACTGGGCCCCCCTGCTCGACGCAGCCCACTCCCCCATGACACAGAAGGCAAACTCCCATGACTGACACAGCCTCTCCCGGTCAGGCCAGCCGCCGCGCCACCCTCGGGCTGCTGGCCGCGATCCTCCTCCTGCTCAGCTGGTATCTGCTGGCGGACCGGCTGACCCCCTACAGCTCCCAGGCCCGGGTGCAGGCCTTCGTGGTCCCCGTCGCCGCCGAGGTGTCCGGCCAGATCAAGCGGGTCTATGTCCACGACAATCAGGACGTGGAGGCCGGCACTCCCCTGTTCGAGATCGATCCCGAGCCCTATGACATCGCCCTGGCCAAGGCCAGATCCGACTACCAGACGGTGCTGAGCGGCGTCAAGGCGAACACCGAAGGGGTCAAGGCGGCCGAAGCCTCCCTGATGGCCATGCGCGCCGCCTATGACAACGCCGCCAAGGATGCGGAGCGCCAGGAGCGGCTCTATCGGGAAGATCCGGGGGCCATCTCGGTGCGTCGCCTGGAGGTGGCCCAAGCCAGCCGCGAGACGGCCAAGAGCCAGGTGGCGGCAGCCGAAGCCGACGTTCGCCGCGCCATCGAGGCCGCCGGGGCGAGCGGCGATGACAACTCCCAGTTGCTCAGTGCCCGCTCGGCAGTGCACAAGGCCGAGCTGGATCGCCAGAACACCCGCGTGGTGGCGCCGGGTCGGGGGCTCATCACCGACCTCAGCACGGATGCAGGCCAGTTTATCGGGGCCGGCGCACCGGCCATGACCCTGATCGCCATCCACGACGTCTGGGTGTCGGCGGATCTGACGGAGAACAACCTCGGCAACATTCGGCCGGGAGACAGGGTCGCCATCCTGCTCGACAGCCTGCCCGGACAGCTGTTCAAGGGGAAAGTCCGCAGCGTCGGCTACGGGGTGGGCGACGGCAAGAGCCAGCCCGCCGGCGCCCTGCCCACGGTGGACAACAACCGCGACTGGCTGCGCCAGGCCCAGCGTTTCCCGGTCAAGGTAGCCTTCCAGAATGATGACTTTCCGCCGGTCGAGGCGCTGCGGGTCGGTGGCCAGGCCGATGTGCTGGTCTACACCGGTGAGAGCGGGGTGATGCACTTCCTGGGAGCGCTCTATATCCGGCTGATGAGCCTCTTCTCCTTCCTCTATTGAGGCGCCAGATGCATAACGCCGACAGGGCTGTACTGCGCATTGGCACTGGCATCGGGCTCGCGACGGGGATCTGTTACGGCCTGGCGCTGCCCATGCCCCACCTCGGGGTCATCATGGCCTGGGTGGTGCTGTGCCGACCCGGAGAGGCCCTCGGCCTGAAGAAGGGGCTGGCAGGGGGGTTGCTGCTGCTGGGGATCATGACCGCCGGGGTGCTGCTGGTCCCCCTGCTGACCCACTATGCCCTGGCGGCCGTGCTGCTCGTCGCCCTGCTGCTCTACCTGCTGATGCAGCAGGCGATGGCCGGCAAGGGGGCCGCCGCCATGCTGCTCATCATGGCCATCACGGTGATCCCGGTGGCCGGTCTCATCGAGCAGTCCCTTGCCATTGCCATCGCCCAGATGATGGGACTGGGGATCCTGATAGGCACCCTGGTCAACCGCCTCGCCCACGCACTCTTCCCTCCCCTGCAGGTGGCGGGAGCGGCGGCAAGACCGGTGCCATTGCCCCCCGAACATCCCGAGCGGCTGGCGCTGCGCGCCGTCGCCATGGTGCTGCCGGTGTGGCTGCTGGCCCTCGGCAATCCGGCGTTCTACATTCCGGCGGTGATGAAGACGGTGACCCTGGCCCAGCAGAGTACCTCCCTCAACGCCAGACAGGCGGGCCAGGAGCTGGTGCTCTCGACCCTGGCGGGCGCCCTGCTGGCGTTCGCACTCTGGCTCGGGCTCAGCCTCTGGCCCTCGCTCCTGATGCTGGTGCTGATGCTGGCCCTGATGACCCTCTGGCTGGCGCGGCGCCTGGTGCGGCTGGTGGCGGGGCGTTTCCCGCCATCCTTCTGGAGCAACGCCTGGATCACGGCGCTCATCCTGTTTGGCCCGGCCATCGAGGACAGCGCCACCGGCAAGGATGTGTGGTTGGCGGCCGCCATGCGTTGCGGCCTCTATCTGGTGGTGGCCGGCTATGGCTGGCTCTGTATCTTGCTGCTCGAGCAGTGGTGGCCGGCCGGCCGCCCACTGGCAGAAGCCAAGCTAGGAGATTGATATGTTAACGATTTTTTTGGTCGGCATCCCGGTGATCCTGGTCAACATGCTGCTGCAATCCCTGGTATCCGTCTGGTGCATCCGTTTCTACGTCAAGAGATTCAATGAACGCGAGGGGGCCCTGGCCGGCATGCTGGCCCTGTTTGGCATCATCACCCTGGTGATGCTGGGCAACCTGGCCCAGATCGGCGTCTGGGGCGGGCTCTTCCTGTGGCTCGGGGAGTTCGATACCCTGCAGGAGGCCGTCTATCACTCCGGGGTCAACTTCGCCACTCTGGGCTATGGCGACATCGTCATGAGCCCGCAGTGGAAGCTGCTCGGCCCCCTGGAGGCAGTCAACGGTGCCCTGATGATAGGCCTCTCCGGCGCCTCCATGCTCGCGGTCTTGCAGCACCACATTCGCAAGCAGTTCGATGACGTGACCCCCTGACAGCGAGGGGCCACCTGCGGCAAACCCCTGCGGCAACAAAACGGGCCACTCTTTGGAGTGGCCCGTTTGCATACAGAGTGATCAATCGGGCCATGTCAGCCTGGAGGATCTACTCGGCGATCACCATCTGCCAGGTCTTGAAACCACCGGAGAGGTTCTTGACCCGAAAACCGTGCTGGCTCAGCAGGCGGCAGGCCACGTGACCCCGCAGTCCCACCTGGCAGCTGATGAGCAGCTCTTTATCCCTGGGCAACTCATCAAGACGGCTGCGCAGCTCGTCCAGGGGGATGTGCAGCGCCCCCGGAATGCGCCCCAGCTTGTCGAGTTCGGGGCCGTTTCGCACATCCACCACCTGCTGATGGGGGTGGCGAGCCTGCACCTCGGCTGCGTGGCAGAGCAGGGTGTCCCCCTTCAGATGGTTGCTCGCCACGAACCCGGCCATGTTGATCACATCCTTGGCCGAGCCATAGGGCGGCGCATAGGTGAGCTCCAGATCCTGCAGATCAAATACGGTGAGACCGGCGCGCTGGGCCACCGCCAGCACGTCGATGCGCTTGTCGATGCCATCCTTGCCGATGGCCTGGGCGCCGTAAATCTTGCCATCGGGGGCAAACAGCAGCTTGAGGCTGACCGGGTGGGCGCCGGGATAATAGCCGGCGTGGCTGCCCGGGTGGACATAGACCTTCTCGAACGGCAATCCCAACTGCACCAGCCGCTTCTCGCTCAGGCCGGTGCTCGCCACCGCCAGATCGAACAGCTTGCAGATGGCGGTCCCTTGCGTCTTCTTGTAGGTTTCGCTTCGCCCCAGCATGTTGTCGGCGGCGATGCGCCCCTGGCGGTTGGCGGGGCCCGCCAGCGGGATCAGCACGGACTCGCCGGTGACGAAGTCGGTCTCCTCCACCGCGTCCCCCACCGCGAAGATGCAGGGATCCGAGGTGCGCATGCCCGCATCCACCTTGATGCCGCCCCGCGGTCCCAGCACCAGCCCCGCCTTGGCGGCGAGCAGAGTCTCGGGCTTGACGCCGATGGCGAGGATCAGAAGGCCGGTGTCGAGATGAGAGCCGTCGCTCAGGGTCAGGCGCAGTCCACCCCGCTGGGCGGTCGCCACGGCGGCGGTCTTCTCGGCAGGCACCTCCAGGCTTTCGATGGCAGCGAGGCCGGTACGCAGGCGAAGATCGACCCCCTCCTCCCGGATGCGGGCGTGGAGCAGGTTGGCCATCTCCTTGTCCACCGGCGCCATCACCTGATCGGAGAGCTCCAGCAGGGTGACATCCAGCTTGCGCTGGTGCAGCGCCTCCATCATCTCCAGCCCGATGAAACCGCCCCCCACCACGGTGACGTGGCGGGGCTTGTCGTGCGCCAGCGCCGCCAGGATGCGATCCATGTCGGGAATGCTCCGCAGGGTGTGTACCCCCGGGCTGTCGATGCCGGGGAAGGGAGGCCGGATGGGGGCAGCGCCCGGGCTCAGCAGCAGCACGTCGTAGGCTTCGCGCCGCTCTTCGCCGGTGAGCAGGTTGCGCACCAGCAAGCTCTTGCCGGCCCTGTCTATCTCGATGACGTCGTGAAACACCCGCACATCCACGTTGAAACGGCGCTTGAAGCTTTGCGGTGTCTGCAGCAGCAGGGCATCCCGATCCGGGATATCCCCCCCGATGTGATAAGGCAGACCGCAGTTGGCGAAGCTCACGAACTCGCCCCGCTCGAACATCACGATCTCCGCCTCTTCGCTCAAACGGCGGGCACGGGCGGCGGCGGACGCCCCCCCCGCCACACCACCCACAATCAGGATCCGTTTCATCTGCAAGACTCCACTCAACAGGAAATGACCAATAAATTAGGCTTATCTAATTTAGAATTCAATGAAATTTTGTTTGCCACGGATTTGCAGTATTCTTGCCCTCCGACAATTGCTCAACAGGATAGTGTCAGTTCATGTCGTCTACCGCGCTCAGCCATCTTCCGACCGCCAGCCAGGCGCCCCTGTTTTTCCGCCTGGATACCCGTAGTCAACGGCTGGTCGCCCTGACCGATGTGATGCAGACGCCGCTCCACTGGCTCGATGAGCCCCGCAGTGCCTGGCCGGCCCAATTGCCGGACGCCCTGCGCCAGCCCATCGAGCAGCGGCTGGCCAGCGGCAAGGGGGGCAAGCTGGTGCTGCGCTTTGACGCCCTCCTCTGGCACATTTCCCTCTCCCACGAGCAGGACGCCTTCTGGCTCATCTGCCTGCAGACCCAGTCCCAGGAGAGCGCCGCCAGCCTGTCCCTGCAACTGCCGCGCCTGAGCCAGATGGCCAGCCAGCAGCAGTATGACGCCATGCTGGAGAGCCTCAAGGAGTGCCTTGGGGCCGATCGCCTGATCCTCTGGCACTACCAGGCCCATGGCGCTCTGGGCGGCGAGCAGCTGACCCCGGTGTTCACCCTGGGGGTGGACGCGCTCGGTGCCATTCGCGGAGACAGCCGTTACATCCGGGCCCTGCGCGCCCGGGGCGCCCTGAGCTTCTCGGAGGCAGCCCACCAGCCCATGTTGAGCCAGCACTACTATCTGGCCGATGCCAATGTCTGCTCCCGCCTGGACGGCGCCTTGCTGGAACAGGAGAAGCTCATCGGCGTGCTCAGCCTGGAGTATGCCGAGAGCACCCTCATCAGCGATGACACCCTGCAACTGGTACGTCATTGCGCCCGCTTGCTCGGCCACTGGCAGCCGGACCCCGTGGCGACCGACACCACGGACCTCGCGCCCCCCCCGGGGCTTGCCAACCTGACCGGCAACGACTACTGCCGCGCCCTGCTGCGCTGGGCCATGGGCCTGAGCGGTGCCCACATGGGCTGGATCGGCGAATTTCAGCCTCGCGGCCAGGATCTCTGGCTCATTCCCCGCTGCGTGGTGGAGGGGGAGACCTTCGCCGTCGTCAAACCCATGCCCATGGACATCGGCCCGGGCCGGGAGATCTTCCAGCACGGGCAGAGCCTCTACGTGGAAGATCTGGCCCTGCGCTATCCCCAGTCCAGCCAGCTGCTGGCTCTCGACGCCAAGGCCTATGTCGGCATCCCCTTCCCGGGGCCAAACGGTCTCCCCCTGGGACAGCTCACCCTGCTGCTCGCCACCCCTCTGGCCGATCCCGCGTCCCTGCTGGACGTCCTCTACGAACAGCGCGAGCGGGCCGCCAGCGAGTTGCAACGCCTGGCCAATGACGATGCCCTGCGCCTGGCCGAAGTGGCCTTCAACACCCACGACGGCCTGCTGGTGATGGATCACGGGGGCATCATCCTCAAGGTCAATGCCTCCTTCAGCCGCATCACCGGCTTTGCCAGCGAGGAGATGCTGGGCCTGCACATCGACGCCCTGAGGCCCACCTACTATGGCGACACCCTCAAGGAGGAGGTGATCGCGGCGGTCAACCGGCAGGGATACTGGCTCGGGGAGGAACAATGTCTGCACAGGGAGGGACACCTCTTCCCGGTGCGGCTCATGGTGAGCGGGGTCAAGGACGAGGAGGAGGAGATCAGCCACTTCGTCTGCAGCTTCCACGACATCACCCAGGAGAAGGAGACCGCCCGCCACATCGAGCGCCTCGCCTACTACGACGACCTGTGCGATCTCTACAACAGGCGCAGCCTGACCGACATCATGCAGCGCACCCTGCAGACCCCGAGCGGCCAGTGGGGGGCCCTGCTGCTGCTGGATCTGGACAACTTCAAATCCATCAACGACTCCCTCGGTCACGCCTGCGGCGATCTGCTGCTCCAGGCCGTGGTGGTGCGACTCAAGTCCCTGCCCCAGGAGAACCTGGTGCTCGCCCGCACCTCGGGTGACGAGTTTGCCCTGCTCTTCACGGCACTGGGCCAGGGCTATATCACCGCCAAGATCCTGGCGGAGCACTTTGCCCGGGAGCTGATGGGGATCTTCCGTGCCCCCTTTGACATCGGCGATCACAAGCTGCACTGCAGCGCCTCCGTGGGGATCAGCCTGTTCAGCGATGACGACAAGGATCACCTTGTCCTGATGCAGCAGGCCGATACCGCCGTCCACATGGCCAAGCGCGCGGGCCAGGGCAACCATATCTTCTTCAGTGAAGCCATGGCGGAAAAAGAGAAGAGCAAGCTTTCTCTCAACAACCAGCTGCGCGATGCCCTGCGCAACAACGAGCTTGTGCTGCACTACCAGCCCCAATACCGGGTCGACAACGGCACGCTCTCGGGCATAGAGGCGCTGCTGCGCTGGCAGAAGGCCGACGGCACCATGGTGCCACCCGGGGAGTTCATCCCCATCGCCGAGGAGACCACCCTGATCCAGGAGATCGGCTACTGGGTGATGAAGACCGCCTGTGCCCAGTACAGCTTCTGGCTCAACAACGGTCTCGCCATCCCCCATCTGTCGGTCAACGTCAGCGCCCGCCAGTTCCACACCGCCGGTTTCGTGCAGCAGGTGGAGTACATTCTGCGGGACACCGGGGTGCCACCGTCGCGCCTGCTGCTGGAGATCACCGAGTCCGTGGTGCTGGAAAACCGGCTGGAGAGCATCGCCAGGATCCGCCAGCTCAAGGCCCTTGGCCTGCTCATCTCCATCGACGACTTCGGCACGGGCTACTCGTCCCTGGCCTATCTGCGGGATCTGCCCGCCGATGAGGTCAAACTGGATAGGAGCTTCATCCAGACCCTGGTCCACAGCGAACAGGACAAGGCCATCGTCAAGGCCATCCTGGATCTCGCCCGGGTGTTTCGCTTCACCGTCACCGCCGAAGGGGTGGAAGAAGAGGAGCAGCTCGCCGTGCTCAAGGCCCTGGGATGCCAGCATTATCAAGGCTTCCTCACCAGCCGGCCGCTCCCCGTCAAGGCACTGGAGAGCCTGCTGGGTGCCACCCCTGTGGGCTAAACTGGTAGGATTTATAGGGCTTTCTGTCATAAAATAACGACCGCTCGAACCTTGTCCGCACCATTGGAGTCGTCTATGTCAGTCATTAACCGGATCCCCGCCGTTGAATCCCAGGGACCTGCCACCCCCGGCACGCAGCGGATCCCGACCGTTGAAGCCAGCGACACCGGCACTACCGACATCATTGGCCGGATCCACTCCGTCGAGACCTGCGGGACCGTCGACGGCCCCGGCATCCGCTTCATCGTGTTCATGCAGGGCTGCCTGATGCGCTGCAAGTATTGTCACAACCGGGACACCTGGGACACCCAGGGCGGCCGCGAGGTCACCGTGCCCGAGCTGATGAAGGATCTCACCAGCTATCGCCACTTCATGAATGCCTCCGGCGGTGGCGTGACCGCCTCCGGCGGCGAGGCCATGCTGCAGCAGGAGTTCATCGCCGAACTGTTCACCGCCTGCAAGGCCCAGGGGATCCACACCTGCCTCGACACCAACGGTTTCGTGCGTCACTACGACGAACTGCTCGACCGGGTGCTGGACAACACCGATCTGGTGCTGCTCGACATCAAGCAGATCAACGACGAGAAGCACATTCCCCTCACCCACGTCAGCAACAAATACACCCTGGAGTTCGCCCGCTACCTGGCCTCCCGCGGTCAGACCATGTGGATCCGCTACGTGGTGGTACCCACCTGGTCCGACGATGACGAGAGCGCAGAAGGACTCGGCCAGTTCATCGCCGAGCTGGGGGACTGCGTCGAGAAGGTGGAGCTGCTGCCCTACCACGAACTTGGCAAGCACAAGTGGGACGTGCTGGGAGATACCTATGATCTGGTCGGCATCAAGCCCCCCAGCAAGGAGACCATGGACAGGGTCCAGGGCATCCTTGGCAAGTATCACCCCAACGTGAAGTATTGAGACAGGAGGCCGCCCGGCAGAGGGCGGCCTCTTTTCATTGCGCTGGCGTTCGCCACGGCGCCATCACCGACAGCCGCATCCGGGGGAACCGCTCATGAGTGAAGGACAAGTTGCCGCCCTCCTGCTCTGGCTGGTGCTGCTCGCCTTCAGTCTGAACGCCTCCCTGCTGCGCACCCTTGGCGCCCACCCGCTCTATCAGCATCTTTGCCTCGGCGGCGCCATCGTGCTGGTACCGCTGTGGACCTTGCGGGCCGGGTTGCACGAGGGGCTCGAGATCCACTTTCTCGGCCTCACCAGCCTGACCCTGTTGCTGGGCTGGCGCCTCGCCCTGCTTGCCCCCTGCCTCACCCTGCTGATCCTCGCTTACTTCGGGGTCATCCCCCTGGCCGACATTGGCTGGCAAGCCCTCATCGGCGTTGCCCTGCCGGTGGCCACCAGCTGGCTGCTGTTTCTGGGGAGCTGGGCCTGGCTGCCTCGCCACCTCTTCGTCTATCTGTTCGTGGCAGCATTTCTCGGGGGGGCGCTGAGCATCTCGGCCAAGGTGATCGCCAGCGCCTTGCTGATGGGGGTGAGCGGCACCTACTCCTGGCACACCATCAGCGCCGACTACCTCTCCATCTGGCCGCTGCTGCTCTTCCCCGAGGCGCTCCTCAACGGCATGACCATGACCCTGCTCGCCGTCTATCGCCCCCACTGGGTCAACACCTTCTTCGACAGGGAGTACCTGGGGCGCTGAGCCTGCCCGTGGTCCATAAAAAAAGCCCGCAGTTGCGGGCTTTTTCTCTGCGGGCAGTCAGACGCTGCGCGGGCGCAGGTGGGCATGCCAGCGGGCTTCCCACTTCTTGAACAACCAGACGATGACGAAGGTGAGCAGCATGTAGAGCAGACCTGCGGTCAGGAATGCCTCGAACGGGCTGTAGTAGCGGGAGTTGATGATCCGCGCCGCCCCCGTCAGATCGACGATGGTGATGATGCCCGCCACCGCCGACCCCTGCAGCATGAAGATCACCTCGTTGCTGTAGGCCGGCAGCGCACGGCGAAACGAGTTGGGCAGGATGATGCGGGTGAGGGTCTGCCAGCGGGTCATGCCGAAGGCGCTTGCCGCTTCTATCTGCCCCTTGGGCATGTTCATCACGGCGCCACGCACTATCTCGGCGGTGTAGGCACCGGTGTTGAGAGTGAACGCCAGCAGGGCACAGAACCAGGCTTCCGAGAAGAGGGACCAGGCCGCACTGTTCTTGAGCCACTCCCACTGGGCAGCGCCGTAGTAGATGATGAAAAGCTGCACCAGGAGCGGGGTGCCACGGAAGAAGTAGATATAGGCCCAGATTGGCCCCTTTATCAACCAGTTGCGGCTGTTGCGCAGTATGCCCATGGGCACTGCCAGCATGAGCCCCAGCATGAGCGAGGCGGCCACCAGCCAGATGGTGGTATAGAGCCCCTCCCAGTAGGTGGGCCACTCCTTGAGAATGATCGAGAAATCCATGGCTTACCTCGTCTTGATGGCGTAGTGACGCTCGGCCCACTTGAGCGCCGAGGTAGAGACTGCGGTGAAGACCAGGAAGATCAGCGCCACCGCCATGTAGAAGGTGAAAGGCTGCTGGGTCGAGCCCGCCGCGAGCGACGCCTTTCGCACCATGTCATCGAGCCCGATGATGGAGACCAGGGCCGTGGTTTTCAGCAGCACCAGCCAGTTGTTGCCAAACCCGGGCAGGGCGTGGCGCATCATCTGGGGAAAGAGGATCCGCACAAAGACCTGGCTTGCCCGCATGCCGAAGGCTCGGGCCGCCTCGAGCTCCCCCTTGTCCACCGCCAGGATGGCGCCGCGGAAGGTCTCGGTCATGTAGGCGCCGAAGATGAAGCCGATGGTGGCGACCCCGGCCGCAAACGGGCTGATGTCGATGTAATCGGGCAGCAAGGAGACCCACTCCTGGTTCGGGTTGCTCGCCAGCAGGTGGTTGTTGTAGGCCTCGTTGACCCAGGTGCAGATCCCGTTGATGAGCACCTGGCCGCCGAAGAAGAGCAGCATCATCAGCACCAGATCCGGGATGCCGCGAATGACGGTGGTGTAGGCCGCCGCGATGCCGCGCGCCCACTTGTAGGGAGAGAGCTTGGCCAGGGCCCCCAGCATGCCGAGCACCAGGGCCAGCAGCAGGGAGGCGAGCGCCACCTCCAGGGTGATCCAGGCCCCCTCCAGCAGAGAGGTTTCGTATCCTTTCAAATCAAACATATGCAATGCAGCTCCATCGCAATCGGGCCCGTCACTCCCAGCGGAAGGCAACGGGCCCGATGACTACTGACGGGATCAACCTGTCGTTGTTCGCCTGACGTCGGCTTACTCGCCGTACACGTCGAAGTCGAAGTACTTGTCGTTGATTTCCTTGTACTTGCCATTGGCACGCAGGGCCAGGATGGCAGCATTGAATTTCTCTTTCAGATCCTTGTCAGCCTTGCGCACCGCGATGCCGGCACCCTCGCCAAACCACTTGGGATCGGTCAGTTTCGGGCCGATGAACTCGAAGGCATCGCCCCCTTCCTTCTTCAGCAGGCCGTCGCTGATGGCGGCGGAGTCGGCCATCACGTAATCGACACGGCCGGATTTCAGATCGAGGTAGGCTTCATCCGCAGTGCCGTAGCGCTTGATGGTGGCATTGGGGAAGTTGTCGGTGATGTAGGTATCCATGGAGGTGGCACGCTGCACGGCGATGGTCTTGCCGTCCATGAAGGCCTTGTCGAGCTGGATCTCTGTCCCTTTCTTGGCGGCGAAGCGCGCCGGGATGTGCTGGTACTTCTGGGTGAAGTCCACCTTCTTCTTGCGCTCTTCGGTGATGTCCATGGTGGCGATGATGGCGTCATACTTGCGCGACAGCAGCGCCGGAATGATGCCGTCCCAGTCCTGCTTGATCAGGGTGCACTTCACCTTCATCTCTTCGCACAGGGCGTTGGCGATGTCGATGTCGAAGCCTTTCACCTCGCCGCTCGGCTCGGTCCAGGAGAAGGGGGGATAGGCCCCTTCCACCCCGATCCGCACCTCTTTCCACTCCTTGGCCATCAGGCTACCGGAACACAGGGCCGTCATCACGGCAGTCGCCAGCATCAGCTTGTTCATGTATCTCTCCTTGATAAACACGTCGATCGTTGAAAGTACGGATGGTTGAAATTGAATCCCGTCCATCAATAGATGGACGAGATGAATTGCTTGAATCGCTCCGACTTGGGATGGGCGAAGATCTCCTTGGGATTGCCCTCCTCCTCCACGCGCCCCTGGTGCAGGAACATCACCTTGTTCGACACGTCGCGGGCGAAGGACATCTCGTGGGTCACCACCATCATGGTACGCCCCTCTTCCGCCAGCTCGCGCATCAGGCCAAGGACCTCCCCCACCAGTTCAGGGTCGAGGGCCGAGGTAGGCTCGTCAAACAGCATCACCTCGGGCTCCACCGCCAGCGCCCGGGCGATGGCGGCCCGCTGCTGCTGACCGCCGGAGAGGTGACCGGGATAATAGTCGCGACGCTCCCACAGCCCCACCCGGTTGAGCAGATGCTCCGCCTTGGCGATGGCCTCGGCACGGGGCACCTTGAGCACCTGGATGGGCACTTCGATGATGTTCTGCATGATGGTCATGTGGGACCAGAGATTGAAGCTTTGAAACACCATGGCCAACCGGCTGCGGATACGCTCCACCTGGCGCATGTCTTCCGGCAGGCGTTCGCCGGAACGGCTGGTTTTCATCCGGATCAGCTCCCCGTGGAGAGAGACGCTACCCGATGAGGGGGTTTCAAGCAGATTGATACAGCGTAGAAAGGTCGACTTCCCCGAACCCGAGGAGCCGATGAGGGAGATCACATCCCCCTTGTGGGCCGTCATATCGATGCCCTTGAGCACTTCGTGGGTGCCAAAATACTTGTGCAGATCACGAACTTCCAGTGCGGCAACGTCGCTCATCCATTACAACCTTGTCTGTCCCTAGACGCCGCTTCGGCGTGACTCCACCATCGTCCATTTAACAAAACGTTAACCGATGGCAACCTTCAGCGAAAATATCATTGAGGTAGTGAAAAAACAATACAGAACCGAGGTATTTGGTGTTTTATCTGTATTTTTATTGGCCTATTGAGTATTTTTCAGCACTTTGTCTGCATAAAATCCATTTTTTGTCGCACCTTCCCTACCGCTCTTTTATACCCGCAGCGCACTGGTAGCAAGCATATTTCACCATATCCGCCAGATGTCACCCCAAAGGACTTTATTCACCCGGGCAGATTCCCCTTCTCTCGTCATTTCATGGGGATGAAATTGATTTTTCAGGTGATGTGGCCCTCTTTCCCCGTTTGCGTACAGAGCCGACTGTCATCAAAAAACACAACAATATGATAAAAAAGTCCCGTATGGGCCATGCTGACGCACAGATCCGTGACACAGGTGCAACAAGTCGTGATAAGGTGCCGTTTTTCCACGTTTTGTGATCGAGGCCCCGATGTTGCTCAATGTGTTGCTGATCCTGCTGCCGCTCGTGATCGGCTATCTGGTTCCCCTCTCTTCCGCCCGTCTGATCAAACTGGTCAACCAGTCCCTGGGCAAGATGGTCTACCTCATCCTGTTCCTGATGGGTCTGGGGCTGGCCTATGTGGAGAACCTGGGCAGCAACCTGGCAGTGATCTTCAAGGTGGCAGGGGTGATGCTCGCAGCCATTACCCTCTGCAACCTGCTGGCCCTGTGGTGGCTGGACAAGCGCAGCCCCCCCACCCACGAGGCCAGTGACGGCAAGATGCCGAGCAAGCTGCACCTGTTGTGGGAATCCCTCCAGCTCTGTTTCGTGGTGCTGGGGGGCGTCTTGCTGGGGCTGGTGGTGGACCTGCGCGCCCTGCCCATCGACAAGTTGAGCGAGTGGGCCCTGATGCTGCTGCTCTTGCTCATCGGCATCCAGATGCGCAACTCCGGCATGCACCTGCGCCAGATCCTGCTCAATCCCTGGGGCATGAAGATCGCGCTCACCGTCATCCTCAGCAGCTGGCTCGGCAGCCTGCTGGCCGCCCAGCTGCTCGGCATGCCCTTTGCCCATGGCCTCGCGATGAGCTCCAGTTTTGGCTGGTATTCGCTCTCCGGCATCCTGGTAGCGGACAAGCTGGGCCCGGTGCTGGGCTCCGCCGCCTTCATCAACGATCTGGGGCGCGAGCTTATCGCCATCCTCATCATCCCGGTGCTGATGCGCCGCCACCCCAGCGCCGCCATCGGCTACGGCGGCGCCACGGCGCTGGACTTCACCCTGCCTGTCATCCAGAAATCCGGCGGCATCCAGGTGGTGCCGGTGGCCATCGTCTCCGGCTTTATCCTGAGTCTGCTCGGCCCCATTCTGATCCTGGGGTTCCTGGCCATCTGAACCCCATGGCACGACAAAGCCCGGCACTGCTGCCGGGCTTTTTGTTGATGAACTGAGCGGGCTGGATGACAGACGCCGGTATTCAGGTGCGCCACCGGCCCCCACTCATCACCCGCTCGATGGCGAACGTATCAGGATCGATCAGCAGCAGATCCGCATCCTGCCCTACCCCCAGAGTACCCTTGCTCGCAAGCCCCAGCGCCCTGGCCGGATTGGCCGTCACTACCGCCAGTGCCGTCTCCAGCGCCACCCCCTTGCCGCAGGCCGCCACCACCTCCTGCCACAGGCTCCCTATCAGGCCGCAGCGCAGCTCGATGAGACGCCCCTCACCGTCAAAGCGCGGCAGACTGGCGTTGGCGTCCGAGCTGAAGCTGATGCGATCCACGGGCACGCCGGCCGCCAGCAACGCCACCAGGGCGTCGGCCGCGAGCCGCTCCCCATCATCCAGCAGATCCGGGAAGCTCGACGTGGTGAGGTCGACCCAGCCACCTGCCCGACCCCACTCGATGGCCTCGGCAAAGAGCCAGGGATTGCGGTTGCAGTGGGTGGGGTAGAGCTGGCGAAGCGGGATGTCGGTGCCGTCTCGCAACGCCCGCAGGGGCGCCAGCGCCCCCCGGCCATCCCCCAGGTGAAAGAAGCTGACGCCACTTTTGCCCGACAACAGCCCGGCCACCCGCGCCTCGCTCGCCAGCCGCGCCAGCTCGTCGTGGGTGGGGGCGCTGGACCTGTGATCGCTGATCGCCACCTCCCCCACCCCCAGCACCTCGGGGATCAGCATGATGTCCGACTCCACCGTGCCGGTGAGGGTCTTGACCGGCAGGTGGTAGGAGCCGGTGTACATGAAGGCGCTCACCCCGGCGGCGCGAAACTCGCGCACCTTCCCCAGCACCTGGGCCGGGCTGCGGGTCAGGCTGTCGGTGCCGAGGGCCGCCACGAGCGTGGTAACCCCCGCAGCCAGAGCTTCCCTTGCCGAGAGCTCCGGCGTGCGAAAGCCGAAGCCTCCCTCGCCGCCGCCTCCGGTGATATGGGCGAGCGGGTCCACCAGTCCGGGCACCAGATAGCGGCCGCCAGCGTCCACCCGCGTCAGTGGCCAGTCGGCCGGAACCGTCAGTCCCTTGCCCATCCAGGCGATGCGGCCATCCGCCACCAGCAGATCCTGCTGGCCGAGCGGGGCCGGACTATGGATCTGCGCACCCTCGATCAGGGTCAACATGGGATCTCTCCTTGCTGCATGAAAAAGGAGGGAGCAGGCTCCCTCCGACTGTTACCCATCAACCGCCATAGATATCGTACTTGAAGTACTTCCGGTTGATCTCCTGATACTTGCCGTTGGCGCGCAGGGCTTTGATGGCGTCGTTCAGCCTGGCCCTGAGATCCTGATCCCCCTTGCGCACCGCGATCCCCATGCCGTCGCCAAACCATTGACGGTCGGTCAGGGCCGGCCCCACATAGTCGTACTTGTCGCCCCCTTCCTTGCCAAGCAACCCCTGTTCGATGGCCGAGGCGTCGGCCAGCAGGGCCTGCACCCGTCCCGCCTTCAGGTCGAGGTAGGCTTCATCGGCACTGCCGTAACGCACTATGGTGACGCTGGAGCCGAAGTTGTCGGTCAGGTACTTGTCGTGGGTGGTGGCCCGCTGCACGCCGATGCGCTTGCCCGCCATCCCTTCCGGCGTCAGCGTCAGTTCGGTGCCCCTGGCCGCCACGAAGCGGTTGGGAATGTGGGCATATTTCTCGGTGAAGTCGACCTTCTTGCGCCGCTCGTCGGTGATCGACATGGCAGCGATGATGGCGTCGTACTTGCGCGACAGCAGGGCCGGGATCATGCCGTCCCAATCCTGGGCCACCAGTTCGCACCTGACGGCCATCTGCTGGCACAGGGCGTTGGCAAGATCGATGTCAAATCCCTTGATCTCTCCGGACGCATCGGTCCATGAGAAGGGGGGATAGGCCCCCTCCACGCCAAAGCGTACCGTCTTCCACTCCTTGGCGGTGACGGGGGCGGCGAGCAGACAGGCAGCAACAAGGGCTGACAGGGTCAGTGTGGTCTTCATCGTGAGTACTCCATTACATAAAAAGCGCACAGGCGCGGTCAAGGCATCGCAGGCAGAGGCAAGCGATGGCCAACAAACGGCAAATTGCAGATGAGCGGGATTACGCCGCCATGGGCGTCAATGAACTGCTCCGGGGCCTCGACCTATTCGTCGAACCACTCGGAGAGATAGAAAGGCTTGAAATAGAAGGCCAGAAAGAAGCCTCTGGCTTTGCGCATCATGGTGATTTGTCGCGTCCTGTGACAAAGATGGCAAGCACCTTACCACGCCTCAAATTTGCCCGGCAAGGGGACTTGGGGATGAAACATTCTGCCCATGGTCAATCCGGCCACGATTCGTTAGGCTCGGATCACCCGTTCACGCCCAGGCACGCGAGCCCCATTCCATGAATTTTCTCGCCCATCTCCATCTGGCGGCCCATACCGGCAGCTCCCTCACCGGCAACCTGCTGGGGGACTTCATCAAGGGCCCGCTGCCGACGGGTCTGGCTGACCGCTTCGACGAGGGGATCTGGCTGCACCGCAAGATAGACGCCTTCACCGATGCCCACCCGGCCCATCGGGCCGCCGTGGCGAGCTTCGCCCCCCCCTGGCGCCGCTTCGGGGGCATTGTGGTGGACATGCTCTACGATCACTGGCTCAGCCAGCACTGGCAGAGGTTCAACGCAGCCCCCCTGCCCCGCTTTCTGGCGCAGAGCTATGGTCAACTTCTCCTGGATCATCACAGCCTGCCACAGGGCCTGCCGATGGCCCTGCGGCGCATGGCCGAGCAGGACTGGCTGGCCTCCTACCAGTACCGGGAAGGGGTGGGGGCGGCCCTCAACGGCATCGGTCGTCGGCTGCGCCGCCCCGTGCCGCTCGGGGAGGCGCTCCACGCCCTGGATCAGGCTCGCTGGACCGAGGCCGAGCACGCCTTCCTGCACTTCTACCCGGAGCTGATGCGCTTTTGCGAGGCGCAGATCGCCGCCCACCGCACTGCCACCTCATCCCCACCATAAAAAACGCCCCGAGCGGGGCGTTGTCATCAACGGAACGCTCAGGCCTTGGGGCTGGCCGGCAGGAAGCGAAACGCCTTGGCCGGGACGAATTTCTCCGCCGTCTCCCCCGCATAGAGCTGCTGCTCGGTCAGGGGCAACTTGCGTACCGGGGCCCCCGCGGTGAGATCCAGCTTGTCCATGCTCACCCAGAAGGTGTTGGGCAGATGGGTCAGCTCGAAGAAATAGCGGCGATGCTGCTGATCTGCCACGCTGCGCCACAGGGTGGTGGAGATGTTGGGCTGATCCGGGGTGCTGATCCCCATGGGCACCGAGACGTTGCGCATCACGCTCATCACCCCGGCCACCGCCTCGTTGGCCTGGTCGGTCTTTGGCAGGGTCTTGATGTAGAAGGAGGCGCGGGCAAAACGGTCCGCCGAGCGGTTGGTGCCGGGCAGCATGGTGAGACCGCCAATCTCCTCCCAGTAGTCGTTGAGGGCCAGTTGCTTGTCAAAGGTCGGCGAGTTGGTCATCACCTGATAGCTGCGGTCGTGGTAGATCTGCAGCTTGCCTCCCACGTACTGGAAGATGGCGGAATCGCCGCTCGCATCGGAGAGGGAGAGGTGCAGCTGGCCCGGCTTGCCATCCGGGGTCAGGGTGGTCACCACATAGAACTCGTCCTTCGACAGGGCGGCGACCGCCTCAGCCACGGTGGCGAAGTTGTCCAGCGCGTACTGGGCCCAGAGCGAGATGGAGAGAGTCTTGCGCGGATCCTTGTCGCTCGGGGTCACATACTCGGACTCGGTCAGATAGAGGAGGTTGGCCACCAGCCCCTTCTCGTTCATGCCGTCGGCGGTGCCCGCATCGAAGCCTGCCGCCACCACGGAGCCGTAACGCGACGTCCACGTCATGGAGTGCGCACCGGCCTCCCCTTCCCGCGCGATGCCACGGGGCAGCGCCCAGAGATTGGTCGGCATGGCGCTGCGCCAGTCCATGGTACGACCGGTCACCACCAGCGCTCCCTCCCCCTGATAGACGGCGCGGGTACAGGCATCGGCGAGGGAGCTGACGGAGAGGGAGACGGTCAGGGCCAGCAGGGTCTTGTGCAACAGGGGGGAACGCAGGATTGTCATATGGATCACTCGAGTCTGGTGAAAACACAAGCATACCCCTTTTTGCATAACAGGGGCTGACTGAGGCTGGCAAACCAGGTGGCAGATCTGTCAACAGAGGTACTTCCCTGCCAATCAGCGATCAATATTCATAAATTAATCAAAGAGATAAGCAAGTCACTTCGGGGCGATACCGCAAGATGCCATTCGCTGGCTTGCGTCGGTTTCAGACACATACCCTGCCCGCCAGCAGGCGGACAGGGAGGGGCTCAGCCTTCCTTCTTGCGGATACTCAGCCCCAGCTCGCGGCCGCGCAGGCGGGCATAATAGATGGTGCCCACAAACGCCAGGGTGGTGAGCACCAGCTCCACCACCGCCAGCCACCGCTCCCCCTCATCCGTGGTGATCAGGGTCAGGGCGTGCAGGAAGTAGGGCATCAGCACGAAATTGCCCCAGGCGTGGGTGTAGGGATTGCCCTGCACTATGCCCTTGAGGGGGAAGAGCAGCGGCACCGTCCAGATCACCGGCAACAGCCAGGGATTGAGGTCCGGGTGAGGCGAGAGCCACAGATGCCAGAGGATGACCCAACCCAGCAGGCCGAAAAAACCGGCCAGGGTCAGCAGGCGAGCGAAGCGGGTGCTCACTTGAGGATCTCCAGCACCTGCTCGGGCGGACGGCCGATGCGGGCCTGCCCGTTCTTGATGACGATGGGGCGCTCGATGAGCTTGGGGTGCTCGTGCATGGCACGAATGAGGTCATCGCCGCTCGCCTCGCCGAGCCCCAGCTCCTTGTAGAGATCTTCCTTGGTGCGCATCAGCTGTCGGGGATCCGTGAAGCCAAGCTGACTCAGGAGGGTGCGGATCTGTGCCTCGCTCGGGGCCTGCTCCAGATAGAGCACCACCTCGGGGGCGACCCCGTGCTGTTCCAGCAAGGCCAGGGTTTCACGGCTCTTGGAGCAGCGCGGATTGTGGTAGATTTGGGTCTCGCTCATGATAACTCCCTGACTAATCGCAAGATGGGACAAGAAATGGCGCTATTGTAGGGGAAACGGATGGTCAGGGTAAGCGGGAAGGCTATGGAAATGAAACGGATCTGTTGGCTGATTGTGGCAACCCTGCTGGGGGCCTGCAGCCCGGCACCCGACTTCACCGACGGCGCGGGAAAGAAGGTCAGCCTCGCGGATCTCGGTGGCAAGCCGCTGCTGGTCAACTACTTCGCCCCCTGGTGCGCCCCCTGCCTGCGGGAGATACCCTTGCTGGCAACATTGCACCAGGAAGGCCGGATCCGGGTGATCGCCATCAACTATGACCCCGCCTCCCCCGCCGAACTGACCGAGCTGGCACGGCGCCACGCCATCAGGGTTCCCCTGATGATCCCGGATGACGACGCCCGCCTCCCGTTCCCAAGGCCCGGGGCGCTGCCCACCAGTTATCTGCTCGATGCCAGGGGCACGCTGCTGGAGACCCTGGTGGGGGAGCTGGACGAGCAGAAGATAAGCGAGATAAAACGCCGCGTGGCGAGCGCCCCATAGCAGAGCCATCCATCACTCTCATTTCTTCATCATCAAGATGCGTTGAAACCGATGAAAGGCCCTATTTTAGCCTGCAAAACAAGGCGGGGTGCCCCCAAAGGAGCACCCCGCCTGCCATCAACCCGCTCCGGACTCAGCCCTTGAGGCTGTCCAGATCCTTCTTGGCCCGCTCCAGCTGGGTGATGCGCGCCTCGATGCGGGCCAGGGTCAGCTTGTCGCTGGTGGTGCCCCGCGCCACGATCAGTTCGTCGATGGCCGCCTGATAGTCCCCGCGCAGGGAAAGGGTCTCCGCCCGCGCCATGTGCAGGTCCGTCATTCTGCCCGCCTTGCGGTAGGCGTCCGACAGCAGGCTCCAGGCCAGGCTGTTCTCGTCGTGCTCCCGGGCATAAGGGTCCAGGATGGCGATGGACTTCTTGTAGTTGCCCCCCTCCAGATAGGCGTTGCCGAGGTTCACCACCACCACCTCGTTGTCCGGCATCCGGGTGCGGAAGCGCTCCAGTCTGGCGATGGCCTGGGCGCTGCGCCCCTTGGCGAGATCGATGTCGGTCAGGGCATCCACCACGAAGAGATCCTCCGGGTGACGGGTCGCCAGCTCCTGCATCAGGGTGTCAGCCTCGTCGGTGCGCTTGAGCTGCAACAGGGCCAGCGCCTTGCCATAGATGGCGGCATCCTTGAGGGGGTAATCCCCCTTCTGCAGGCGGCTGTCGAAGTAGGTGAGCAGCGCCTGGGGCGTCTCGGTGCCATAGCGCACCTGGATGCGCACCTTGGCCAGCCAGAAGTCCAGGCTCGGCGGCAGGGCGCGCGCGCCATAGCTCCCGGCCCGGGCACGGGCTTCGCTGATCCGGGTCTCCGGCAGGGGGTGAGTCAGCAGCATCTCCGGCGGCTTGCTGGCATAGCGGTACTCCGCCGCCAGCTTCTGGAAGAAGTTGGCCATGCCCATGGGATCGAACCCGGCGTCATACAGCGTCTTCATGCCGATGCGATCCGCCTCGTATTCGTTGTCCCGGGTGTAGTTGATGGCCGACTGCATCGACAAACCAAGCGTGGTCTGCAAGGCCGCGATGCCGGCGGTGGGGTTGATCACCGCGAGTGCAATGGAGCCCACCAGGCCGGCCAGGGTCATGGCGGAGCTGCTCGCCTGTGCCTCCATGTAACGGGCGATGTGACGCTGGGTCACGTGGGTGATTTCGTGGGCCAGTACCGAGGCCAGCTCGCTCTCGCTCTCGGCGTAGAGGAAGAGGCCGGTGTGCACCTTGACCCGGCCACCGAGGAAGGCCGCCGCGTTGATGCTGGGATCGTTGATGAGGAAGAAGGTGAACGGGAAGCGCACCCCGTCGGCATTGGTTAGCAGCCGCTGGCCCAGATCGTCGATGTATTCGTTGAGCACGGGGTCATCGATGATGGGCAGGCCCGCCCGGGCAAAACGCATGAAGGCGTTGCCGTAGCGCACCTCCTGCTCGATGGGCAGTGCGGCGACCCCGGCGGTACCGATGTCGGGCAACTGGTTGCTCCCCTGGGCGTGGAAGGTCGCCCCCATCAGGGTGACCAACAGGGGAAGCGATGCTATCAGGGGGGAAAAACGTGCCACGTTATCTCTATCTCCAATCAGACCCCAGCGGGCATCGGCAGAATACCCTTGCCATTCAAGGCCCACAAGCGTTGTTTCATCCTCTCATCACGGCCATAATGACCGCCACGCACGCGATGGAGTTCTCATGGAACAGCTCGACCTGACCCCCTGGCGTTGTCCCGAGCCCCTCATCCGGCTCAAGCTCTGGTTGCGCCAGGCCCGGCCCGGTCAATCCGTGTGCATCCAGCTCGGTGATGCAGGCTCCCGGCAGGACATTCCCGCCTATCTGCGCCGTCAGGGTCACCATGTCCAGACCCGGGAAGAGTCAGCTGCCCGCCTCTCCCTGCTGCTCGTCGTTGCCTGTCCCCCCCGGGACGCCCTGCTCGCCCCCGAGCCCATGCCACCCACCCCGTGAGCCGCCATTCAAGGAAGCCTCGATGTTAGATGTATTGAAGCGCTGGTATCAGACCCGTTTTTCCGACCCCGATGCCGTCACCCTCTTCCTGCTGCTGGTCTTCTGCTTTGCCGTGCTCTGGCTGTTTGGGGATCTGCTGGCACCGCTGCTGGTGGCCCTGGTGATGGCCTATCTGCTGGAGTGGCCGGTGAGTCGCCTGCAACGAGGCGGCCTTTCTCGCACCGTCGCCACCAGCCTGGTCCTGCTGCTGTTCATCACGGTAACGACCCTGATGCTGCTGGGCCTCATCCCGACACTGGTGAGCCAGGGGGTCAACCTGGCCAAGGAGGCGCCCGCCATGCTGGCCCATGCCCAGGACTATGTCCGCACCCTGCCGGAAAAATACCCCGAGATCATCGACGTCAGCCTGGTGGAGACCATCATCGACAACATTCGCCAGCGCATCCTGACCGGCGGTGAACAACTGGTGAGCGCCTCTTTGAGCTCCCTCATCAACGTGGTGGCCATCCTCATCTACGCCATCCTGGTGCCCCTGATGGTCTTCTTCATGCTCAAGGACAAACAGGTGCTGATGGGGGGCCTGCGCCGCTTCCTGCCCCGCAACCGCACCCTGGTGAACCGGGTCTGGGTGGAGATGAACGACCAGATCATCAACTACATCCGCGGCAAAGTGATCGAGATCGTCATCGTCGGCATCGCCACCTATGTGCCCTTCGCCCTGATGGGATTGCGCTACTCCGCCCTGCTGGCGGTCGCGGTGGGCTTCTCCGTGCTCATCCCCTATATCGGCGCCGCCGCCGTGACCGTGCCGGTGGCCATGGTGGCCCTGTTCCAGTGGGGGCTGACCCCCGACTTCGCCTGGCTGATGGTGGCCTATCTCGTGATCCAGGCCCTCGACGGCAACCTGCTGGTCCCCCTGCTCTTCTCCGAGGCGGTCAACCTGCACCCGGTGGCCATCATCATCGCCGTGCTGGTGTTTGGCGGTCTGTGGGGCTTTTGGGGTGTCTTCTTCGCCATTCCCCTCGCCACCCTGGTCAAAGCGGTGCTCAACGCCTGGCCCAAGCGGGAAGATCTCCCCCGCCCCGCCCCCTGACCCTGGCAAGGGGCGAGGCCGGGTCTCGCCCCTTCCAGATACCGGCCATCAGCAGCACCTCCGTGACGCTGGCTCATGCTTGCCTTGTCGGGTTTAATTGAAAGCCGACATCCGTTTGACTTGCTACGCTGGTCTGGTTCGTTACCACTGCCTACCCACCGACAAGGATCTATCATGTCCCCACTCCCTGCCCTGCGCCATGCCTCTCTGGGTGCCTTTCTGGCACTGCTGCTCTGCTCACCCGTCCGGGCAGACCTCGACATCGGGGCCCTCAGCACCTTCTCCAGCGACAGCCCCGACAGCCCCATTCCCAAGGGGTTGGTGCTGGGCGGGGCCGTCATCGGCGGTCAGGCCCGTTACCAGCACCAGGACGACACCCTGATGCCCATCCCGGGGGCCCTCTATTTTGGTGACAACCTGATGTATCTGGGGGATCGGGCCCGCTACTACCTGAGCCGGGATGGCAACCTCTCGACCTATGCCTTCGGCCGGATGCGCTTTGGCAACCTGGACCCGGACGACGATCCCTTCCTCCATGGCATGGAGAAGCGCAAGGGGCAGTTCGAAGCGGGGTTCGGGGCCGATCTCATCACTCCCTACGCCCTCTGGAGCGTGCGGGCCACCACGGATGTGACCGGCACCAGCAACGGTCAGGAGCTGATGCTGTGGGCCAACTTCCCCATCATCCGCGGTCCCCTGCTGCTGATGCCGGGAGCCGGCGTCATGCTGCGCAGCCACAACCTCGCCAACTACTACTTCGGCGGTGTCTCGCAAGACGAAGCGAGGGCGGACAGGCCGGCGTGGAACACGGGCACCACCCTCTCCCCCATGGTCTCCCTCATCGGCAGCTATCGCTTCAGCGCCAACTGGATTGGCGGCTTTGGCATCAACTACGAGCGCTACGACGACGACATCGCGGACAGCCCCATCGTCCAGCATCAGGGAGAACTCTATGCAGGCTTCGGGGTGGGCTACATCTGGTAGCCCCATCCGGGCTCGACAACAAAAAAGGAGCCCATGGCTCCTTTTTTACGGCTATCCGGCGCAGCGTCACCCTGCCACTTCGGCGAGAAATTCGGCGAGCGCCCGGTTGATGAACGCGGGGTTCTCCAAGGTCGAGATGTGACCGGCCCCCGGGATCTCCCTGAACGGGCACCCCAGCACCTCGGCCATCAGATACCCCTCCAGCACAGGGCGAACCTTGTCCTCGCACCCCGTCATCACCAGTGCGGGCAGCCTCATCTCTTCGAGCCAGTCGATGCGGTCCTCCCGGGTCACGAAGCTGCGCCCCACCGCCACCAGGCTCGCCACCTTGTCGGCGGGCCATTGGGCCAGCCGGGCCTTGAAACCGGCCATCAGGGCCGCGTCCGGTTGATGGGCGAAGAAGAGCGGCGCCACCTGATCGACGATGGGCGCAGGCACAGCGCCGACCTGTTCGATCATCGCCAGCATGCCGAGATAGCGCTCGCAGGTGATCTGGGGTTCAAGGCCGACGAAGCTGTCCATCAGCACCAGGCCCTTGAGGCGAGCAGGCGCCATGCGCGCCAGCTCCACGCCCCACATGCCACCGATGGAGAGCCCCACCAGCACGCACTCGTCGATGCCGAGGGCATCGAGCAGCGCCAGGTGATCCCGGGCCAGGGTCGCCAGGGTGCAGGGCCCCTCGGGCAGCACATCGGAATCCCCGTGCCCCCAAAGCTCGGGCACGATGCAGCGATACTGCTCCTTGAGGGCCTCGATTTGCGGTGCCCACATGGCACTGTCCCACAGGTAGCTGTGGCCAAAGAGCAGTGCCGGACCCTGCCCCTCGTCCAGATAGGCCATGCGGCGGCCCGCTATCTCCATAAACTGCTTCATGTTTTCTCCTGTTGCCAGCGGCGATGAAACTGGCTTTCCTGTTTTTCTGTTGCCAGCGGCTGATGAGGCGGCAGTGTAACACGCCACCCTTGGCAGGGGTGCCCGCCTGGTGCAGTCTGGAGAGACTCACATCGAGGAGTCACCAAGGAGAGGATGATGGCCAAGGAAAAGAGCAAGAAACGCCCCCGTCTGGACAAGAAGACCTACGAACATCACCTGGCCCACCTGCAGGAGGAGCTGGTCAAGTTGCAGGAGTGGGTCAAGCAGGAGGGGCTCAAAGTGGTGGTGCTGTTCGAGGGGCGCGACGCCGCGGGCAAGGGGGGCGTCATCAAGGCGATCACCGAACCCCTCAACCCCCGGGTCTGCCGGGTCACCGCCCTGCCCGCCCCCTCGGATCGGGAGCGTACCCAGTGGTACTTCCAGCGCTACGTGGCGCACCTGCCCTCGGCGGGCGAGATGGTGCTGTTTGATCGCTCCTGGTACAACCGGGCCGGGGTCGAACGGGTGATGGGCTTTTGCAGCGACGACGAGTATCGCGAATTCCTGCGCGCCTGCCCCGAATTCGAGCGGATGCTGATCCGCTCCGGCATCACCCTCATCAAATACTGGTTCTCGGTCAGCGACGAAGAGCAGGAGAAACGCTTCAAGGAGCGCATCAACACCCCCATCAAGCGCTGGAAATTCAGCCCCATGGATCTGCAATCCCGTTCCCGCTGGGTCGAGTATTCCCGCGCCAAGGATGACATGTTCACCTACACGGATACCGAGGATTGCCCCTGGTTCGTGGTGGACGCAGACGACAAGCGCCGCGCCCGCCTCAACTGCATCTCCCACCTCCTTGGCAAGGTGCCCTACGAGGCGATCCACTACGAGCCCATCACCCTGCCTCCCATCAAGACCGAAGGGTATGAGCGCCCTCCGCTCACCAGCCAGCACTTCGTGCCGGACGTCACCGCCGCCCTCGAGTCAGACAAGCACGGGCAGTGACGGCCCCGGCCAGCCGCCCCTGCTGGCCGGGCCCGGGCTTCGGATGACGAGCAATAAAAAGCCGGTCTTGCGACCGGCAAAAGGCATTGAACGTATAGAAAGGAAAACCTGGCACTCTCGCCCTCTCAGGCGCGGATATATTTGGCCGTGCGCGGGAACGCCTGCTCTTTGGCATCGAACAGGTAGCAGGCTTCGGCCGGGATGCCGACGCTGTACTCCTGGCCGGTGGCCACGTCGATGTCGGAGCTCGCCTTGACGGTGAAGTCATGACCATCCACGTCCATGTAGACGAAGGACTCGGCCCCCAGGTGTTCGGCAACCTGCACCACGCCGCTCACGCGGCTGTCGGCATGGGCATGACCCAGCGGCACCAGGTGCTCGGGGCGAATGCCCAGCTCCACCTTGTCGCCCACCGCGCCGCGACGGGCATCCACCCGGGCACGCACGGTATCGCCGGAGGTGAGCTTGACCAAGCACTCCTGCTCGCCGATCTCCACCAGCTCGCCCGCCAGGAAGTTCATCTTGGGGGAGCCGATGAAGCCTGCCACGAACTTGTTGTCCGGGTTGTGGTAGAGCTCGAGGGGGGTGCCGAACTGCTCCAGGTTGGTGGCCGCCTCGCCCTTGAGCGGGCTCAGCACCACGATGCGGTTGGCCAGCGTCATGGCCTCCACCTGGTCGTGGGTCACGTAGATGATGGTGGAGTTGAGCTCCTTGTGCAGCTTGGCGATCTCGATGCGCATCTTGACCCGCAGAGCGGCGTCGAGGTTCGACAGCGGTTCGTCAAACAGGAACACCTGCGGCTGCTGCACGATGGAGCGGCCGATGGCCACCCGCTGACGCTGACCGCCAGAAAGGGCCTTGGGCTTGCGGTCCAGCAGCGGCTCGAGACCCAGGATCTCGGCGGCGCGCATCACCCGCTTGTGGATGTTCTCCTTGTCCATCTTCTTGAGCTTGAGGCCAAAAGCCATGTTCTCGTAGATGTTCATGTGCGGGTAGAGGGCGTAGGACTGGAACACCATGCCGACGTTGCGCTCCACCGGTGGCACGTCGTTCATGTAGCGCCCGCCGATGGTCAGCTCGCCGCTGGTGATGTCTTCCAGACCCGCGATCATCCGAAGCAGGGTGGACTTGCCGCAGCCGGACGGGCCGACGAAGACGATGAACTCCCCTTCCTTGATGTCGAGGTTGATGCTGCGCAGGGTGTCCTTGTGGACAGCCGGGTCGTAATTTTTGCGAACGTTGTTGAGTACTACTTCAGCCATGTCGAGCTCCGCTCTTGAATCTTTGCAAATCGTGATGACGGGGGGAGCCAGCTCCCCCGGCCATGAACCGTTAACCTTTCACGCCGCCTGCGGTCAGACCGCCCACCAGCCAGCGCTGGGCGAGCAGGAAGACGACCGTGATGGGGAAGCCTGACAGCACGGCGGCTGCGGCGAAGTCACCCCACAGGTAGTTCTGCGGATAGAGGTACTGCTGGGCCCCGACCGCCAGGGTCAGATTGTTCACATCCTGCAACAGGATGGAGGCCATGGGCACCTCGGTGATGGAGCCGATGAAGGCCAGGATGAACACCACCGCCAGAATGGGCACCGACAGGGGCAGCAGGATCAGGCGGAACGCCTGCCACGGAGTAGCGCCATCGATGGCCGCCGCCTCCTCCAGGGAAGAGTCGATGGTCTCGAAGTAGCCCTTGATGGTCCAGACGTGCAGGGCGATGCCCCCCATGTAGGCCAGGATCAGGCCGCCGTGGGTGTTGAGACCCAGCCAGGGGATGTAGTCACCGATCTTGTTGAAGAGCGCGTAGATGGCCACCAGTGCCAGCACCGCCGGGAACATCTGGAAGATCAGCATGCCCTGCAGGATGGTGGACTTGCCACGGAACCGCAGACGGGCGAAGGCGTAGGCACAGGTGGTGGAGAGCACCACTATCATCAGGGCGGTAATGCCCGCCACCTTGATGGAGTTCCACAGCCAGGTCAGCACCGGGAACGGCGGCGGCGTGATGCTGCCGTCGGCGTTGGTGATGGACATGCCGAGCGCCAGCTTCCAGTGATCCAGGGTCGGATTGGTGGGGATGATCTCCCCCACCGAGAAGTTGCCGTTACGGAACGAGATGGCGATGACCATGATCAGCGGGAAGATGATCAGTGCCAGGAAGCCCCACATCACCAGGTGGGTTGCCCACACCCGATATTTGACTGATTTGGGTTGTACGATTGCCATGTTGAAGCCTCCTTACAGTTGCTTGTCGGCTTTGGACAATTTCAGGTTGAGCAAGGCCAGCGCACCCACGATGAGGAAGATGGCGGTGGCGATGGCACTGGCCAGACCGTAGTCCTGACCACCCGAGCCCTGGAACGCGATCCGGTAGGTGTAGCTCACCAGCAAGTCGGTGGTCCCGGCCGGCGTGGTGGCCCCGATGATGTCCGGCGCCCCGTTCGTCAACAACTGGATAAGCACGAAGTTGTTGAAGTTGAAGGCAAAGGATGCAATCAACAGCGGTGTCAGCGGCTTCATCAAGAGCGGTACGGTGATCTTGAAGAAGTTCTGTACCGGCCCCGCCCCATCCATGGCAGACGCCTCGTAGAGATCTTCCGGAATGGCCTTGAGCAGGCCCATGCAGAGGATCATCATGTAGGGGTAACCGAGCCAGGTGTTGACGATGAGGATCATCACCTTGGCCAGGAAGGGATTGGTGTACCAGTCCGGCTTGATGCCGAAGGCCGCTTCCAGGAACAGGTTGATTTCACCGAAGTTCTGGTTGAACAAGCCTTTGAACACCAGGATGGAGATGAACGCCGGTATCGCATAGGGCAGGATCAGCATGACCCGGTAGAAACCACGCCCCCTGAGCTGCTCCCACTGCACCAGACACGCCAGCACCATGCCGATCGCCAGGGTGAACGCCACCGAACAGGCGGAGAAGATCACGGTCCAGACGAAGATCTGCATGAAGGGACTCTGGATACCCGGGTCCGTCATGATGCGCATGAAGTTTTTCCAACCCACGCTCACCACGAAACCGGGGGCAACGCCCTTGCCGACGAAGTGACCTTCCGCATCGATGTACTGGTAGAAGCCGGTGTCACCGTTGGGCAGCATCAGCTCGCCGCTCTGGTTGTCACGCAGCAGGTTGCTGTCCTTGATCATGACGCCGGACTTGAGCACGGCGCCGTCGACCAGCTGGGTATAGAGCTGTTTCTGGGCGGCGAACTTGCGCAGGCTGCTCAGGGTCAGATGGATATTGCCTTCCGGCAGTACCACATCCAGGGCACTCAGGTGGGTGCGGTGATCGACGATGGCACGAATGGGTGCCGCCTCGCCGACCGTGGCCCCGTCCAGAGGCTGCAACTGAACAACCTGGGGCTCGTCACGGACCCGTCCTTCACGGACGGCCAGGGTACGCGCCTTGTTGTTCAGCAAGGTAAGGGGTTGACTGATAAAGGATTGGTCGTCCTGTTTCAGCAGCAGCTGAAACTGATTGTTCTCACCACCCAGGAGGGTGAAATCGAATTCACCGCCGGTCACCTTGTAGGTTTTTTTCAGATGGTAATCCCGTGCCTGCTCAAGGGAGAGCAAGTTGGATCCCGAATAGTTGGTGAAGGCGATGCCGATCGTGTAGGCAAGAGGGAAGATGATAAAAACAACCATGCCTGCCACACCGGGGAAAATATAACGGTGGGCATAGGTCTTCTTGTTCATGAAGACATAGAGACCGACGGATACGACCACCAGATCGAGCAGGGCAAATACCCACTCGCCGCTGGCATACATCATCACGGCCGCATAACCATTAAGCACTGCGATCAGTGCCGCCATGGTCCATTTCAGCCAGACGTACTTGTCTTTCTTCGGACCGGCATAGGATTCGATAGAAGGTACTACTTCCATGCCAATTAACCTTTATTGCGCCAAGAGAGATTGAGAGAGTGGGAGGCCCGAAGGCCTCCCGGGTAGTGCATGCTTACTGGACGATACGCTTGGCAGCGGTATCCAGGGCTTCGTCAACACCCTGACGGCCAGAGGTGACGTTCTTGAGGGCGGTTTCGAAGGAGGACCAGAAACGGCTCATCTCGGGCACGGACGGCATCGGTTCGCCGTTCTGGGCGTTCAGCATGGTGGCCTTGATGTTGGGGTCGGCTTCCAGGGTCTTCTGGAAGGACTTCAGGGCCACGGCACCCAGCGGCTTGTCGGCGTTCATCGGCGCCAGACCGGCATCGGTCAGCAGGTAGTTCTCGAGGAACTCGATGGCCAGATCCTTGTTCGGGCTGGCGGCGTTGATGGTGGCACCCAGTACGCCAACGAAGGCCTTGGCCGGCTTGCCTTTCAGGGTCGGCAGCTGAGCTACGCCATACTTGATGCCGCTCTTGTCCAGGTTGCTCCAGGCCCAGGGACCGTTGATCATCATGGCCACTTCGCCCTTGTTGAACTTGGCGTCCATCACACCGTAGTCGATGCCCTTCTCCAGGTGACCGGATTTGATCATCTCGGAGATGTAGCCGACGCCGGCCTTGGCACCTGCGTTGTTCACGCCGGTGTCTTTGACGTCATAGCCGGTGGCGGTCTTCTTGAAGGCATAACCACCGTTGGCAGCCACCAGGGGGTAGCTGAAGTAGGGGGTGTCATAGGCCCACATGATGGCGCGCTTGCCATTTTTCTTCAGGTCTTCGTCGATCTTGGCGATCTCTTCGAAGGTCTTCGGCGGGTTGGGCAACAGATCCTTGTTGTAAATCAGGCTGACGGCTTCTACCGCGACCGGGTAGCCATAGGTCTTGCCATCGACGGTCATGGCATCCCAGGCGAATTGCTCGAACTTGGCCTTGGTGGCGGCATTCGGGGTCACGGGAACCAGCAGACCGGACTTGACCCACTCACCGTAACGGTCGTGAGCCCAGAAGAAGATGTCCGGGCCGTTGCCGGTGGCGGCGGCTTGCTGGAATTTGACTTCAACCTGATCCGGGTGGGCGACGGTGACCTTGATGCCGGTTTCGGCTTCAAACTTCTTGCCGACTTCGGCCAGGCCGTTGTAGCCCTTGTCACCGTTGATCCAGATGGTCAGCTGACCTTCATCAATGGCAGCAGTGGCAGAGCAGGCCACGCCCAGGGTAGCCAGACCGATCAGGGATGACAGCAATTTCTTTTTCATGAGCCTTTCCTTGTATTAGTTCCGCGCTGTAAGAGCATTGTGTGCAGATGAATATTATCCCAAGCAGTCAATGCCTCACATGACACGCCTCGCATTTTTGAAATGCAATTACGTATTTTCTTCCAGAAAGTTATGAAAACATTTTCTTATTTCAGCGACTTAGGAAGGGATATCCCCATATTTTTGCCAAGATATGGAAATTAAATTACAGAAAGGAAATTAATTTACGTCATTGAAAGGGATTTCACCCCACTGAAAACCCTTTCATTCCCGATATTTTGTTCAATGTGTTAACAAAAGTACTGAGGTGGTTTCCATCTACATCACCCCCTTAAATAAAAAGGCACCGGAGCGGACTCCGGTGCCTTTTTGCAAGAAATGACGGCTGGATCACATTACGACTGGCGCAGCAATTGATCCTTGAGATTGGGCGGGACTCCCCTGATGGTCAGGGTGTCGGTCTGGGGATCGTAAAAGACCCGGCTGTTGAGCAGCTTCTGCTCGAAGCTCAGAGTCAGGCCGCCACCGGAGCCCACAAACTTGGTCAAGCCCCGCAGGGTGGAACGGTCCGCCGGGAAGCGCTCCTCCAGCTCGTACTCCTGACCGATGAAGCTGTAAAAATCGAGGTCCCCATCACCGGGCAATTCCGCCGACAGCTCCTTGATCTCGATCTCTTCGCCGGCGCTGGCCTGCTCAGTGCAATATTTGAAGACCTGCTTCTTGTAGTCATTGCGCTCGGCCGGTTCGAGTTGGCGGCTGTCGCAGTAATCGTCCACCGCCTGCAGCAACCCCTTGTTCTGGATCTTGGCATCCATGCCCTCCCGGGCCCCCAGCAGATCCATGAAGAAATCCCCCAGCTTGCGACCGACCCGGCCCTTGCTGAAGGTGATATAACGACGCGAATCCCCCTGGGTTTTCCATTCGGTCAGATCGATGCGGGCCACCAGATTGAGTTTGCCGATATCCAGATACTGGATGTGGCGCAGCTCCAGCGCCTCGCTCACGGTGACGCTCTCCTTGCCTTCCAGCAGGGCGATCATCAGGTAATCCACCCCCACATAGTTGTACTTGGCAATCAGCAACACCCCCTGCTCGTCCAGGGCATGCTCCACCAGCTGCTTGACCAGCATCTGGGTCAGGTTGACGGAAAAGGGGACGAACTCGGTCTGCTCCGCCAGCAGCTGCTCCAGGGCGATGCGAAAGGCGGGGGAAGGCTGCTTGGGGGCGTCTTCCCCCTCCGCCAGCTCGGCGACGGCGGCCTCGGGATCGGCGAAGAAGCCAAAGCCCTTTCCCCCCTTGCCGTTGTAGATGCGATGCAGCTCCGCCATCAGCCCTTGTACCGCCTCGTCGGCAGGCAGGGTCTGGCTGCGGGTATCGGCGTGGGGCTGGCCATCGTTGCCCGCCCGCAGGGAGTGAAGAATGATCTTGTCGATATCGAGACTCATGTCACAAAGCCATAGTGTTAGCCGAAAGGGTGAAGTATTATAAGGCGCTTTGAACCGAGGTGAACCCAAGATTATGCCCATCGTATCAAAGTACAATAACGAGCAGTTTGACGCCCTGATGAACGACCTGATCACCGCCCTGGAGAAACACAAGGCACCGGTGGATCTCAGTCTGATGGTCCTTGGCAACCTGACCACCAACATCATCAACGGCATGGCCCCGGCCCAGCGCCAGGCGATCACCGAGAAGTTCATCCAGGCACTCACCGCCTCGGTGGGCCATCGCCACGATGCGCACTGAGTTTCTTCGCATTCTTTGATGTTTTTCAAGCAGATGGATCATTATGGTCGAAACCGGCAACCCCTATCGCGATAATGTCTCTCGCCTGATCACCTGGGGGCATTGGTTCTCCTTCTTCAACATCATCCTGGCCATGCTGATCTCGACCCGTTACCTGGGCGCCATCAGCTGGCCGTCGACCACGCTCGGCGTGACCTATCTCGTCATCAGCTGGATAGGTCATTTCTCGTTCCTGAGCTTCGTCACCTATCTGCTGACCATCTTCCCCTTGAGCTTCATCCTGCCCAGGGAGAAGCCGCTGCGCTTCATTTCATCCATCATCGCCACCCTGGCGCTGGTGCTGCTGCTTATCGACACCCAGGTGTTCCAGCTGTTCAAGTTCCACTTGAATGGCCAGGTGTGGCAACTGCTGCTGGATCAGGCGCAGACCGAAGAGGGCTCTATCTGGAGCATCATCTTCGTGGCGGTGCCCGCCATCTTCCTGCTGCAACTGCTGCTGTCGGCCTATGTGTGGCGCAAGATCAACAAGCGCAAACGCCGCCAGTACGGCAATCAGGTGGGGCTGGCCCTGCTGGTCTGCTTCATCCTGACCCATCTGGTCAACAGCTGGGCGGATGCGACCCTGTATCAACCCATCACCATGCAGCGGGCCAACTTCCCCCTCTCCTACCCCATGACCGCCAGGAGTTTCCTGGCCAAGCATGGCTGGCTCGACCTCGAGCAGTATGAGAAGAAGGCCGAAGATCAGGGAAGCGCTGAGCACCGTCTGCTCTATCCCTTGCGCCCCCTCAGCGTGAGCGCTCCCAGCGATCACAAGAACCTGCTGGTGGTGGTGGTCGACTCCCTGCGAGCCGACATGCTCAACAACATCAACATGCCCAATCTGCAACGCTACGCGGACAACCACTTCAATTTCCGCCAGCACATGAGTGGTGGCAATGATGAAGCCATGGGGATGTTCAGCCTCTTCTACGGGCTGCCCGGCCACTATTACGGGGACATCCGGGCCGACAAGCGCCCCCCCGTGCTGTTCGACGAGATGCTGCGCCAGGACTACCAGTTCGGCCTGTTCGGTGCACTGGAAGATGCCAAGCAGTATCGCCAAAGTCTGCTTGCGGGTCTGCGCAAACAGGTCTTCGTCTCCCGCCAGACCGATGACCGCAGGCTCATCGACGACTGGCAGCAGTGGCTTGGCACGCGCACCGCGGACAGACCCTGGTTCTCTCTGGTCTATCTCTCTAGCCCGGGGGATTATCAGGTGCCCGCCAGCATCAAGGGCCCCTTCCAGCCCGAGTTGACCCGCTTCAACCCGGCCACTGCCTATCGGCCCGAGAACCTGCAGAAGCTGGAGAACCGCTACAAGAACGCGGTCTTCTATACCGATCAACTGCTGGAGCAGATGCTGACCCAACTGCAATTGCAGGGGCTTGATGATCAGACCATCGTCGTGGTCACCTCCAACCACGGCCAGGAGTTCAACGAGACCCAGAGCAACAGCTGGGGCTATGGCAGCAATTACTCGACCTATCAGGTGCAGGTCCCCCTGGTGCTGGCCTGGCCTGGTGCCGAACCTGCGCCCCAGGCGCAGGCGAGCAGCCACCTGGATCTGGTACCGACCCTGATGAAGAACATGCTGGGTGTACGCAACCCCTATCGTGACTACAGCACGGGGCGCAACCTGTTCGAAGCCAGTACACGCACCTGGCTGCTGGCGGGGGATCAGAATGACTTCGCCATCTATCAAGGCAACACCATCACCCAGTTCAACAAGCAGGGGGACTTCGAGCTGCTGGACCGCGACACCTATAGCCCCATCAAGCACGGCACCCCGGACATGGGCACCCTGATCCAGGTGATGAACGAGCTCAATCGCTTCTATCGCGCCCCCTGATCAGCGCCAGCCCACCTCCTTGAGCCCGCCCCTATGGCGGGCTTTTTCTTGCCCGCACCCCACCCGTCCTCCCGTTTCTCATGGCGTCATTCGCAAACGTATGCCACCACCTTACTGACTTATCCCTCAAAAAATTCAATTCGATCAATATCATAAAAACAAAATGATAATGATTGTCATTTATTGATCTGCTTGACTCCCTCTGTAATAATCCGCGCCCTTCAGGTTTAAATAATAATTATTCTCAAATATGAAAATTCGACTTCTTCACTACTGGCCCATGCTGCTGTCCGGTACGGCGCTGGCTGCCAGCGATCCCGCCGGGGTCGACACAACGGACATGCCCCCCGAACTCAAGGGGCGGGAAACCATCGTGGTCAAGGGACAGCGTATCGAGCAGAAGCTCTCCGACGTGTCCGGTTCCATCACCGTCATCACGGAGGAGGATCTGGATCGCCAGGTTGCCACCGAGCTCACCGATGTGTTCAAGAACGAACCCGGCGTCTCGGTGACCGGCTCCGCCGGCCGCCCCCAGAACATCATCATCCGCGGCATGGGCGGCAACCGGGTGCTCATCATCAAGGACGGGGTGCGGGTCAGCGACGGCTTTGGCGCCGACGACCTCAACGACAAGGTGGGCCGCTTCAGCTTCGATCTCGACGACGTCAAACAGATAGAGGTGGCCAAGGGAGCCGGTTCCTCCCTCCATGGCTCCGATGCCATCGGCGGCACCATCGTCATCAGCACCAAGCAGCCGGAAGATTACCTTCAGGGCCAGGATGCCTATCTCAGCAGCAAGGTGCTGCACGATGGCAGCAGTGACAAGCAGAAGCTGAGCGCCACCGGCGCCGCCCGGATACGGGATACCGAACACCTGCTGCGCCTCTCCGGCTGGCAGGGACATGAGACCGCCAACTACGACGAGAGCCGCATCCCGGCGGATCTGGATGGCCTCAGCGCCTCCACCAGCTCTCGCATCCAGCTGAACGAACATCATCTGCTGCGCCTCGAACTCGACTACTTCGAGGACAACGCCGAGCGGGATCAGGGGCCGCGCGAAGTGCCCCAGCCCGATGGCAAGTGGCAGGTGCGCCAGTACCACGAGCAGGGCAGCCAACGCACCCAGGGGGGAAAGCTGGCCTGGGAGGCGAGCAACCTCGACACAATACTGGCCGACAGTCTCACCTGGAGTGCCTACGGCAATCACTCGAAAAACACCGCCAACAAGCGCAGCCTGCTGCAAAACGATCTGCTGAGCGGTTATCCGCGCTATCGCAGCGAACGGGAACTCGCCACCTTCACCGAAGACAGGATCGGTACCGAGCTGGATGTGCGCCGGGATCTCGCCACCGGCCATCTCGCCCATCAGCTCAGTTACGGCATCGAGCTGGAGCGCACCACCCACGAGCGGCCGGTGGAAAAGCTGAGTCTGGAGGCCGGCATTCCCCAACCCGGCCAGTCCGCCCCCTTCAGCCGCGCCCGTACCGACAGGGCCGGAGTCTGGCTCGGCGACGTGGCCAGCCTGGGCCAGTGGCAGTTCACCCCCACCCTGCGCATGGATCACCAGTGGCTCACGCCGCTGGACGGCAGCCACGACAGCAACCACAGCTGGCACCTCTCCCCGAGCCTGGCCACCAGCTACCGCTTCAACGACCAGTGGCGCAGCTGGCTCAGCTATGCCAACGGGTTCCGGGCGCCTTCCTACGACAAGGTGTACGGCAACATCCCCCACTACTTCGCTCTGCCGCCCTTCGAGATTATCGCCAACACAGGGCTCAAGGAGGAGACCAGCCACAGCATCGAGTGGGGGCTGAGTGGCGAGGGGGACAACTGGAGCATCAAGCCAGCGCTCTTCTACAACCGCTACTACAACTTCATCGACTGGCGCGAGGTGGGGCTGCGCCTGAGCGATGGCGTCATCCTGCGCCAATATCGCAACGTCGCCAAGGCCGAAACCTGGGGGGCCGAACTCGCCGCCAGCTACTGGCTGACCCAGGAGTGGGAGCTCGCCACCAAGCTCGGCTGGGTCGATGGCGAGGACAACAAAGGTGAAGCGCTGCGTACCCTGACGCCCCTCGAGGGCAACACCCGTCTTAGCTATCAGGCCAATGAGTGGAGTCTGGGCATTCAGGCGGACTATGCCGCCGCCATGAGCCGGGTGCCCACCTGCGGCAACAGCCTGACCGGCCGCCAGGGGGACTGCCTCGAAAGTGCCGGCTGGCTCAGTTTCGCCCTGACGGCCGACTGGCTGGTCACCGACGCCCTCAAGGTCAACCTCAAGCTCGACAACCTGTTCGACACCCGCTACACCCGCTATCAGGATGTGGCCGGGCTGGAAGCCGGGACCGATGCTTCCCTCTTCACCCAGAGCGGCCGCACCCTGAGTGCCAGCCTGCGCTACACCTTCGTGGGGATCTGATGCACAGCCTATTGATCCTGGCCAGCCTGCTGGCCACGCCGGTCCCCGCCTCTCCCCTGCCTGAGGCAACCCTGGAGGCCGCGCCCCTCATCCCCGAGCGCCCGCAACTGATGAAGGGGGAGATAGCCCGCCTCGATCCCTATGGTGGCTGGCGTGACGACAGCCGCCAGGATCCCGCCCTCCTGACGCTGCTGCGCGAGCAGAACCGCTGGACCGAGCAGCAGCTCGCCGACCAGACGCCACTGGTACAGCGCCTGCAGACGGAGTGGCAGGGCCGGGAGCGGGGCGAACCCGTGCCGGACGACTGGCTGAGCCAGGCTGGCAGCCAGTGGCGCATGGAGGCGGACGGCAGCCTGTGGCAACGCAGCGACGCCAATGCCGCCCCCCGAAAGCGGCTGGCTCCCCGCCAACCTGCGGAGGGGTATTACGAGCTCGCCGCCTGGGCCCTGCACCCGGGCGGGCAACTGCTTGCCCTGGCCGAAGACCGCAGGGGAGATCGGGACTACCGCATCACCCTGCTGGATCTGGCGAGTGGCGAGACACTGGCCTCTTTGCCTCACCGCGCCGGCGATCTGCTCTGGAGTCTGGATGGCAAGACCCTCTACACCCTCGCCAACGAGCACCAGACCCTGCGCCCCTGGCAACTGCTGGCCTGGCAGGATGGCAAGGAGACCCTGGTGTATGAGGAGCGCGATCCCGCCTGGCTGCTCGGCCTCTATCGCACCACGGATCGCCGCCACCTGGTGCTGCAAAGCAACAACCACGACAGTTCGGAGCAATACCTGCTGGACGCGGGTCGGGCCGACCTGATCAAGGGGCGCGAGCGCGGCCTCGAATACTACCTGGATACCTTGGGGGACAGGGTGCTGCTCAAGAGCAACCGGGACGGCGCCCTCGGCCTCTATCAGGTGGCCGACTTGAGCCTGGTGGCGAAGGGAGAGTGGCAACGGCTCTGGTCCGGCGAGGGCCGGGAACTCGAGAAGTGGCGCCTCTTTGCCCGGCACACCGTGCTGCAATACCGCAAGGAAGGGGATGACTGGCTCGATGTGCTGGATGCCAGGGGTGCGTTGATCCACAGCCTGCCGCTCACCGATGGCGCAGGCACGGCTTGGATCCAGGGCAGCCAGGAACCGGCCAGCGACAAGGTGCTCATTCGCCGCCAGGGGATGGCCGAGCCACCTCACCAGCGCTGGCTGGATCTCGCCTCCGGCACCTGGGAGGGGACACCCGAGAGCAGGGACACCTCCCCCTATCAGAGCGAGCGACGCTGGATCGCGGGCAAGGATGGGGTCAAGGTGCCTGTCTCCCTGGTCTGGCGCAAGGGCATTACCCACCCCAGGGCACTGCTGCTCTACGGCTATGGGGCTTACGGCACCCCCATGCGTCCCTACTACCAGCCCCGGGTGCTGAGCCTGCTGGATCGCGGCTTCGTCTACGCCATCGCCCATGTGCGCGGGGGCGGTCTGCTCGGCGAATCCTGGTACCGGGAGGGTCGTGGCCGTGACAAACAGCACAGCGTGGATGATTTTCTCGCCGTGGCCGATGCCCTGGCCCAGGATCCCGCCATCGATCCCGCCCGGCTGTTTGCCATGGGTGGCAGCGCCGGCGGCCTGCTGGTGGCTGCGGCACTCAACCAGGCGCCCACCCGTTTCGCCGGGGCCGTGCTGCAAGTTCCCTTCGTCGACCTGCTGGGCACCATGCAGGATCCCGAGCTGCCCCTCACCCGGCAGGAGTACGCCGAGTGGGGCAATCCGGCCATCCCGGGTGACTATGCCGCGATGCGCCGCCTGAGCCCCTATGACAACCTGCACAAGGTCCCTTATCCCCCCGTCTATGTGACGGGCGGCCTGCACGACAGTCAGGTGCCCTACTGGGAACCCCTCAAGTGGATAGCCCGCCTGCGATCCCATAGCACGGGAACAGGCCCCTATCTGCTGCGCACCGAACTCGACGGCGGCCACCTGGGCGCCCCCCGAACGGCGGCGCTGCGTGCGGCGCAGGAGTTTGCCTTCCTGCTCACCCTGGCGGGCGTCAACCACTGACCCCTTGTCCTCTTTTTCTGGAGTGAACCATGAAACCCTCTTCCCTGGCCCTCTGGCTGGCGGCAACCCTGATCTCATCGCCGCTGCTGGCGGCCGATCTGCAGTTTGTCGATGAACCGCCCCTGACCACGACGCCGAAGCGCTGGCTCGAGCAACGCCTCGGTGTGCTCCTCGCCCCCGATTACGACAGGGCCAGCCTGCTCGGCCACCATTACAGCTTTCGCCAACTGGTGAACGGCCTGCCGGTGGCCGCCACCCAGGCCGCCGTCAGTGTCGACGGGGACGGCCGCCCCTGGCGCCTCTATCACAACCTGCGCCCCTTGCAGAGCACAGCGCCCGGCTGCGATGCCAGCGACACCCTGGATCCCCTGCTCGCCACCCTGCGCACCGACGACAACCAGATAGAGACGCTGGGGCCGGTCGAAGCCTGGTACTGGCGAGACGGCGATACCCTGGTGCCTGCCCTGCGCCAGCGGGTGCGCGAGCACAAGGCTGGCAATGCCAAGGCCAGCCAGGTGCAGCTGTTTGCCCGTTGCGACGGGGAGCAGGAGCTTGGCCGTCTCGGGGATCAGGCAACTACCCGCCCTCTGCATGTCGCCGACGCAGGCGATCAGCAGGTTCAGGCACGGGTGTTCGACCCCGATCCCCGCACCCGCCTGCAGGACGCCAGCCTGGTCTGGCACGATGAGCTGGTGCTGGCACAGGCCGCCTACCAGGATCCGGTTCCCCTGCCGGTGAGCCTGCAAGCCGGGCAGTATCGCCTGAGCGGCCCCCATGCCAGGGTGGTGGATGTCATGGCCCCCGAATCGGCCCCCTACAGCAGCAGTGACGTGCAGGGTTTTCGCCTGACCCGGGACGATCGCGGCTTTGCGGACATCAACGCCTACTACCATCTGGATCTCGCCCAGCGCCACCTCAAGGCGCTCGGCTTCACCGAGCTCATCCCCGGGGCGCTCGACATCGACACGGACGCGGGCTATCAGGACAACTCCCTCTACGATCCGTTCGAACGCAGGCTGGAGCTGGGTCGCAGCGGCGTGCCCGATGCCGAGGATCCCATGGTCATCTGGCACGAGTTCGGCCACGGGGTACAGCACCACATCCTGCCGGATCTCGGGGAAGAGGGAGACTGGGGAGCCATCGGCGAGGGCTTTGGCGACTACCTGGCCGCCAGTCATCGCCAGCGCAGCGAAGCCGGTCGCCAATTCGAACCCGCCATGGTGTTCAACTGGGATGCCCGCTTCACCGACCGCACCCCGCGCCAGCTCGACGATCTGCGCGCCCGCTACCATCCGGACTACCGCTACCCCGCCCACCGCACCATCAACGGCAGCAACGGGGATCAGCTCTGGGGCACCCCGCTGTTCCAGGCCCTGCTGACGGCGGTGGCCGAGCACGGTGAGGCGGCCAGGGACGAGTTTGATCGCGTCATCATCGAATCCCACTTCGGCCTGGGGCCGGCCATTCGCATGCCGCAACTGGCCCGGATCACCGTGGATACTGCCGCCCGTCTCTACCCGACGCGAGCCTATGCCCGTCTGCTGGAGCAGGCATTTCGCCAGCACGGGCTGCTGCAAGCTCCCGTCAATATCGCCCTCGCCGAGGGGAGCGCCATCCCGCTGGGGCAGCGCCAGTCGGTGCAGCTGACCCTCAGCAACCCGGGCAAGGGGGAGGTGACCCTCAACGAGCTGGCCCTCACCCTGCCAACCGGGTTGCAGGCCGATCCTGACAACTGGCAACCAGCGACCCTGGCCGCCGGTGCCAGCATGACCACCACCCTGCGCCTGCTGGCCCAGAGCCCGCTCGCCTGCGGCGACGAGGCGAGCCTCTCGGTGAATCTCGCCATGAGCGGTACCAGCCCCACCGAGCGCCAGTGGCAGCAATCCCTGACCCTGCCCATCGGCACCCCCGTCATCAGCCGGGCCAGTGGTCGGTCTCAGCGACTGAACGATGCCCAGAGCGAGGAGGTGCGCGGCCTGAGCGAAACCAGCCTGCTGCTGGAGAAGAGCGATGCCCGTGTGAGCGACAGGCTGCAACTGAGCCTGGATCTGCAGCATGAGGCGCTGGATGAGCTGGAGATCTGGCTCAGCTCCCCCGCCGGCACCCGGGTCCAGATCTGGGACAAGGGTTACAGCCCCCTGCCGAGCCTGAAAGGGGTCTTCCCGACCGAGTTGCAGTCCCTGCAACCCTTCAGCGCCTTCGAAGGAGAACCCCTGGCCGGTCGCTGGACCCTGGAGGTGGTGGACAGCAAACCGGGCAATCAGGGTCTCCTGAACGGGTGGAGCATCAGCCAGCGTACCGGCGCCCAGTGCGGCAACACCGTGCCCGTGCCGGATGACGGCATCATCCGCTTCGATACCTCGGACAGCAGTGGCGGGGGAGCCTTCCCCCTGCTCTGGCTGCTGCCGCTGGCCCTGTGGCGCCGTCTGCGTCGCCTCTGACTCTCCCTATATAAAGAAGAGAGGGGCCAAGGCCCCTCCAAGGACACACCATGACCATGAGAATGACCCCGATCGTCTGCCTGCTGGCCCCCCTGCTCAGCGCCTGTGGCGGCGGTTCGGACGAGGCTCCCCTGACCGCGCCGGACTACCGCCTGACGGTCAGCCTGCCCGCTGCGGGCACCCTGTGCATCAACCTGAACCAGAACGACGGCTGCGAAGCCAATGAGCCCGCCGTCAGCGGCGAGGCCGGCGCCCACTCCCTGACCCGGCGCCACCCTGATCTGCTCACCACTCCCCTGCTGTTCATTCCGGCGGATCCCGCCGCCCTGCCCCTGGCCCACCCGGCGGCTCGCCAGGACAACCAGCACCTCACCCCCAGCCCCCTCAGCACCCTGCTGCAGACGCGTATCTCGGACGGGCTGCCACCGGCTCAGGCCCTGACGGACGTGCTGCTCGCCCTGGCCCCCCTTCACCCCGGCCCAGATCTGGCGGCACTGGCGCAGCTGGGCGACTTCAACCGCGCCCTCGCCGAGCTGGCCCTCGCCGCCTTAGATGACAAGGCCACCCTGCCCACCTTTGCCGCCAGCGAACGCCGCCTGCAGATCTGGCAGGGGCTGGTCACCCTGCTGCCCGAGCTCGCCCGGCACTTTGCCGCAAGCCCCGAGCTACTGAGCCAGCAGGCCAGACTCGCCGCCGTGCTGATGCAGCAGCAACCCCGGGCGTTGGTGACCGCAGGTGGCGTCACCACCTACACGGACGGGGTGGATTATCTGCTCGACCAGGAGCCTGCGGATCACCCGGGCCAGGAGGCGAGCCTGGGCCAGGCGCCCCTGCGCTATCGCAAGCTGGACGGCAAGGGGCAACCCCTGGCGGACAATGCCGACGAGTGGGAGTGCGTGGAGGATCTCAACACCGGCCTCGTCTGGGAGAAGAAGCTGGCGGATCCGGACAGTCCGAGGGATCTGCACCGCACCTTCGCCTGGGAGTTCGACGACTATCACCCGACCCAGGAGGAGCGGGATTACGCCTGTCCCGAGGGGGAGGCCATCTGCACCACGGAGCAGTACCGTCAGTGGCTCAATGCACAGCAACTGTGCGGCATCACCCACTGGCGCCTGCCCCACGCCCGTGAGCTGATGAGTTTGCAGCACTACGGCTCCCTCGCCCGCCAGGATGGCCAGCTCGTCACCCTGGATGTGCGCTACTTCCCCGATGTCGGCACCGGACTCAATGGCTTCGATGGCTATTACTGGAGCCAGACCCTGACCCCGTCCCGCCGGCTGGAGAGCGCGCCTCTGAGCGCCATCGCCCACATCTTCCTCGGCGAGGACGCCGGTGCCGACTATCCCACCCCAGTTCAAAACAGCAATGACGCCAACGGTCTGCAACTGCGCCTGGTGGCCGAGGTAACCCGATGAACAAGTATCTTCTGACCCTGCTGCTCACCCTGTGCAGCCCCCTGGCACTGGCCATCGCCATCTGCGACGACGCCCTGCCCCGTACCAGTCCCACCGCCCGTTTCCAGGATCACGGCAACGGCACCGTCACCGACAGGGGCACCGGTCTGACCTGGATGCGCTGCCAGCTCGGCCAGATCTGGCGCAACCAGAGCTGCGAGGGGGAACCCACCCGCCTCTACTGGCAACAGGCACTGCAGACGGCGGAACGGATCCGTACCGAACCTAGCCACGCCCTGTATGGCTTTGGTGGTCATCACGACTGGCGCCTGCCCACCATCAAGGAGCTCGCCAGCATTCTGGAGTCCGCCTGTTACAAACCGGCATTGAACGAAACCATCTTCCCCCGCGCCATGGCCGGGGATGGCAAGGAGGTGAACGACGGCTATGTCTATCTCTGGTCCTCCACCCCGGTGCCGGCCCTTCAGGGCGTCGCCTACCTGGACATCACCAGCGGCTCCGTCGCCCAGCGCGCCCCCCGCTCTTGGGCGAAACAGGTTCTGCTGGTGAGGTGACAGCCTGGCCATGGGGGCCACCCGGCCCCCTGTTTGACACGAGGCAAGAAGCGGCAGGGTGACCCTGGCCGTCAAAAAAGCATCAAATTGCGTCATGTAATGCCTGTTCAGGGCGGTTTTGCACGCCGCAGCGCTGGCATGAAACCGGCAGAGCGGTTAGTCTAGCGGCGTTGAACCAATCCCAAGAGGTACAGATGAAAACCGTGTTGCGTTTTAGCCTGCTGGGCGCCTTGCTATTGGGTGGCCATGCCTTCGCCGCCGAACCGAAAAAATTTGATATCAGCATGTTCCCCGCCGCCGAAGTGAACCAGGAACGTGTCGTGATCCGTCTGCCGGAAGTCGAGAACGAAGCCGACATGATGGTCGAGCTGCAAGTCGGCAAGAAGATGCTGGTCGACTGCAACCTGCCCCGCTTCGCGGGCAATCTGGAACAGCACAGCGTCAAGGGCTGGGGTTACAACTACCTGACTCTGGGCCAGGTCACCGGCCCCGTCAGCACCCTGATGGCCTGCCCGGACGGCCAGAAGAAGGAGAGTTTCGTCCAGATCTACGGTCAGGGCTTCTTCGTGAACTACAACTCCAAGCTGCCCTTCGTCATCTATGTGCCCCAGGAGTACGAGGTGCGCTATCGTCTGTGGCGTGCCGACAACCTGGCACAGCCAGCCATGATTGAGTGAGTGCCGCGCACTCGGGTTCAGCTCAGTCATGATGACAATAAGGCGCCATACGGCGCCTTATTTTTAGCTTCCGAGCCCGTTTTTGAGCGGTTTTTCCTGTACAAAATCTGACATAACTCCACTATTTTTCAGGCTTTTTTGTGCAGCGCACCGCAAAATGCCCCCTCGGGATGCGACAAACTCTGTTCGATAAAAGATATTTATTAACATAGTAAGAAAATTGATTTTGCACTCTGCGACGGCCTGATGATACTTGCCCGCAAAGGTCAAACTAACCAGAACAAGAGCACTATGAGCTTCGAATCAGACAAGCGTTTCAACGACTTCAAACATTTTCCCCGTGGCCTGCGTCGCAGTGGCGAATTCACCGTGGCCGAAGCGGACAGTCTGGAAAAATATGGCACCGTGATGCTGGCGCTCTATCAGGGCAACCTGGCCCCGCGCGATGACGTAGAAAGTGCCTTTATCGAACAGGTCAAATCCGGCGCAGCCGGCAACAACCCCCACGCCAAGGTGTGGTTCAAATACCTGAAGGTGATTGGTCCCAAGCGCGTGCACCGTCTGTGCACCGTCGCTGGCGGCGCCAATGAAGATGCGGGTGGCAGCTTTGAAGGCGGCGGTGGCGGCAGCGACGAGTCCCTCGATTAATGGATACCGAGCTGCTTCGGACCTTCATCGAGGTCAGCAAGACCCGGCACTTTGGCCGGGCGGCTGAAAATCTCTACCTGACCCAGTCGGCGGTGAGCTTCCGGATCCGCCAGCTCGAGCAGCAACTCGGGGTCAGCCTGTTTGCCCGTCATCGCAACAACATCCGCCTGACTGCCTCCGGTGAGCGTCTGCTGCCCTACGCAGACGCCATTCTGCATACTTTGGGGCGCGCCAAGCAGGACGTGGCCCTCTCCCCCGGTTTCAGCCAGCAGCTTGCCATCGGCGCCCCCGCCGTCTTCTGGGAGCTCGACTTCAACGACTGGCTCAACCATGTCTATGCCCTGGCCCCCGGCCTCGCGGTGCGCCTCGAAACGGCCTCCCGCGAGCACCTCTGTCGCCAGTTGCTGGAGCGCTCCCTCGATCTGGCCCTGCTCTCCGAGCCGACCAAGATCGACGAGATTGCCCTGCACCCCATCGGCGAGCTGGTGTTCGAACTGGTGAGCCGGGAGCCGGCCGCAAACGCCGACAGCCTGATGCAGATGCCCCACATTCATCTCGACTGGGGCACCAGCTTCGAACCGCCATCGAGCCGATTGCAGAGCCTGCAGAAGACCCCAGTGCTGCATTCAAGCTCCGCCAGCATGGCCCTGCAATTCGTGCTGGCCAACGGCGGCGCCGCCTACTTGCCAAGGCGCATGGTGAGCCCCTTCCTGGAGCAGGGGCAGCTTCATCTGGTGGAAGGGGGCCAATCCCTGAGCCGCCCGCTCTACCTCGCCTATCTGGAGAAATCCGACCGCCGGGAGCTGATCGATCAGCTGCTCACCCTGCCGCTGGGCTGGCATGACGCCGACTTGCGTCAACCGCCTGCCGAATGAAACAGGGCGATTTAACGCCCAGACCTGTGTTTTCATCTACCCTGGTTATCGGTGCAGCACAAACAACATGAAAAAGGGGCCATCAGGCCCCTTTTGTATGGATATATTTGTGCATCAGCCGTGATGACGACGATCGTTGGCCTGCGCCAGCAGGGTGCGGCTCTCGCGCAGGAACTCCTCCGCCCGCTCGCCGAAGAAGCCGGAGACCTGGCTGAAGGCCTCGATGAAGCCCTCCCTGTCGCCCCGCTCCAGCAGGCCCAGCGCCTCGCCGAAGTTCTGGTAGTAGCGGCGGATCATCGCGAGGTTCTGGGGCGACGACAATATGATGTCGGCGTAGAGATGGGGATCCTGGGCGAACAGCCGTCCCACCATGGCCAGCTCCAGCCGGTAGATGGGAGAGCTTAAGGCAAGCAGGCGGTCGATGTTGGCCTGCTCCCGGGAGAGGTGCCAGCCGTAGGCGAAGGTAGCAAAGTGGCGCAGCGCCTGAATGAAGGTCATCGCCTCGTCGTGGGCCCTGGCCTCCACCTGCTGCAGGCGGGCGCCCCAGATGGTCATCTGCTCCAGCAGCCACTGGCTGGCGGCGGGCTCGCGCCCCTGACAGCAGACGATCACCTGCTTGGCGAGGCTCGCCACATCCGGCCCGAACATGGGGTGCAGCCCCAGCACCGGCCCCTGGTGTACCGCCAGCATATGGGCAAGCGGTTCACTCTTGACGCTGGTCACGTCCACCAGCAGGCAGTCCGCCGGCAGGTTGCCGAGCCGGTCGATCACCTGGCAGGTGACGTCGATGGGCACCGCCACCATCACCAGCCCGGCGCCGTGCAGGATCTCGTCGGCGCGTGGCCAGTCGGCCTGACCCAGGGTTTCGACCCGGTAGCCCGAGAGGCTGAACAGGTTGCCGAACAGGCGGCCAAGCTGCCCCTGGCCACCGATGATCACCACCTTGCCGAGCTCAGGCTTCATGCACTTGAAGTGGTGCTCCTTGTCGCTGGCGGACTCCAGAATATAGGACTCGCGCATCACCCGGCGCAGCACGTCCTCGATAAGGTCCCCCGGCACCCCCAGAACCTCGGCCTCGGCGCGGCGGCGGGCCAGCATGCTCGCCTCCCGATCCGGCGCATAGATGGGCAGGCCGTGCCGGCTTTTCACTTCCCCCACTTCCCCCACCAGGGCGAGACGGGCAGCCAGCAGATCAATCAGCTGCTTGTCCACCGCATCTATCTTGTCCCTGAGGGCATTCAACTCTTCCGCCATGTCCAGTCCCTGCTGGCGCCGCCCGCAGCGACGCCCTGTCATTCAAGAGGCAACAAGGTATCACTGCGTGGGCAGTGATACCTCGATGGTTCAATCAGTTACAACAAGATACCACGGCTTATGCCGATGTTCTGGCCAAAAGTGGTGCCGCCAGCTGGCTGTGGCAGCGGGCCAGCAGCGCATCCGTGGTCTCCCAGTCGATGCAGGCATCGGTGATGGAGACGCCGTAGCGCATCTCGCACTTGGGCTGCTCGCTGGACTGGTTGCCTTCGAACAGGTTGGATTCGAGCATCACCCCGATGATGGAGCGGTTGCCCTCCTGGATCTGGTGAATGACGTTGTCGGCCACCTTGGGCTGCAGCCGGTGATCCTTGCTGGAGTTGCCGTGGCTGCAATCCACCACCAGACCGGGCAGCAGACCCGCCTTCTCCAGCGCCTCTTCCGCCAGCGATACATTGACCGAGTCGTAGTTCGGGTGCTTGCCGCCGCGCAGGATCACGTGACCATCCGGGTTACCCTGGGTCTGCAGCAGCGCGACCTGACCCTGCTGGTTGATCCCCATGAAGGCATGGGGGCTGGAAGCCGCCTGCAGCGCATTGATGGCGGTACCGAGGTTGCCGTCGGTGCCGTTCTTGAAGCCGACCGGCATGGAGAGGCCGGAGGCCATCTCCCTGTGGGTCTGGGATTCGGTGGTGCGGGCACCGATGGCCGACCAGGAGAAGAGCTCCGCCAGGTATTGCGGGCTGATGGGGTCGAGCGCCTCGGTCGCCAGCGGCAACTCCAGCTCGGCCAGCCAGCAGAGCAGCTCGCGGGCGCGGTGCAGACCCAGCTCCACGTCAAAGGTGCCGTCCAGGTTCGGATCGTTGATAAAGCCCTTCCAGCCGACCGTGGTGCGCGGCTTCTCAAAGTAGACCCGCATGACAATGTAGAGAGAGTCCTGATAGGCGTCATGCAGCGCTTTGAGTCTGGTTGCGTACTCTTTGGCGGCGTCCATGTCGTGGATGGAGCAGGGACCACAGATCACCAGCAAGCGGTGATCGCGACGGTGGATGATGTCGGCGATGGTATTGCGGGCCCCTTGCACGAATGCCAGCGCGCGATCGGAGATGGGCAGTTTCTCCTTGAGCTGGGCAGGCGTGATCATCACTTGTTCGGACTGGATATGGATGTTGTTCAGGGGATCTCTTTGCATTTTCTCATTCTCTCTACTGTTTCAAGCCAAGGGTGCTGATCGTTCATTTATGTTTACACAAGTCAGCACTTTGTTACGCAACCGCCCCCACCTTACCAAGGAAAAACAAACAATCAAGTGAAACTAGCGTATTTGCACGCTGACAGATGGATAAATGACCAAGAATGCAGAGTGAAACAACTCAAAAGTAGCGACACGTGAGGCCAAATCAGCCCCAAATCGTAAACATTAAATTACACCCACTCATTTCAATATCATCTATCTGCCCCCTCTCATGACCCCTTATCCGGCCCCTCATCCCGGCGATAATGCCGGGCACAAAAAAGCGGGGCACCTGGCCCCGCTTGCATTCCCGTGTTGCTCTTCTTTTATTATTTGCCGTGAGCCTTGATAGCCTCGACCGCCTTGTCGGGGAAGTCGCTGAATACCCCATCCACATCGGCCTGGTAGAGGAAGATGTTGAGCAGGTCGGTGAAGTCTTTCGCATAGGCCGGGATCTGCCCCTCATCCTGACGGAACGTATAAGGATGCACCTTGAGACCGGCCGCGTGGGCCTCTTTCACCATGCCGGTGAAGACCGGCTTGCCAGGAGTACCCGGCTCGGTCACCACCATGGGTTTCCAGGGACCGATTCCCTCGGCATAGGTGGCGATGGTCTTCATGGCCCCCGGCTTGAACATCCAGTCGTAGTCATAGGGGGTCGCCTTGACCTTGGCGTCGTAGACCATGGTCTCGTTCCAGTCGGTCTCGGCCATCAGCTGCACCAGCTTGAGATCCATGCCCATGGCGGGCATCAGCTCGCCGTTGATGCGCTTGAGCTCGTTGGCATCAAAGCACTGCAGATAGACCTTGTCGCTCTTGCTGGTGTAGCCGTACTCCTTGAGCACGTTCAGCACAGCCCTGGAGATGTCCTTGCCTTCGTGGCGGAACAGCCATGGAGCCTTGATTTCCGGGTAGATGCCGATGTGCTTGCCGGTGCTCTTGTTGAGCCCCTGGATCATCTCGATCTCTTCCTGGAAGGTATGGATCCTGAAGCTCGACTTCCACAGCGGGAAACGGGCCGGATAGACCGGCACCTGCTTGCCGTCCACCAGCTGGAACGGCTCGGTCATGCGCAGGGAACGCACCTCGTCCAGGGTGAAATCCACCACATAGTAGCGTCCGTCCGGGCGGGCCCGGCCGGGGAAGCGCTCGGCCACGTCCGTGATGCCATCAAGGAAGTGATCGTGCATCACCACCAGCTGGTCATCCTTGGTCATCACCAGGTCCTGCTCCAGATAGTCGGCGCCCATGCCATAGGCCAGGGCCTTGGATTCCAGGGTGTGTTCCGGCAGGTAACCGGAGGCACCCCGGTGGGCGATCACGATTTTGCCTTCGTCGGCCGCCAGTGCGGGCAGCGCCAGGGCGGCCCCGAGGCCAAGGGCTATCAGGGTACGGTGAGGTTGCTTCATCAAGAGGTCTCGTTGTTATGGTGTGTAGGATGCAGGTAATTGTTATAGCAGGGGTTTATTGCAGTTTGACGGCGGGCGGCAAAGGCCGCCCGCCATGGATCATCAGCAGGCTTCGGGCAGGGCGTGGTGGTGCTCGAGCAGCCAGGCACCGAGCTGCTGCTGCTCGGATTCCGACAGGCGCAGCCCCAGCTTGCTGCGGCGCCACAGGATGTCCTCCAGAGAGTGGGCCCATTCGCGCGCGATGAGATAGCGCACTTCGGATTCATACAGCCCGGCGCCAAAGTGCTGGCCGCGCTCCTCCTTCAGCCAGAGGCGGGCATGAGCGCCATAGGCTTCGGCGATGCGCAGGGCGCTGCGATCGTCGAGCCAGTCGAATTCCAGCGCAAAGGCACGCGCCAGTTCACGCACCGAGCAGTCGAACTCGCCACCGGGCAGCCGGCAGGAGGCGGTCCAGTCCTCTCCCATCTGGCTGAACCAGGGCTTGAGCTTGTTGCAGGCGGCCTGGGCCAGCTTGCGGTAGGTGGTGAGCTTGCCGCCAAACACCGACAACAGCGGCGCGCCGTCGGATTCACCACTGAGCTCGAGCGTGTAGTCTCGGGTCACCGCCTGGGGTGAATCGGACTCGTCGTCACACAGGGGGCGCACCCCGGCATAGGTCCACACCACGTCTGCCGGGCTTATCTGCCTGGTGAAGTGGGCATTGACCACCTTGCACAGGTAGTTGATCTCGGCATCGCTGATCTTGGCTTCCCGCGGGCTGCCTTTGTGCTCCACGTCCGTGGTGCCGATGAGGGAATAGTCCTGCTGGTAGGGGATGACGAAGACGATGCGGTTGTCCTCGTTTTGCAGGATGTAGGCCTCTTCGCGCTCATGGATGCGCGGCACTATCATGTGGCTCCCCTTGATGAGGCGAATGCCGCGGGGGGATTTCTCGCTCAGGCTCTCGTCATAGAAGGTCTTGACCCAGGGGCCCGCCGCATTGACCAGACCACGGCAGCTGACGGTGAACTGCTCGCCCCCTTCCCGCTCCAGCGTCAGGGTCCAGTGCTTGGATCCGCGCACCGCCTTGACGCAGCGGGTACGGGTCTGCACATCGGCGCCCTTGTCCCGCGCCAGCATGGCATTGAGCACCACCAGCCGGGCGTCGTCGACCCAGGCATCCGAGTATTCAAAGCCCTTGTTGATGCCGCTCTTGAGACCGTCCTGCGGCAGGAAGCGCAGGCCGCAGCTCCCCTTGAGCTTGTCCCGCTTGGCCAGGTTGTCATAAAGGAAGAGACCGGCGCGGATCATCCAGGCCGGACGCAGGTGCGGGCGATGAGGCAGACGAAAACGCATGGGACGGGCGATGTGGGGAGCCATGCCGAGCAGGACCTCCCGCTCCGCCAGCGCCTCTTTCACCAGCCGGAATTCGTAATGTTCGAGGTAGCGCAGGCCGCCGTGGATCAGCTTGCTGGAGTTGGACGAGGTGGCAGAGGCGAGATCGCTCGCCTCGAACAGCGCCACCTTCAGCCCCCGCCCCGCCGCATCTGCCGCGATGCCGACCCCGTTGATGCCGCCGCCGACGACGACCAGATCATAATGTTCGCTCATGTTCACCTACTTTCTTATTTTGTGTTTGCCATGACAGCAATGTTTGATTTCGCTCATATTAGAACATGAAAAACCAATAAACGAACATTTCGTGAGAGAAATGTGATCGCGATTGTTTTCACAATGCTAAAAATGCTGCCAGTCGGTGACGGCCTGGCCAGGCTAAGGTCTGCCGGAAACAGCCATTTCGGGCAGGGAGGAGAACAAAGAGTGCCGGATGGGGGTGCCCATGGGGCAAGGTGATGAGCGCGATGGCGTGAATCCCTCGCAGGCGCCCGAGTGCGGAGGCAACATCAGGGGGTCAAAGAAGGTGTGTCAGCGCCAGGAACTGGCCTCTTAGGCGCCGCAAGGGAAACGCCGCAGGCCGGGAGGGGGCAAAAAAAAAAGCGGCCGCCCGAGGCGGCCTGATGCCTGTGCGGGGAAGCTCAGCAGATATGGCAGGCGATCTGATGCTGGGACATCAGTCGCATCAGCTTCTCCGGCGGCTCCTGATCCGTGAACAGGGCGTGGATCTGGTTGAGGTTGCCGAGGTTGACCATGGCGTTGCGGCCAAACTTGGTGTGGTCGGCGGCAAGGAACACCTGGCGGGAGTGGGCGATGATGGCCTGGGCGATCTTCACCTCGTGATAGTCGAAATCGAGCAGGGAGCCGTCGCTGTCGATGCCCGAGATGCCGATGACGCCGTAGTCCATGCGAAACTGGCCGATGAAGTCGCGGGTCGCCTCCCCGACGATGCCGCCATCCCGGTTGCGAATTTCACCGCCGGCGATGATGACGGTGAAGTCATCCTTGGCGGTCAGGATGCTGGCGACGTTCAGGTTGTTGGTGACAACGCGCAGCTCCCGGTGGTCGAGCAGGGCCCGGGCGATGGCCTCGGTGGTGGTGCCGATGTCGATAAAGAGCGACGAGCCGTCGGGGATGTTGGCAGCCACTTCCCGGGCGATGCGCTCCTTCTCCTTGAGCTGCATCACCTTGCGGGCACTGTAGGCGGTGTTGACGGTGCTCGAATGCAGTGAGGCCCCGCCGTGATGGCGCCGGATCTTGTTCTGTTCGGCGAGATCGTTGAGATCCCGGCGAATGGTCTGGGGGCTGACGTCAAAATGGGTCACCAGATCGTCGGTCGAGACGAAACCCTGCCGGGTCAGGACGTCCAGGATCTCCAGATGTCGTTGGGTTTGCTTCACGCTTGCACTCCGCAGATGAGACGAAAAAAGGCCCCGGCAGGTGCGGGGCCTTTGGCAGTGTACCTGATCCCTTTTCCAATCGATAAGGGCAGGATCACGTTTTATGCCTTATGGGCAGCTGCCTTGGCGGCAATCGACTCGTTCTCGTGCTTGAGGGTCATGGCCAGCAGGATGATGGAGAGCACGCAGGAGACGGTGAGCACCATGAAGCCGCCGTCCCAGCCGAAGTGGTCAACGGTATAGCCCAGCATGGCGTTGGCCGCGACCGCGCCACCCAGATAACCGAACAGGCCGGTGAAGCCCGCCGCGGTACCGGCCGCCTTCTTGGGCGCCAGCTCCAGGGCGTAGAGGCCGATCAGCATGACGGGGCCATAGATGAGGAAGCCGATGGCGACCAGGGCAATCATGTCGATGGTCGGGTTGCCCGCCGGGTTGAACCAGTAGACCAGCACGGAAAGGGTCACCAGCACCATGAACAGGATGCCTGCGGGGGCGCGGCGGCCCTTGAACATCTTGTCGGAGATCCAGCCGCACAGCAGGGTGCCCGGGATCCCCGCCCACTCATAGAGGAAGTAGGCCCAGGAGGAGTGATCCACGCTGAAGTCCTTGGCCTCTTTCAGATAGGTGGGCGCCCAGTCCAGCACGCCGTAACGGATGAGGTAGACGAAGGCGTTGGCGATGGCGATGTACCAGAGCAGCTTGTTGTGCAGCACGTACTTCATGAAGATCTCCTTGGCGGAGAACTCCTGCTCGTGGCTTGCGTTGTAATCCTTCGGGTAGTCGTTCTTGTACTCCTCGATGGGAGGCAGCCCGACCGATTGCGGGGTATCGCGCATCACGAAGAAGGCGATCACCGCGATGGCCGCCGCCGCTGCCGCAGGCACATAGAAGGCGCTGCGCCAGTCGTTGAACCAGCCCATGCCGAGGATGAACAGGGGGCCTATCATGCCGCCGCCCACGTTGTGGGCCACGTTCCAGACCGAGACGATCTCACCCCGCTCCTTCTGTGACCACCAGTGCACCATGGTACGGCCGCAGGGGGGCCAGCCCATGCCCTGTGCCCAGCCGTTCAGGAACAGGAGCACGAACATGATGCCAATGCTGGAGGTAGCCCAGTGCATGGTCCCCATCATGAACATGATGCCTGCCGAGAGCAGCAGACCGGCGGAGAGGAAGTAGCGCGCGTTGGATCTGTCCGACACGTTCCCCATCAGGAATTTGGAGAGACCGTAAGCGATGGAGACGCCGGAGAGGGCCAGACCCAGATCCCCACGGGAGAAGCCCTGCTCGATGAGGTAGGGCATCGCCAGACTGAAGTTTTTCCGTACCAGGTAGTAACCCGCATACCCGAAGAAGATCCCGAAGAACACCTGCCAACGCATGCGTTTGTAGAAGGGATCCACCTTGTCGGCCGGCAGCCGGTCGATATGGGGTGCAGGCCTGAAGAGACTAAGCATGTTCTGCTTCCTTTTATTGTTGTTCTGGGCGGTTGAGGACGCCCCGCTCATGCCAGCGATCAGACTCGTCTTAATTCGCAAGCGAGCCAATTATGCTCAATTGTGAACATTTGATCTGTGATGAGCGCTAAATTATTGCAGTTTTATTACAAAAATTGTGACGCTGTGAGTGAACGCGCATCCAGGGTCAGCCCACGCACGGTGTGGCCTTTAGCTACTCACTAAGGAGTAATATGACCGATAACTGTTGCTTTTCGTCACATTTTCTTAGCAATGAATGGGATCTTGCCCACATTTCCGGTGGCGGGGGTATGGTGAATTGACGCAGAAGGTTTATTTTCTCTCTCGTCCAAGAACGAGCGCAAACGAGCATAACGTTTGCGCAAGCTCAAAAAACAAGAAGAAACGTTTTCGGGCGCAATGAATGGGAATGAAAGATAACAAAACGGAACATCAAACCTACTGTGGGTGGATATAAGGAATAACAACTATGAGCATACAAAGACCCAATACCCTGCTTGGCGAGTGCCTCGCCGAGTTTATCGGCACCGGCCTGCTGATCTTCTTCGGCGTCGGTTGCGTGGCCGCCCTGGTGCTGGCTGGCGCCAACTTCGGGCAATGGGAAATCTCCATTACCTGGGGCCTGGGTGTCGCCATCGCCATCTATGTCACCGGTGGCATCTCCGGTGCCCACCTCAACCCTGCCGTGACCCTGGCCCTGATGACCTTCTGCGGCTTTGACAAGCGCAAGGTGGTGCCCTTCATCATCGCCCAGATAGCCGGGGCCTTCGCCTCCGCCGCCCTGGTCTACGCCCTCTACAGCAACCTGTTCACCCAGTGGGAACTGACCCACAACGTGGTGCGCGGCAGCGTCGAGAGCCTCGGCACCGCAGGCATCTTCTCCACCTACCCCAATGCCCTGCTCTCCAACATGCAGGCTTTCGCGGTCGAGATGGTGATCACCGCCGTCCTGATGCTGGGCATCATGGCACTGGGTGACAATAACAACGGCGCCCCCAAAGGCTTCGCCGCCGCCCTGCTCATCGGCATCCTGATCGCGGTGATCGGCGCCTCCCTCGGCCCCTTGACCGGCTTTGCCATGAACCCGGCCCGTGATTTCGGCCCCAAACTGTTCGCCTTCGTGGCTGGCTGGGGTGACGTGGCCCTGACCGGTGGTCGTGACAACCCCTACTTCTGGGTCCCCATCCTTGGCCCCATCGTCGGCGCCCAGATCGGTACCGCCCTGTATGTGAAAGTGCTGGCTCCCTGCGTCCCGGGCAACCGCGTCGCCACCGAAGAAGCCGCCAAGCTGTCTAACAAAGAAGAGGCCGCCGCCTGAGAGCGGCCCTCCCCAACGTGTAACAACGTGGAAAATAAAAACGTGGAGAACATCATGTCTGCTGAAAAGAAATTTGTCGTTGCGCTGGACCAGGGCACCACCTCCTCCCGTGCCATTGTCTTCGATCAGGACGCCAACATCGTCGCGACCTCCCAGCGCGAATTCACCCAGCACTACCCGAAAGCGGGCTGGGTCGAGCACGACCCCATGGAGATCTGGGCGACCCAGTCCTCCGTCTTCACCGAAGTGCTGGCCAAGAGCGGCCTGCACAGCGAGCAGATCGCCGCCATCGGCATCACCAACCAGCGTGAAACCACCGTCGTCTGGGAAAAGGCCACCGGCAAGCCCATCTACAACGCCATCGTCTGGCAGTGTCGCCGTACCGCCGCCATCTGTGAAGAACTGAAAGCGCGCGGCCTGGAAGAGTACGTTCGCGAAAACACCGGCCTGGTGCTGGATGCCTACTTCTCCGGCACCAAGGTGAAGTGGATCTTGGACAACGTGGAAGGGGCCCGGGAAAAGGCAATGAACGGCGAGCTGCTGTTCGGCACCATCGACACCTGGCTGGTGTGGAAGATGACCAACGGCGAGGTGCACGTCACCGACCCGACCAACGCCTCGCGCACCATGCTCTACAACATCCGCGACCTGAAGTGGGATGAGCGCATGCTGGACGAGCTGGGCATCCCCGCCTCCATGCTGCCGCAAGTCAAACCCTCCTCCGAGGTCTATGGCTACACCACCCGTGGCGGCGGCGCCCGCATCCCCATCGCCGGTATCGCCGGTGACCAGCAGTCCGCCCTGTTCGGCCAGCTCTGCTTCGAAAAAGGGATGGCCAAGAACACCTACGGTACCGGCTGCTTCATGCTGATGAACACCGGCACCGAGCCGGTTCGCTCCAGCAACGGCCTGCTGACCACGGTCGCCATCGGCCCGAAAGGGGAAGTGAACTACGCACTGGAAGGGGCGGTCTTCATGGGCGGCGCCACCATCCAGTGGCTGCGCGATGAGCTCAAGATCATCCACGATGCCCGCGATACCGACTACTTCGCGAGCAAGGTAGGCGACACCAACGGCGTCTACCTGGTGCCGGCCTTCGTGGGCCTGGGCGCCCCCTACTGGGATCCGTATGCTCGCGGCACCATGGTCGGCCTGACCCGTGGCGCCAACCGCAACCACATCATCCGTGCGGCGCTCGAATCCATCGCCTACCAGAGCCGCGACGTGCTGGATGCCATGCAACAGGACTCCGGCATCAAGCTGGCAGCCCTGAAGGTGGACGGCGGCGCAGTGGCCAACGACTTCCTGATGCAGTTCCAGGCTGACATGATGCACACCCCTGTGGTGCGTCCGACCCGCATCGAGACCACCGCCATGGGCGCCGCCTTCCTGGCCGGCCTCGCCGTGGGCTTCTGGAAGAGCTCCGAAGAGCTGGAAGACAAGTTCAGCGTAGACCGCGAGTTCATCCCGCAGATGGACCGCGACGATCGCGCCAAGCGCTACAGCGGCTGGAAGAAGGCAGTGGAACGCTCACGCCGCTGGGCCGAAGAGGAGTGATGGGGTAACCGACGCATCCTTGAGATGAAAAAAGCAAAGAGGCCGACAGCGATGTCGGCCTCTTTATATTGGCGAGCGCGACTGTTCTGACCGCCCCGACCCCAACCCTCCCCTTGCCAAGGGGTGGGAGAAAATGACCCCTCCCCCTCGTGGAGGGGGTTGGAACTGTCGACATGCCCTCTACAACGCCTCAGCACCGAGCTGCTCTTTCAGGAAATCGAGCCAGACCCGCAGCCGGATGTCCCGCTGGGCATCGGAGTAGAAGACCGCATGGATGGGGCGCGAGGCGCCGCTGTTGCTGCGGGCCAGCACCTCCACCAGCGCCCCGCTCGCCCTGTCATCCCCCGTCATGAAGTCCGACAGGCAGACGATCCCCTGCCCCGCCAGCGCCAGCTGACGCAAGGTTTCCCCGCTGCTGGCCCGCAGGGTCGGGGTGATGGCGAATCGGTCCCCCTGCTCCTCGCTCAATAGGGGCCAATGATTGAGGTGATCGGGGTGCAAAAAACCGAGCAGCTCGTGGCCAGACAGCAAGTCAGCCGGCTGGCGCGGGGTACCGCGTACCTTCAGATAGTCGGGGGAGGCCAGCAGCCGCAGCCGCGAGCGGCCCAACGGCAGGGCCCGCAGGGAGGAGTCCGTCAGCTCGCCGATGCGAATGGCCATGTCCACCCGCCGCTCCATCAGGTTGATGAAGCCCTCGGAGCTGTGCAGTTGCAGCTCGATGGCGGGGTAGCGGCGGCGAAACTCCCCGATGATGGGCACCAATCTATGCAGGATGAAGGGGGTGGCGGCGTCCACCCGCAATATGCCCTCCGGCTGCTCCCGACGCATCAGCAGCAACCCTTCCGCCTCGCTCATCTCGGTCAGGATCTTCACCGCCCGCTGATAGAACCAGCTCCCCTCCTCGGTCAGGCTGACCCGGCGGGTGGTGCGGTTGAGGAGCACGGTGGCGAGCTTCTCTTCGAGACGCTTGATGCCGCGGCTCACCACGGAATTATCCATGCCGAGATTCTCCGCCGCCTGGCGAAAGCTGCCCGCCTCCACCACCGCCACAAACAGGGTCAATTCATCGGAATGGGTCTTCATTGTTGTCATCCTGGCAAGAGTAATGGGTCTTTATAGGTGCAATGGCCGGGAGTTGGCAAGACAGGCGTCGCTTCGTATCGTGACGCACCACCTGTTTTATCTGCGCCCTTGCCAGTACAATGCCGCCAACCGGCACCGTATGGCGCCACACTATGACAGGGACGATCCATGACATTCGACAACAGGCTGGCCGCCGCCCATCGGGAGCTGGCCGAGAAGGGCGTGCAAACGCTCAACTACAACCCGCCGATCATCTGGCTGCTGCGAAAGGCGGGGTTCACCATCAGGCCGCCCCACTACGAACGCTTTCTGATCAACGTTCTTGCCCTGGGACTCCCCATCGGCGCTATCTGGGGGGTGTTGATGTGGTGCCTCGGCTGGCAGGATGAGGTGAGCCCGGGGTTTGCCCTGCGCCAGAGCCTGCTGTTTGGCATCGGGCTCGGTCTGCTGATGGGGACCTGGTTCTGGTTTCGGCGCAAGCGGCTCAAGCTGACCCCCTGGGACGCCTTGCCCCACTCCACAAGCCCCACGCAAAAACGCTGACAACCGAAATAATCACCGACAAGGAGAGCCCATGACCAGGGCCCATGAAAAACTGAACTATGTGGAGTTTGCGGCCAGGGATCTCGCCGCCACCAAGGCCTTCTTCAGCGCCGCCTTTGGCTGGCAGTTTGCCGACTACGGCCCCGATTATTGCGCCTTCGAGGGAGAAGGGCTGGATGGCGGCTTCTACCGCGCCGAACTGTGCAGCCAGAGTGCTCAGGGCGGGGCGCTCCTGGTGTTCTACAGCGCCGATATCGAGGCGACCCAGAGCAAGGTAGCCGGCGCAGGGGGCACCATAGTGCGCCCCCTGTTCGACTTCCCCGGTGGCCGCCGCTTTCACTTTGTCGAGCCCAGCGGCAATGAGTTCGCCGTCTGGTCCGAACCGGCCAGCGCCTGATAATACTCCGCCCTCCCCTGGCCCACCTGCACCACGACCAGCCATGGGGAGGCCACATTGCTGCACTCACCTCAATAGTGTTTTGCGACTGCTGCCCTGTATCCCCCAGTCTGGGGCGGGCATACTGACTCCCGTCTTAACGAGGAGGTTCAGATGCCATCCCCCCTGATTGTGATTGCCCAGCTTGACGCCAAACCCGAATTCGCCGCCCAGTTTCGCGCTGCCCTCGAGCCGCTGATCGCCGCTACCCTGCAAGAGCCGGGGTGCCTTCGCTACCAGTTGCACCAGAGCCTGGAGAGCCCCCACAGCTGGATGCTGTACGAGGAGTGGGAGAGCGAAACCGCCCTGCTCGCCCACCAGCAGCAGCCCCACTACATCGCCTTTGCCAGCCTCGCCTCCCCCTGGTTTGCCAACCGGATCGTGAGCCGCTACCGGCGCGCCTGACTGCCTCCGCCCTCGGCGCAGGCAAAGCCCATCATTTGAGCGTAGAAACACTAACCTGAGGAATTTGATGATGAAGATGCCCAACCTGGGTCTTGGAACCTTCCGCCTGAAAGATCAGCCCCTTCGCGACTCCCTGCTCCAGGGGCTGGAACTTGGCTACCGCCATATCGACACCGCCCAGATCTATGACAACGAGGCCGAAGTCGGCCAGTTGATGAGCGAGAGTGGCGTGCCCCGCCAGGATATCTACCTGACCACCAAGGTGTGGACCAGCGAATTTGGCCCGGGCAAGGTGATCCCGAGCCTGGAAGTGAGCCTGGAAAAACTCGGCACCGACTATCTGGATCTGGCGCTCATTCACTGGCCCTCCCCCCAGGATGAGGTGCCGATGGCGGTCTATCTGGAGCAGCTCGCCGAGGCCAAAGCCCGGGGCCTGACCCGGGAGATCGGGGTCTCCAACTTCACCGTGGCCCAGCTTAAACAGGCCATCGAGATTTTGGGGCCGGGCGCCATCGCCCACCAGCAGGTGGAGATCCATCCCCTGCTGCAAAACCGCAAGGTGGTCGATTTCTGCCAGGCCCACGGCATCGCCATCACCGCCTATATGCCGCTGGCCTATGGCAAGGTGCTGAGCGAGCCGCTGCTGATGGAGATCGGCAAGCGCCACGGCGTCTCGGCAGCCCAGGTGTCGCTGGCCTGGCTGCTGGCACAGGGCATGACGGTGATCCCGAGCTCCACCAAGCGGGAGAATCTGGCCGCCAACCTGGCTGCGCTGAAGGTACGGCTCAGCAGCGACGAGATGGCCGCCATTGCCACCCTGGATCGGGGTGAGCGCTGCGCCAACCCGGACTTTGCGCCGGATTGGGATTGATCCCCCTCATCCCCAGCCCTTCTCCCGCCAGGGGAGAAGGGAGCAAATAAGGCTCAATGACATTCTTCAGCACCAGCGGGAGGCACAATGCCTCCCGCTTTTTTTGTCCCCAATACCGCGCGTCACTGCCACCCGCGCCGCTGGCCCCCTCTCCTGCATCCTTCCGCTGCCCTTCCCTCTTTATTCCCAGTTCGGTCTGTACGCTTTGCCTCTGCACTCAACTCGCGCTGTACGGCCCACTCTTGTCTCTGCAACCTCAGCCACTCCCACTTTCACAGCCCCATTGCTGCTGATTTGGCAAAAGTAATTTGACGTTGTCGTCATTTTTACCAACAAACACCCTCGGCATACTGGCGCCATTCTCCCGTCGGGAGTCCCAATCCAAGGAGTTGTTATGCCACTGGCGTTATTTGCCCTCACCTTAAGTGCCTTTGCTATAGGCACCACCGAATTCGTGATCGTGGGGCTCATCCCCACCATCGCCGAGCAGCTCAATGTCTCGCTCCCCTCGGCGGGCCTGCTGGTCAGCCTCTATGCCCTTGGCGTCGCCATCGGCGCCCCCGTGCTCACGGCGCTCACCGGCAAGCTGCCGCGCAAGTGGCTGCTGGTGGGGCTGATGGCCCTCTTCACCGTCGGCAACCTGCTGGCCTGGCAGGCCCCCGGGTACGAGAGCCTGATTGTGGCCCGCATCCTCACCGGGCTGGCCCACGGGGTCTTCTTCTCGGTAGGCAGCACCATCGCCACGGGTCTCGTGGCCAAAGAGAAGGCGGCCAGCGCCATCGCCATCATGTTCAGCGGCCTCACGGTCGCCCTGGTGACCGGCGTCCCGCTTGGCACCTGGATTGGTCAGGTCTTTGGCTGGCGCGAAACCTTCCTGGTGGTGAGCCTGCTCGGCCTCGTCGCCATGGTGGGCAGCATGCTGCTGGTACCGGGGAACCTGCCGAAGGGGGCCGCCTCCAGCGTTCGCGAGCAGCTCTCGGTGCTCACCAGAAAGCCCTTGCTGCTGGTCTACGCCAAGACGGCGCTCGGTTACGGCGGTGCCTTCACGGCATTTACCTTCCTCGCCCCCATCCTGCAACAGGTGAGCGGCTTTGGCGCCAGTGCGGTGAGCCTGATCCTGCTGGTGTACGGGGTATCGGTGGCGGTCGGCAATATCTGGGGCGGCAAGCTCGCCGACCGGATGGGCCCATTGCCCGCTCTCAAGCTGCTGTTCGCCGGGCTCGCCGTGGTGCTGCTGGTGCTCACCTTCACCGCGCCGCACCCGGTGCTGGCGGTACTGACCGTGCTGGTGTGGGGCGCCTTCGCCTTTGGCAACGTGCCGGGTCTGCAGGTACTGGTGGTGAAACAGGCCGAGCGCCACACCCCCAATGCCGTGGATGTGGCCTCCGGCCTCAACATCGCCGCCTTCAACGTCGGCATTGCGCTGGGCTCCGTGGTCGGCGGTTTCGTGGTGGAGCACCTCGGCCTGATGCACACCCCCTGGATTGGCGCCCTCATCGTGCTGCTGGCCTACGGCCTCACCCATGTCAGCGAAGCGGGCGAGCGCCGCGCCGCCCTTTCCTGACCCCCGGGCAAGCAAAAGGCCGACACCCTGTGTCGGCCTTTTTTCATGGGCAAGATGCGAGGCTCAGGGCTCCTTGAGATCCTCATCGGCAGCCCAGCGCGCCTCCAGCCAGAGCAGGTTGACCAGCCCGCAGAGCAGGGCGAACCCCAGCCCCAGCAACCAGGTGAAATACCACATATCGCGTTGATCCTTGTGTTGAAGCGGATTAGTAGAGGCTGTGGCCGTGCTGGCGCACCTGTTCGGCGCTGACCCTGCCGCGCACCACCCGATATACCCAGAGGGTGTAGCCGATGTTGACCGGCATCAGTACCCCGACGATCCCCAGCATGATAAGCAGGGTGCGCTCGCTGGAGGTGCTGTCCCACAGGGTCAGGCTGCTGGCCGGATCCAGGGACGAGGGCAGCACGAAGGGGAAGAGCGCGATGGCCACGGTCAGCATCATGGCGGCGCAGGCACCGCCGCTGGCAACGAGCGCCAGCCCGGACTTGCCGAGGCGGCTTGCCAGCGCGCACACCAGGGGCAGCAGGAGCCCGAGCACAGGCACGGCCCAGAGCACCGGATGGGCGACAAAGTTGCCAAGCCAGCCTGCCGGCACCGCCACCACCTCTTTCATCAGCGGAGTGAGGGCGCCGTTGAGATCGCCGATGGCCGTGATGCGATACCCCGCCATCTCCCCAAGCCAGACGCCGCCAAGGGCAAAGAGGGCGCTCGCCAGGGGGCCGAGCCAGAGGGCGAGGCGGGCGCTGCGCGCCGCTATGGCCCCCTGGGTCTTGCACTGCAGGAAGCTGGCACCGTGCAGCAAGAGCAGCGCCAGCGCCGTCCCCATGGCGGTCAACAGCAGCGGCCAGTGGAACGCAAAGGCGCCATAGTGGATGCGAAGGGCCGCATCGAAGCGAAACGGCAACCCTTGCAGCACCAGGCCAAGGGTGGCACCAAACACCAGGGTCGGCAGCAGACCGCCCACCACCAAGGCGCGGTCCCACCAGCGGCGCCAGACCGGGTCCGACAGCTTGCTGCGATAGTCAAAGCCCACCGGTCGCAAAAAGAGACCGAACAGCAGGAACATGAAGGGCACGTAAAGCGCCGAGAAGGCGGCGGCATAGACCAGGGGCCAGGCGGCAAACAGGGTGCCGGCACCGGCGATGAGCCACACCTGGTTGCCCTCCCACACGGGGCCCACGCTGTTGAGCAGCACCCGCCGCTCGTCATCCGTCTTGCCGACCACGGGCAACAGCATGCCGACCCCGAGATCGAAGCCATCCATCACCACGAAGCCGACCAGCAGGAAGAGCACCAGCCCCCACCAGATCACTTTCAGGGTTTCGTAATCCATCAGGCAGGACTCCCGTTTTGCAACACTTCACCTTGATAACGACCCGTCTGCAGGCTGGCAGGCCCTTTGCGGATCACATGACGCAACAAGAACAACTCCACCACCAGCAGACTGCTGTAGATGAGGAAGATGGCGATGAGGCTGAACCAGAGCTGCCCCGGTTGCAGCAGGGAGACGGAGGCCGACACCGGCAGCACGTCGCTGATGGTCCAGGGTTGGCGACCGAACTCCGCCACGAACCAGCCCGCCTCGATGGCAATCCAGGGCAGCGGAATAGACCAGAGCAGGGCCCTGAGCAGCCGCGGGGATTGCACCAGCCTGCCCCGGCACAGTTGCAGGAAGGCGGCGGCAAAGAGCACCAGCAGCGCCACGCCGATGCCCACCATCAGGCGAAAGCTCCAGAACAGCGGCGCCACCTGGGGGATGGAGTCCTCTACCGCCTTGGCGATGGCCCCCTCGTCCGCCTTGCCAATCTCCTTGGCATAGGGGGTGAGCAAGAGGCCGTAGCCCAGATCGCTGCGGTGGCGATCGAAGGTGGCGCGGGCCGCCTGGTTGCTGCCATCTGCCCGCATCGCTTCGAGCGCCTCGTGGGCCAACATGCCGCTGCGAATGCGCGCCTCGTGCTGCGCTTTCAGATCTTTGAGGCCCGTTACCTGTTCATCCAGGGAGCGGGTGGCGATGATGCCCATCAGATAGGGGATCTTGATGGCCGCGTGGGTGGTCTCGGCACGCTGATCCGGCAGGCCGAACAGGGTGAAAGAAGCCGGGGCGGGCTCCGTCTCCCACTCCGCCTCGATGGCGGCGAGCTTGACCTTCTGCACCTCCCCCGAGCGATAACCCGACTCGTCCCCGAGCACGATGACAGAGAGGATGGCCGCGAGGCCAAAGCCCGAGGCGATGGCAAAGGATCGCAGGGCGAAGCGCACCTCCATGCCGCGCAGCAGATACCAGCTGCTCACCCCCATCACGAACAGGGAGGCCGCCACATAGCCCGCCGCCACCGTGTGGACGAACTTGACCTGGGCCACCGGGTTGAAGATGACCGCGGCCACATCCACCAGCTCCATGCGCATGGTCATGGGGTTGAACTCAGCGCCGACCGGGTTTTGCATCCAGCCGTTGGCGATGAGGATCCAGAGGGCGGAGAGGTTGGAGCCGAGCGCCACCAGCATGGTCACCAGCAGGTGCTGACCGCGGGAGAGCTTGTCCCAGCCGAAGAAGAAGAGGCCCACCAATGTGGACTCGAGGAAGAAGGCCATCAGCCCCTCCACCGCCAGCGGCGTGCCGAAGATATCGCCGACATAGTGGGAGTAATAGGCCCAGTTGGTCCCGAACTGGAACTCCAGGGTGATCCCGGTGGTCACCCCCATCACGAAGTTGATGCCAAACAGCTTGCCCCAGAAGCGGGTGATGTCCTTGTAAATCACCTTGCCGGTCATCACGTAGGCCGACTCGGCGATCACCAGGATCCAGGACAGCCCCAGGGTGAGGGGCACAAACAGAAAGTGGAACATCGCCGTCGCCCCGAACTGTATTCGGGAGAGGCTGACCACATCATCCAGGCTTATCATGCATGACTCTCTATGTTGCATTTAACGGACAGGTTTTCGCCCGCCAAGTACACCATGGTCCATGACACCTATAACAGATGCAGTTATAGTGAAAAACACCTATAACAGTTTGGGCCCACCATGTCCCGCTACGGCCAGTTGGCAGACCAGCTGCAACAGCAGATCACGAGCGGCCTCTGGCAGCCGGGGGAGCGCATCCCCTCCATCCGCCAGAGCTGCAAGACCCATGGCCTCAGCCCCATGACGGTGCTCCAGGCCTATCAGTTGCTCGAAAGCCGGGGCCTCATCCTGGCGCGGCCCCAGTCCGGCTACTACGTCAAGGCCGCGAGCACGGCCCGGCGGGAGAGCCAGCCCCAGCAGGCCCGCTACAGCGGCTCGGTGGACATCAACGATCTGGTGTTCGAGGTGCTGCAGGCGAGCAAGTCACGGGAACTGGTGCCCCTTGGCATGGCGGTGGCGGACCCTACCCTCTTCCCCCACCCCCAGCTCGGTCGGGCCCTCGGCAGTTGCATGCGCCGCCTCGATCCCTTCAGCACGGTGGCAGATCTGCCCCCCGGCAACGAGGCACTGCGCCGCGCCATCGCCCGGCGCTACGCCGGCGAGGGGATGGCGGTGGATCCCCAGCAGATCATCATCACCACTGGGGCCATGGAGGCGCTCTCCCTCAGTCTTCAGGTGCTGACCGAGCCCGGCGACTGGGTGGTGGTGGAGTCCCCCACCTTCTACGGCGCCCTGCAGGCCATCGAGCGGCTCAAGCTCAAGGTGGTGGAGATCCCGGTGATCCCCGGGGTGGGCATCGATCTCGCCCTGCTGGAGGAGGCCCTCGCCCAGCGCCCCGTCAAGGCGTGCTGGCTGATGGGCAATGTGCAGCACCCCCTCGGCCACACCATGCCCGATGAGCACAAGCAGGCGCTGATGGCGCTGCTCAACCGCCATCAGGTCCCCCTGGTGGAGGATGACGTCTATGCGGAGCTCTATGTCGGGCGCGAGCGGCCAAGGCCCATCACCCATTGGGATGCGCGGGGAGAGAGCCTGCTGTGCGGCTCCTGGACCAAGTGTCTGGCGCCGGGCTTTCGGGTCGGCTGGGTGGTGGCCAAGCGCCACGCCGAGCGCATCCAGCGGCTGCAACTGATGTCGACCCTGTCGACCAATGTGCCCAGTCAGCTGGCGCTGGCCGACATGTTGCGCCAGGGCGGGGTGGACGCCCACTTTCGCCGCCTGCGCCACACCCTGGCCCAGCGCCAGCAGCAGATGCGGGCAGCCCTGATGCGCCTCTTCCCCGAGGCGCGTATCTCCTCCCCCGACGGAGGCTACTTTCTCTGGCTCGAATTTGACGCCCGCCTCGATGGCCGGGCGCTCTATGCCAGCGCCATCGAGGCGGGGGTCTCCATCGCCCCCGGGGCCCTCTTCTCCAGCCAGGGCCAGCACAACCACTGCCTGCGCCTCAACAGTTCCCATCCCTGGAGCCCGCAGCTGGACGCGGCGCTCAACCGGCTTGCGGGCCTCATCGCCCGGCAACGGGAAACCTGGCAGAGCCCCCCTGACGCCTCACACGACAAGGGCCCGTAACGGGCCCTTTTGCAAGCGAGTGCGCCTTATCTGGCCATGGTCTGTGACTGGGCCTTGAAGCCCAGTCGCTCGTAGAGGGCCCTGGCCCGCTCGTTGAAAGCCATCACCTCCAGGCGCAACTGGCTTGCGCCCCGCGCCTTGCCCCACTGGTCACCGTGGGCGATCAGCGCCCGGCCGATGCCCCGGGAGCGCTGCCCCTCATCCACCACCACGGTCGTGATGCGGCAGACGGGCAGCTTGCTGAGAAAGGGGACGCTCTCGTTGAGGTCGATGCGGGCAGTGAGAAAGCCCGCCACCTCCCCCGCCACCACCGCCACGCAGAAAAGACGCGCCTCGTCGGCTATGGCGCCGAGCAAGAAGGCCCTGTCCTCCGGGGACGGGGGGCAGAACACCTCGGGCACCTGCTCGAAGTGGAGCTGACCTATCTGCCGGTTCAGGGCCAGAATGGCGTCGATATCCTGTTCAGTTGCCTTGCGAATGTCCACCTGATGCTCCTTGCAGTGAGGGTCGCCAGCGAGGAAAGAGGCTCGGCAGTCACCCTTTGGAACCCGCATCTTATCGGCTCGTCACGGCAATCAACAGCCCCCGGCAACGACAAGGCCCCATGACGGGGCCTTGTGGACAATCCTGATGGCAATGCGGGCTCAGCCCGGCGCCCCCAGCTGGGCCACCTGGCGCTCTATGCTCCCCTTGAGGTTGTCATCCAGCTTCAAGGCGCGCGCCAGCTCGTCCAGATAACTGCGCTCCATGAAGTGATCCACCTCGATGGTGAGCAGGGAGGCGAGGTAGACCTCGGTCGCCAGCTCCATGTCGGTCACTTCTCGCGCCAGGACATGGGGGTCGAGGGGGCGGGAGAGCTCGGCGTCAATCCAGCGGGCCGCATCCCGCTCCCCCTGTTCGGTCAGGTACTCCTGGATCTTCTGGCGCTCGGCGGCATCGATGTGGCCGTCGGCCCGGGCCGCCGCCACCATGGCGCGCACCAGCAGATTGGCGCGGGCATCCAGGGCCTTGCCCTCCAGGGTGTCGAGGGGCTGGGTCGGCTGGGCCGGGGTGGACTGCTGGGTCTGCCAGTCCTGATAGAGCTTGTAGGCCAGTCCCCCGAGAGCCGCCGCGCCTCCCACCGCCGCCACCTTGGTGCCATATTTGCGCATCTTCTTGTTACCAAGCAGCAGCGCCATGGCCCCGGCGGCCAATCCCCCCTGCGCCATGCCCTTCATCTGGGCCTTGCGCGTGTCACCACCGTCGTTGAGCCAGCCCTTGCCAGCTCCCATCAATTGCTCCAGCATCTGTTTCATGGGGCCTCCTCCCTCGCGTGATGAGTCATGCTGGGCCGCCTGCGCTGAACTCAAGGTGAATGACGGCGCAGACAAGAAGAGGCGCTGGTTGGATCAGTGCCGGCCCCGCCCGCTGCTATTGTCCCCGGGGGACAGCCAAGGAGTCCCCCCTTGCCTCGACATAAGGAAGTACCATGAGCGCCCGTGAACTGACCCTGCAATTTCTCGCCGAACCCGCCGACGTCAACTTTGGCGGCAAAGTCCATGGCGGCATGGTGATGAAGTGGATTGACCAGGCCGGCTACGCCTGCGCCGCCGGCTGGTGTGGCGGCTATGCCGTCACCGTCTATGTGGGGGGCATCCGCTTCTTGCGCCCCATCCAGATAGGCCAGCTGGTGGAGGTGCACGCCAAGGTGATCCACACCGGCACCACCAGCATGCACCTGGCGGTGGATGTCTACAGCCGCCACCCCACCGACCCGGAGCGGCGCAAGACCACCCACTGCATCATCATCTTCGTGGCCATGGACGAGCATGGCAAACCCACTCCGGTGCCCCAGTGGCAGCCGGTGAGCGAGAGCGATCTGCAGTTGCAGCAGTACGCCAAAAAGCTGATGGCCCTGCGCGAGGAGCTGGACAAGGAGATGCGCCAGCACATGTGACCCGTCCCGCCCCGGGCAGCCGGGGCGTGTCTTCGCGCCGCCGGGCGCTATAATGGCGACCACCCTTGCCCTTGAGAACCCAAGATGTCTCTGGAAAATGCCCCCCCCGAGGTCCAGCTCGCGGTGGATCTGATTGAACTGCTGGAAACCAACCACATCGCCCCCGCGCTGGCCCTGGCGGCACTCGCCATCGTTCGCCGGGATTATGAGCGCAAGCTCGAGGAAGGTCGGGAGGCCTGAGCGCCCCCGCAGGAGGCACCATGTCAGCCCCCATTCGCATCGAACAAGGCCGCGCCATGCTCCTCGGGGGGCTGCGCCGTCACCACCCCTTCGAGCAGGGGGACTTCGCCGGCCAGTGGCGCGACCTCAGCGCCCTGCTTCCCCTGCCGGGGCAACTCGGTGAGCACGCCTATGGCGTCATCTGCGCCGCCACCGACACCCACTGCGAATACCTCTGCGGGGTGGAGGTCGCCGCCCTGGAGGTGCTGCCTCCCGGGCTTGGCCGCATGCGCATCGCCCCCCAGACCTACGCCATCTTCTTGCATCAGGGGCATGTCGCGACCCTGCCGCACACCTGGCGCCAGGCCCTGGCATGGCTCGCGCAATCGGACTATCAATCTGCCCAGCAGCCGGATTTCGAGCGCTACGGCGCCCGCTTTGACGCCGCCACCGGCAGCGGCGAAGTGGAAATCTGGCTCGCCGTGGTGCCAAAACAGGCCCTGGCATGACCCCTGGCCGCCCGGGCTACCTCGGCCCCATCACCTCGTCACAAAGCGCGATCAGCGCCTCCCCCAGCCGGGCGAGGGGCTCGCTCGTGCCCGGCCCCTGGTGCAGAGCCAGCTCCACCGAGCGCACCGCAGGCCAGTGGGCCAGCACCACCTGATCCGGTTGCAGCAGGCGCGCCGGCAGCAGGCTGACCCCGATCCCCGCGCTCACCGCCCCTTGCAGGCTGGCGAGACTGCCGCTCACGTAGGCGATGCGCCAGGGGATCCCCTCGGCATCCAGGGCGTCGGTCATCTGGCGCCGGTAGAGCCCCTCGCTTGGAAACACCACCAGAGGCAGAGGGTCGCGCCCGGCGGCGGGCCACTCCCGGCTGTCAACCCAGGCCAGGGGCTCGCGCCAGCGGGCGATGGGCTCCCCCTGGCCGCGCCCCTGTTTGATGAGAGCCAGATCCAGCTCTCCCCCTTCGAAGGCCTGCCACAGGGCATGGCTGAGATCGCTTTGTACCTCCAGCCGCACCTGAGGGTGCGCGCGGGCGAAGGCAGCCAGCACCGGGGTCATGGCCCCCGCGGCAAAATCCTCCGGCACCCCGAGGCGCAGGGGGTGGCTCGCCTCGCTCACCCGCTCCCCCGCCCGGGCCAGCAGCCCCAGGATGCGGCGCGCCAGCCCGAGCAGGGTCTCCCCCTGGGCCGTGGTCACCACCTGGCGGCCGGATCGGTCGAGCAGGGTGCAGCCCAGCTGCTGCTCCAGGCGGCGCATCTGCTGGCTCAGGGTGGACTGGGTGAGGTGGATACGCTCGGCGGCGCGGGTAAAGCTGCCGGTTTCGACGATGGCGACGAAGCTCTGCAGCAATTGGGGGTCCAGCAGGGGGCGCTCCATGGGCAATCTCCATTTATAAAACCACTGGAAGTCATTTTATCATTTAATTTCCAAATGATGCGGCGACCCTCTAGGCTGCTGTCCTCCCCCTTCTTTGCCAGGATATGACCATGCCACCCCCTTCCCAGTCCGGTGCCCGCCTCCTCAACTCCCTCACCGCCGCCTCGGCCCCCAGCCATCAGGAGTGGCTGGAGCAGGCCCTGCACCTGGCCCTGACCCATCGCCAGCAAGGGGGGCGCCCCTTCGCCGCCCTGCTGGTGAGGGAGAACCGGCTGGTGGCGAGCGCCGTCAACCGCATGCTGGAGGCGGGGGACCCCACCCGTCACGCGGAGCTGGAAGCGCTGCGGGAAGGGAGTCGCCAGGGGCCGCTGGCCGGGGCCATCGTCTATGCCAGCGGGCACCCCTGCCCCATGTGCCTGTCGGCCCTGGTGATGAACGGCATCCAGGCGGTCTACTACGCCTTTGACAACGACGATGCCGCCCCCTTCGGCTATGACAGCCGCGCGGCCTACGCCGCGCTGCGACTGCCGCTGAGTCCGCCGCCCCTGCCCCTCATCAAGCTGGCGAGCCCCATCGCGGCCGAAACCCTCTACGGTCCCCTGCCCCATGCATAAGCGCCGCCTCCCCCCGGGCAGCGGCGCCTTGCTGGTGTTGGTGATCCTCATCGCCCTCAACCTGCGCCCCTTCCTCACCGCCATCGGCCCCCTGGCCCCTCGCATCGACGCGAGGCTGGCCCTCGGGGTAGATACCCTGGCCTGGGTCACCCTGCTGCCCCTCTGGCTTATCGGGGTCGGCGTGCTGCTCACCCCGGCGCTCCTGGGTCGCACAGGCCCGCGCCCCCTGCTCGGAGCGGCCCTGCTGTTGCTCGCCCTTGGCAGCGCCCTGCGCGTCGATCTGGCGAGCGGCGCCCTGCTCATCGCCAGCGCCGCCCTGTGCGGGCTGGGCTCGGCCCTGGTGCAAGGGGTGCTGCCCGGCCTCATCAAGGAGGGGTTCGCCCAAAAGGTGCCCCTGGTGATGGGGATCTTCTCCGCCTGCATGATGGGGGGCGGGGCGCTCGGGGCCGTGCTCACCCCGCGCCTTGCCGAGTATCTGGACTGGTCTCGGGCGCTGGCGCTCTGGGGCCTGCCGGTGCTGCTGGCCCTCGGCTGGCTGGCCTGGCGGGTGCCCCTGCCCGCCCCGGCCAGCACGCCCGCCCCCACCGGGGAGCAGCGGCTGCTCCCCCTGCCCCGCACCTGGCTGCTGATCGCCTGCTTTGGCATCATCAACAGCGGCTACGGCATCGTCGTGGCCTGGCTGGCCCCGGCCTACATGGCGGCGGGCTGGAGCGCCCAGCAAGGGGGCGAGCTGGTGGCCTGGCTCGCCCTGGCCCAGACCGCGAGCGGCCTTGGCCTGCCTCTGCTGGCAGCCGGTCGGCTGGACCGCCGCCCCTGGATGGCGCTGGCCATCGCCATGCAGCTGGCGGGCTTTGGCGGCCTCTGGCTCGCTCCCCAGACAGCCCCCCTGCTCTGGTGTTTGCTGTGCGGCGCCGGGCTTGGGGGGAGCTTCTCCCTCATCATGGTGATTGCGCTGGATCACCTGCCCGACCCGCGCCGGGCGGGCGCCCTCTGCGCCCTGATGCAGGGGGTTGGCTTCATGGTGGCGGCTACCGGCCCCTGGGTGGCGGCCCGCCTGCACCATGCAAGCGGTGACTTCGCCGCCGCCTGGCAGTGGCAGCTCGGCGCCCTGATCCTGATGAGCCTGCTGGTGGTGCGTCTCAACCCGCGCCACTACCCAAGGGCCATGGGCCTGCCCCCGGAGCAGGCCATGGCTGTGCAGACGGCAGGCCACAAGCCTGCCTGATCCGGCGAGCACCGGCCTTGGGGGCCAGAAAGCACAACACCGGCCTTGGCCGGTGTTGTTCATCAGGGTGCGGGAAGGCCTGGCGCTCAGCGCCCCTTCTTCTGGCGCCCGCCCTGCCCTGGCCGCGGTTTGCCCGGGGCGGGTTTGCCCCCCTTGCCGGGCGCGCTTTTACCTGCCCCTCCTTTGCTGGCAGCCCCTCCTTTACCCGCCCCGCCCTTGCCTGCGGGGCTCTTCTTCTCGAAGGCCTCGGGCCCCGGCACATTGGGCCGCCCGCCGATCTCGTGATCGTCGCTGCGCCGCGGCTTCTTGCCCTGGGCCGGGGTGCCGGCCGCAGCCGCCTTGGGCTTGGCAACCTGAGCCCCCTTGGCCGGTTTGGCCTCGGAGGAGGAGTCCTCAATCAGCTTGAACAGCTCGATCAGCTCGTCGTCGGTGAGATCGCGCCACTCCCCCACCGGCAGCCCCTTGAGGCTGACGTTCATGATGCGGATGCGCTCGAGCTTGGTCACCTCGAAGCCGAAGTGCTCGCACATGCGGCGGATCTGGCGGTTGAGCCCCTGCACCAGGGTGATGCGAAACACGAAGGGCGCCTCTCGCTTCACCTTGCACTTCTTGGTGACGGTGCCGAGGATGGGCACCCCGGCCCCCATGCCCCGGACGAACTCGTCGGTCACCGGCTTGTCCACGGTCACCAGGTACTCTTTCTCGTGATCGTTGCCCGCCCGCAGGATCTTGTTCACCAGATCCCCGTGGTTGGTAAGGAAGATGAGCCCCTGGGAGTCCTTGTCGAGGCGCCCTATGGGGAAGATGCGGGTGCTGTGGTTGACGAAGTCGACGATGTTGTCCTTCTCCCCCGCCTCCGTGGTGCTGACGATGCCCACCGGCTTGTTGAGGGCGATGAAGACCAGGCTGTCGGCTTCGCGCGGCTCGATCACCTGACCGTTGACCTTGACCAGATCCCCGGCAAACACCTGATCCCCCACCCCGGCCCGCTTGCCGTTGATGAAGACGTTGCCCTGCTCGATGAAACGATCGGCCTCACGACGGGAGCAGATGCCGCTCTCGCTGATGTATTTGTTCAGGCGCATGGATTCATCGGCCAGCATGGGTCACCTCCCCGGTCGGATGGGCCTTGAGAATGGCTGGCTGGATCAGCCGCGCTGTGGTCGGGTTCGTCTGCATACAACTCCATGAAATAAGGGCCTGCGCCCTGCATGTTCGGCAAAAAACGCCGCTACAGTAGCACATTGCACGCGCCCGCGCCCGGCCCCGTCGCACCCTGGCCGCTGGCTCACAGGGGGGCAGCCCTTGATGCAGCAGCAGCCCCCCATTATCCAGCGTGCGGTGACGCCGCGGCCCTGATTGGGCTGCACCGCGCACTCCCCGCCTCTTTTCACTTCATGGTGCTCACTTCATGGGCCGGGCCCCCGCCGCCGAAGATAGGGTGCGGCCTTTGGCAGATAGCCAGATGATCTAACGCTTGATATTTATCCAGCAAAAATGCATAAAAAGATTTTGGTCATCGCGAATTATCTGCTCTGACCCGCCGACGACGGGAAATGACAAGCGCATCGGGACGCAAGAACGGGCCCCCTTAAGCCCCCGCGAACCGTTAACCGTGAAGACGGGCATGATCCCCTCTCTGGCAGGACGCCACTTTCATCATTCATGACAGGAGTTAAAGATGAGTCATTCCCTCTCCCAGGAGGCCTTTCTGGCCCAGGTCGCCAGCCGCAACCCCCACCAGCCCGAGTTCATCCAGGCCGTGAGCGAGGTGATCGCCTCCATCTGGCCCTATGTGGAGCGCCACCCCCGCTACCTGCAACACGGCCTGCTGGAGCGACTGGTGGAGCCCGAGCGCCTCGTGCAGTTTCGGGTGAGCTGGGTGGATGACCAGGGCCAGGTGCAGGTGAATCGCGGCTACCGGGTGCAGCACAGCTCCGCCATCGGCCCCTTCAAGGGCGGCATGCGCTTCCACCCCTCGGTGGATCTCTCTGTGCTGAAATTCCTCGCCTTCGAGCAGACCTTCAAGAACGCCCTCACTACCCTGCCCATGGGCGGCGGCAAGGGGGGCAGCGATTTCGATCCCAAGGGCAAGAGCGAAGGAGAAGTGATGCGCTTCTGCCAGGCCCTGATGCTGGAGCTCTATCGCCACCTGGGGGCCAACACCGACGTGCCGGCGGGCGACATCGGGGTGGGCGGGCGCGAGGTGAGCTACATGGCGGGCATGATGAAGAAGCTCACCAACAGCGCCGAGTGCGTCTTCACCGGCAAGGGACTCTCCTTTGGCGGCAGCCTCATTCGCCCGGAAGCCACCGGCTACGGCCTGCTCTACTTTGTCGACGCCATGCTGGCCCATCGCGGCCAGTCCCTCGATGGCCTGCGGGTCTCGGTGTCGGGCTCGGGCAACGTGGCCCAATACGCCATCGAGAAGGCGATGGCCCTCGGCGCCCGCGTCATCACCGCCTCCGACTCCGGCGGCACCGTCTATGATCCGGACGGCTTCACCCCCGAGAAGCTGGCCCGCCTGATGGCGCTTAAAAACGAGCAGCGCAAGCGGGTCGCCGATTACGCCCATGAGCTCGGGCTCGAGTTCTTCAGCGGCCGTACCCCCTGGCACCTGGCGACCGACGTCGCCCTCCCCTGCGCCACCCAGAACGAGCTGGATGCCGAAGATGCGGTGCAGCTTATTGCCAACGGCGTGCAGTTGGTGGCCGAGGGGGCCAACATGCCCTCCAGCGCCGCCGCCATCCGTCTCTTCCACGAAGCAAAGGTGCTGTTCGCCCCGGGCAAGGCGGCCAACGCCGGCGGGGTTGCCACCTCGGGCCTCGAGATGAGCCAAAATGCCCAGCGCCTCTCCTGGACCCGGGAGGAGGTGGACGCCCGCCTCAAGGGGATCATGACCAGCATCCATGCCACCTGTGTCCGTTACGGTCAGGATGATGACCATGTGAACTACGAAAGCGGCGCCAATATTGCCGGCTTCGTCAAGGTGGCCGACGCCATGCTGGCGCAAGGGGTCTGCTAGTCACGCCATTTCCCGTGACATCCCCCAAAGCAACAGGGCAGCCCATGGCTGCCCTGTTGTGTTATCTGCATAGCTGTTGCTTTAACCTGGGCGACGCAGGTTGCATGCCCGACGCCACTTCACGCTCGCTTCACCCAGCCATGACACCCTCCCCCCTCTTCCATACGTGAACGAGGAGAACGAGATGACAACGACCATAGGCGCCCTGCTGATCCTGGCCGGGCTCGGCTGCTTTGTGGCCTTCAACCTGCTGGGCACCACAGTGGATACACAGGGATTCCTGCACGAGCCCTTCGCCCTGCTGCCCCTGGGCTATCTGCTGCTCTTCATCGGCATGGTACTCAGCTTGCGCCCTCTACTGCGCAGGGCCCTCGCCAAAGGGGAAGAGAACCGGCCCTGATGCGCCAGGAGCTCAGCAATAACGGCTGATCTCGATGAGGTTCCGATCCGGGTCCAGGCAATAGACCGATTCGATGGGGCCACAGGCACCGCTTTTCATCACAGGCCCCTCCACGATTTCGACCCCCTGGCTCGCCAGCTGGGCCATCACCTGATCCAGGGGCCAGCGGGTGATGAGGCAGAGATCCCCCGACCCCACCTGCGCCCGGTTGCGCGCCTCCTCCCCCAGCAACTGCAAATTGATCTTCTGGTTGCCAAAGCGCAGCGCCCGGCGCCCCGCCCCGAAGGTGATGGGCTCCATCTTGAAGGCGCCGCTGTAAAATGCCACCGCCCGCTCAATGTCGCTGACCGTCAATACCAGATGGTCGATATGGCTGATCATGCTTGCTCCCTGTCATGGTGATTGCCGCACCATCATACCCACCCGCCTCAATAGAAACTGTGGCATGGTGCACAGGAGGGCTAACCACTTATTTTGACTAGGGAAATACCTTAACGCACGGCAGCACACGCCTTGTCACGCTGGGCCAGCAGGGTTTCGTCATCACTGCCCATGGCCGCCAGAATAGCCTGATTACAGGCCCGCTCCGCGAGCTTCCCCGGGCTCGGCTGGGCGTCGGCGATCTCCGCAATCATGGGGCGATAACCGACAGCCGCCGAGCAGTACATGGTGCGGTACTTGGGAAGCTGCCAACTGCTGTCGTCTTGCCGTGTCAGGTCATCACACAGTTTGCCAAACAGTGCCTGCGCCTTGACCGTGCACTGACTGAAGCGCCGCACATCTTGCTCGTAGGGACGGCAGACACTTTGCTGTTTTATCTGCCAGAGCTGGAAAGAGAAGGGAACCTGCTCTCCCTCATAGGGCACTACCAGCGTTTTTAGCTCGGTGCCATAGATATCCGTCACCTGTTGCTGCACCAGATTGAGATAAGCCGAAAAAAGATAAGAAATTGGATCCATCACCACCTCCCTGTGGTTGCCTTCTTGAATCGCCCCGGCTTCTCTAGACACTTTCGAGCCGCTCGAAATATTGCTTTTCACACTCTACTGGCGATAGCCCATTGTTGAAACTGTGCCGGCGCTTGGGGTTGTAAAACATTTCAATGTAATCGAACACATCCTGTCGGGCTTCCCGCGATCCGCATAGGTTTTACGTCGGATCCGCTCGCGTTTTAGGAGCTGGAAGAAACTCTCCGCCACCGCGTTATCATGACAATTGCCACGTCTGCTCATGCTGGCCTTAAGCCGATGATCCCGCAACAAATCCTGCCAGTCATAGCTGCTAAACTGGCTCCCTTGGTCGGAATGAACCAGCACTTCCTGCTCCGGTCGCCGTCGCCACACCGCCATCAGTAACGCGCTGATAGCCAGCTCTCGGTCGATACGTGGCCCTATTGACCAACCAATGACTTGTCGTGAGAACAAATCCAATACCGCGGCCAGATAGAGCCAACCTTCATGGGTTCGGATATAAGTGATGTCTGTTATCCAGACCTTATTTGGCTCAGTCACATCGAACTGGCGTTCAAGATGGTTCGGTGCAACCACCGTTGGCCGGCCACCATAATGACCGGGACGGCGGCGATAACCGGTTTGTGAACGTAAACCTTCATGACGCATTAATCGCGCCACCCGGTGTTTCCCACAGGTCTCGCCCATTTCTCGCAGGTCATCCCGGATCTTGCGATAACCATAGATGCCCCCGCTTTCTAGCCAACATTGCTTGATCTGGCCAAGAAGGCGTTGGTCTTCCAGGGCTCGGGCAGATAAAGGCTGGTGCTGCCAGGCGTAATAACCGCTCGGGTGGACATTCATCATCCGACACAGTCTGCGGATGGGATGTGCGGACGCGTGCTCCCGGATGAAGGCGTACCTTACCCTGACAGCTTGGCAAAGTACGCGGCGGCCTTCCTAAGAAACATCCTCGATTGCCTGTAGGGTGAAACCAAACTCGGCGGCCCGCCGGTGCAATCCCTTGACCACCCGCTCGCGGTACTGCTGCTCATAGTGGTCGGCGCCGGGATCCTGATATTCCATACCAAAACGCATTGCGTTGTAGAACAAGACCGCAATCTTGCGCGCGGTGGCGGTGACAGCCTTCGCTTTGCCGATACGCGCCGACAACCGTCGATAGAATGCCCCCAGCGCCGTATTTGTTCTGCCAATGGTCACCGCTGCCAGTCGTAAGTGGGCGGTCACTCGATTCTTGGTCTTGCGAGTATGAGCTGACAACACCTTGCCGCCACTGATCCGGCAGCCCGGAGCCAGTGTCAGCCAGGAGGTGAAGTGTTGGGCCGTTCGCCAGCGACTCAGGTCCGTTCCACACTCGGCCACCAGACGCAGTGCCAGGTAAGGGCCAATGCCATGGATTTGAGTCAGATCGATACCGACCAGCTGATAGAGCAAGGTGCGCACATCGAAGTTGAGTGCGTTCGGTTGCCGGGTACGGTGGCGAGGCTTGGGTAGCGCTTCGCTGGGGCGGGGCTTTCCACGAGAGAGTTGTTGCAAGCTTTGGGCAATCTGTTCATCACAGAGAGAAATCTGGGCCTGGTAGGCGTCGTACATGGCCAGTGCCTGACTCAAGGCAAACACATGCTCGGGCTGGTAATTGCCAACCAGCGCACGTTGGATAGTTTCGACGCTCGACTGACAGCGCAGGTCGCGCATGGCGGCGAGCATCGTGGCATTGCGCTCTCCTGCGACAATGGCACGGATGATCCGCATACCGGTGGCGCCGGTGATGTCACTCACCACATGCTGCAATTGCAGATTCATGTGGGTGAGCACCTTTTGCATGTGCTGGATATGAGCCGCAGCGTAATCGAGGTGACGTTCACGTAGCCGCAGATAACTGCGCAGCGCGGCGATCTCCCGCTCAGGATGGAAGCTGGCGCGCAGTAGACCGCAAGCATGCAGGCGCTGGATCCATTGCGCATCGTTGACGTCGGTTTTTCGCCCTGGTACGGCCCGGGCATCCCTGGCGTTAGCTAAGATGACCTGTAAGCCATGGGTCTCCAGGATCTCATACACGGGTATCCAATACACGCCCGTTGACTCCATTGCCACGGTGGTGATCCCAAGCTCGACCAACCAAGCAGCCATACGCTCCAGGTCTGCCGTGAAAGCCTGAAAGGTTTGCACTGGTTCTTCGGCGAGCGCGGTGGGCACCGCAACCACATGGAACCGCGAACCGATATCGATGCCCGCGGCGAAGGCATGGATGATCGGTAAACCGTGTTCAGTGTTGTGCTTTTTCATGAATACCCCTCCATCACAAAATAGTGCCGGACGGGGACTCGGATTCGATCACATTCCTAAACGGGGTCACCAAGGTGCCACCACTCACGGGTCCGCAGCTTCCCCTGGGTCAGGTTTTTTGACGGGGACTCAGCCTCCAAAAAGCAGACGACCACTGTCCGGTGAGGTCAGTGTAGTGGACGTGTTTCTAATTCCATGGGCCACGGAGTGCCGGGGAGGCGGTTTTTTA